>JAEEPS010000068.1 GCA_016284875.1 Salinivirgaceae bacterium | reverse complement strand
ACAGTTATTCAAGTTTATACGTCAGAAAAACATGACGAATGCCGAAGTTTACAAAAACGCTAACCTCGACCGCCGTCTGTTCTCAAAAATCATTTCGAACGAGGATTATACCCCAGGCAAAAACACCATTTTTGCACTTGCCATCTCACTGAAACTCAATATTGAAGAAACGCAATCGCTCCTGCGTAGCGCCGGGTTTGCCATTTCGCACTCATCGAAAGCCGATTTGATAATAGAATACTACATCACGCATCAGGATTCGGAAATCTACAATATCGACGAATTGAATTTCCTGCTCTTCAAGAACAATCAAGTGCAGTTAGGGCAAGTTTGACGGAAGTGTTTCCCGCGCAAGAATAATTCACAATATATCCTTCAGTTCCAACAGATTGTGAATCTCGTAGGTTACGGGGCATTCGGCGGGTATGTTGCGAGGGTTGAAATAGACTTGGTCGATGCCAGCCTGGCGGGCGCCCACAATATCGGTGGGCCACTCATCGCCAATCATCAGGCTCTCACGTTTGCGGGCGTTCACGTATTTCACAGCATAGTCGAACGCCAGTTTGTGCGGCTTTTTGTAGCCCATCTCGTCCGACGTGAAAACCTTCTCAAAATATGGCGCAAGGCCCGATTCGGTTGTCTTAATATGTTGAATTTCAATGAATCCGTTGGTGAGCAGATAGAGGTGATAGCCTTTCGCTTTCAGATAGTCGAGCACCTCAAAGGCATGAGGAACGACGCGCGTCTGATGCGGCGACATTTCAAGATAACGCTCGCCAAATGTCTCTGCCACAGCCTTGTCGGTGATGCCGAAATGGGCAAGCGCATCGTGGAAACGCTTCCAGCGCAGCAACTCCTTGGTAATCTTGCCCAGGCCGTATTCAACCCAGAGAATATCGTTGTAATGGTGGTATAAATCAAGGAATTCCTGCTCGTGCGGAACAAGTTCGGGAAGCATTTGGCGCATGATATGCCGAAGCGTGTATTCCGAGTTGGCGGCAAAATCCCAAAGGGTGCCGTCTAAATCGAAATAGAGCCACTTGTAACTCATAAGAAACGGCTAATCCGCTTATTTTTTGAGTTTTACATCCACTTTCATATTCTCAATCTTCTTGCCAGGAGCATTGGGAACATTGATTTTCTTCGAAAGTGTCTCAATCGTTTTGCCCTCAATTTCAAGCACATAGTCACCAGGAAGAAGCGCAATGTTGATTGAACTTGTGGATGGATTATAGTTGTACGTGCCGAAAAGTGTCTTGCCTTTCATGACTGAAACCTTCAAATCTGTTTCAGTTTCAGCAAAATCGACTTTTGTTTCGCCTTGAGCAATCTGAAGTTTGACAATGTAGAGTTTCACCATCGGGTCCTTCTCGTTGAACACTACGCGGTAGATGTCGCTGTAGCCGTAAGAGTCTGGTTTTATGGCCGAAACATAGGCGTAGTTGCCGTCAAGCGTGTAGCAGATTGTCAGGTTGTCATACACATCGTTGAGCGGGTAACCAATATTTTTCGGCTCGCCAATTTTCAGGTTCTGCACATCAAAGTCGCAGACAAAAATGTCGAATCCGCCCATCGATTTCGGGCCATTGCTACAGAAATACAGTTTCTTTCCATCAGGCGAGAACATCGGATACGACTCGTCATATTTGGTGTTAACCACATTGCCGAGGTTTGTTGGCGCACTCCATTCGCCGTTAGGCAGACGGACGCTGTAGAACAAATCGAGTCCGCCCATGCTGTTGTGGCCGTTGCTCGAAAAGATGAGCGTGTCGCCACCTAAAGTTGCGCAGGCGCCTTGTTCAAGCGTCTTTGCATTGATGTTATCCGACAAATTGTTCTTGCCTTTGGGGGCTCCGTTTTCAATTGTCGAGACAACCAAATCCTGAATAAAATCAACTCCGTCGAGTTGGAAATAGATTTCGTCGCCGCGGTTCGATATGCCAGCAACAAATTCATTATCAACAGTATTGACAGCCGTAGCCTGCTTGCTTTTCTTGAAATCGCCATTATCTGACGGCGAGAACAGCACATCCCAAGTGTACTCTTTTATGCCCGTGTCGAACTTGCGGTTGCTTGAATAAAGAAGCATTTCATTGTCGGCTGACAGAATCGGAGTATAGTCGTCCATATCGCTGTTGATGTTTTTGCCCAGATTGACAAACGTAACATCGAGCGGCGATTTCACCATTTTTTCAGCATTGTCAATATACGCTTTCACAAGGTCAACTTCCACATTTCCTTTTAGTTTCGATGCTGCTTTTGATATGGTCTCGCGGGCCTTTGCAAAATCGTAGTTATAGAGATAGGCACGGGCCAGTGCTATCAGATATTCACCTTCCTGGCCATATTTGCTTTCGGCTTTGAGCAGATGCGGCAGTGCCTCCGCAGGGGCGCAGTTGGTTCGGGTACGGCAGATTCCAATGTAGTAGTTTATATCGATATTGCCTGTATCTTTCTTATATGCACCAAGATAGTATTTCAGTGCCGTTGGATAGTTCTCTATTTTGAACTGATAGTTGGCCTCTCTAACATCCTGCGCTGCTACCATCAATGGCAACAACATTGCAAAAGCCGCCAAGCATAACAAACGTGTTTTCATAGTATCTGTTATTTGATTGGTTTCAAATATATTTCTCTGGTTATCATATCATCGGCTGCCATGTGCAGTTTTTCTCTGTAACCCGATTGCTGACCCTCAAATCTGACTTCAACTGTATAATCACCAGCGTACAATTGTGCGAAAAACTCACCTTCATCAACATTTATCTGTCTGATAATGTTTCCGTATTCATCGTAAACCCACGCATAGGCTTTAGGCATTTTCTCGTTATGAGGCATCGCATTGTCTTCATCTTCACCCACAAACACCACACCCTGATAGAAAGATGGTTGCACTTCCTCGTCGCTTAATATTTTCACTTGATAAATATCAAGATTTCCTACTCCCTCTTTACGTTTGGCGGCAATGTATGCTGTGCCGTCTTCGGCAAATGAGATTTTAGTGTCGTCGAGTGGAGTATTCAACGGGAAACCCATGTTGAAAGGCATGAACCAATTGCCTTCCGAATCGTTGAATGATGATCTGAAGATATCATATCCTCCCATACTTTCGTGTCCCTTCGATGCGAAATACAATGTTTTGCCATCTGGGCTTAATGAAGGATAATTCTCATCGTATTCGGTATTGATGGTGGTACCCATATTCTCGGATGGTCCCCATCGCCCATCAAGACCTCGATGTGATACGTACAAATCCAAACCGCCGCGTCCGCCAGGACGGTTGCTGGCAAAATAAATGGTATTGCCGTCGGCTGTAATGCAGGCACCCATCTCAATGTCATCGGTATTCATGTCGGCTGGCAAATCGGCTGCCAGAGCCTTGGCAAATTTCACACCTTTGCGGGTATACATTTTGATGTCGTGAGTGGCATAGTCGCCGTTGGCATAAACCAAAACTCTGTTGCCGTCAGGAGTGGCGCCAACCACATTCTCATCGTCGTAACTGCTAATTGGAATCTGAACGGACGACTGCCAAAGGCCTTTCTTCCGCTCGCTATAACGGCCAGCATAAACATCCGCGTCATATTCTTTTATATGATGTCTGTTGCTCGAAAAATAGAGCAGATTGTTGTCGGGTGTGACAACTGGGCACATATCGTCAACATCGGAATTGATAGTGGTATCGAGACGCGTAAATAACACGTTGATAGGGTTGTTCATAAGTTCCTTGGTGTAATCGCACATCTTTATCATGCGGTCAGCCTCAAATAGGTCGTTCTCGTCAACGCCCACCATTTTGTAATCGTAAAAAGCATCAATGGCCTCGGTGAACCGATAGTTGTACATATACGCCTTGCCGAGGAAGAATTTTGTGCGGATGGGGTAGTTATTGAAACTTGCCACATACTCCAGATGCCCAACGGCCTTCTCTTTGTCGATATTGGTTTCGGTGTAGCAAACGCCAAGCCGATATCTCAAATCAATGTTCTCTTGGTCTTGTTTGTAGAGTATCAGATAGTTTTGAAGGGCAAATTCGTAATCGCCTTTTTTAAATGCGCTTTCGGCAAATTTCTTAACCAGAATAATATCATCGTCCTGCGCTTTGGCGGCAAAAACTCCGCAAAGCACAACGAGTGTCAGTATCAACCTATTTTTAAACAGCATAATTTGTGTTTTTGTTTACGAACAAAATGCAAATATAGGAATATTACCAAATTACCATACAAACTTATACGTTTGCCGCAAGTCAACCGACGGATAATGCATTAAACCTCTGTCCGCCAAACTCAACCTCCGATTCAGAATAGGTTTTGCCCGTCATCGATTTCAGAAGTTTCCGCATGGCCCCAACATCTCCCGACGACACAAACAAATCAGTTCCGACATGGCTGTTGTTGTTTTGTAAGTCGTGCTCAATCAGCACCTTGCTTACTTGGCGTGCCACGGCTGGAGCAGGGTCGATAACAGCCACACGGTTTCCAACCATCTGCTCAATCTGCGGCTTGAAGAACGGATAGTGAGTGCAACCTAAAACTATCTGGTCCACACCGTGTTCAATCATCGGAACCACATATTTTTCAAGTAATGAGTGCGCCTTTTCGGTTTCATACTCATCCGCCTCAACCAATTCAACCAATCCTGTGCCAATCTGCACCATGACATCGATGTTGTTGGCATATTTCTGGCTTGTCTCTTTGTAGAGTCGCCCGTCGAAGGTGCCTTTGGTTGCCAGCACACCAACTTTGCCAGTTTTGGTGTTAAGTGCGGCCTGCTTTATGGCTGGCTCCATTCCCACAAATGGAATGGAATATGATTGGCGCAAGGTGTCGATTGCCGCTGCAGTGGCGGTATTGCATGCCACAACCACCATCTTGCACTCTGCGGCTATCATTCTGTCAACAATTTCGCATGCCAGTTTTGCAATTGTCTGAGGCGGTTTGGGACCGTACGGGCAATTTTTGCTGTCGGCAAAATATAGAATGTCCTCATTGGGCATCAGCCTGCGGATTTCACGCCACACGGTCAGTCCGCCCAATCCTGAATCGAACACTCCAATCCGACTGCTGCTCATTACCTTACCTGTTTAAAAAACAATATCCAACATTTTGATGTTGGATATTGCCAGTTATTTTAATTCGTAATTATTTAACACCAAGTTTTTTAAGCACCAGCGGCATCAAATCAACGCTTTGGTCGGAATTGTAAAGAATTGCACCCATGCTCATGTCGAACACATAAAGGAAGCCATTCTCTGCGGCCACATCGTCGATGGCTTTTTTAGCCTTATCGATAATTGGCTGGAGCAACTCGCCCTCTTTTGCACTCAAATCTTTCTGTGCAGTCTGCTGGAAAGTCTGAAAACGCTGTTGGATATCAGTCAGTTCGCGTTCTTTAGCCTCGAGCAGAACCTGTGGCAGCGAGTCGCGTTGCTCAAGATACTGCTGATATTTGGTCTCGAACTCGGTCTGCATTGCTGCCATTTGGTCTTCAAGTTGTTTGGCGTATTTCTCAAGTTGGACGCGGGCTTGCTCGCGTTCAGGCATCTGCTGAAGCAACTGGCCAGAGTCTATATGTCCGAACTTGTAGTTTTGTGCGTTTGAAACTGTTGCAAAAGACGACATAAATGCCACTGCAACAACGATTAAAATCTTTTTCATCATTCTATTGTTTTGTTATTGATAATCGCAAATATAGAAATTTTGTTTAGAGTTGCCACTCTCGCTAAAAATTATGCGGTCAATGTGTCAGTTCTTATATCCTAATTTCTGAAGCACGTCGTCGCTCTTGTCGTATTTGGGGTCGGAATAGAGGAACGACGCTCCGCCAGCGGCATCCAGAATGAATGCGTAGTTGCCCGATGTGGCAATATCCTTGATGGCGTTGAAGATATCGTCCTGAATTGGCTTGATGAGTTCCTGACGTTTCTTGAACAATTCGCCATCCTGTCCGAAATATTTTTTCTGCAACTCCTTGGTTTGGCGCTCTTTCTGCACAATCTCATCTTCACGTTTCTGCTTCATCTCGTCGGTGAGCAGAACTTTCTCGGCCTGATACTCTTTATACATTTTCTCAATTTCGGCGTATTTGGTTTCAATTTCCGCCTGCCAGTCTTTCGACATAATCTCAAGTTGTTCTTGAGCAGCCTCGTATGCTGGGATGCTTTTCATTATGTAATCAGTGTCAACATACGCAAATTTCTGCGCAAATGCCGATGTTGCCAACAATGCCAACGCTCCAGCAAGAATCATCTTTCTCATAATCAAGTGGTTTTATTGTTAAACATAAGTTAGAATGCTTGTCCGATTGTAAATGCGAATTGGCTGCCGTTCGATCCTGGATTACGCGGGTTGCTGTCGAAACCATAGCCCCAGTCGAGGCCGAGCAATCCAAGCATTGGCAGATAGAACCGCACGCCCATGCCCGCAGAACGGTACAGACTGTATGGGTTGTAATCTTTCATTTCATACCAAGAGTTACCAGCATCGAAGAATGCTGAAGCCCAGATGGTTGCACTTTCTTTCATCACTAACGGGTAACGCAACTCAACCGAAAGTTTCTGATAAACATTGCCTTGCGGATATGCCGTCAGTGAGCCGTTGCCCTGGCTTCCGTTGTCGTAGCCGCGCAATGGTATCACATCGTAGCCATAGTAATAGTTGCCGCCTTGCATTCCGTCGCCGCCAAGTTGGAACGACTCAAACGGCGAGTAGCCCCAAAGACTGTTGTAGTAGCCCAGCAAACCAAACTCGAAATTGGTTCGGAGCACAAGGTTCTGATATATGGCGTTAAACCAGTCGGCTTTGAATTTCCATTTATGGAACTCAATCAACCCGTATTTGCGGCGAGCCTCCTCCTCTTTGATGGCTGTCGGGTTGGCGTCGAGCGATTTTTTCTCGTTGTTGTCGAGTTCCCAGAACTTGCGCTCACGAATCAGCGAGTAGGGCGGAGTGAGTTGCAGCGAGAGCGAGATGTTGGCGCCGCTGCGCGGATAAAGAGGCTGGTCGAGTGAGTTGCGACCAATGACCGTCGTAAAACTCAAGTTATTCGACACGCCTGTCGAGAATTCGCTAAGTATCGCGTAGTTGCGGATGTCGTAACGCTGATAACTGATTTCATTATACAAAGTGAAATAGTTGTCGGGCCATTCCAAACGGCGGCCAAGTCCGACTGACGCACCTGTGATTTTCATGTACTGCGAGATGTTCGATTTGTACACGTTGCCGCTCGACCGCACAGTGTGGTAGACCGAGAACGACAGTGAGTTAGGCTTGCGGCCTCCGAGCCATGGTTCGGTAAACGAGAAACTGAACGAGCGGTAGTGCTTGCCGCTGGTTTGCGCGTGAATCGACAGTTTCTGTCCGTCGCCTGACGGTAGAGGACTGTAGGAGTCGAGATTGAAAATGTTTTTTGCCGAGAAATTGGTGAACGACAAGCCCAATGTGCCTATCACCATTCCACCACCCCAGCCGCCTGACAACTCAATCTGGTCCGATGCGCGCTCCACCACAATATACTCCAGGTCAACTGTTCCGTCGGCCTGATTAGGAACGGGTTTAACATCAAGTTTCTCAGGATCGAAATAACCCAAAGTTCCCAATTCACGAATGGTTCGAATGATGTTGGTCTTGCTGTAAAGATCACCAGGGCGGGTCCATATTTCACGCCGAATCACATGCTCATTGGTACGGTCGTTGCCAGTGATTGTCACTCGGTTGATACGAGCCTGCTTGCCTTCGTAAATTCTTATCTGTAAATCGATTGAGTCATTTTCAACATTCACCTCGACAGGAATGGCCTGGAAGAATAGATAGCCTCGGTCAACATAAAGCGATGACACAGCGTCGTCGGCCATGTTGAGCCTTTTTTGAAGATTCTCCTGATCATACACGTCGCCAGTCTTGATGTCGAGTTGGCGGTCGAGTATCTCGGATGGGTATTTGGTGTTGCCAATCCATTCAATGTTGCGGAAATAGTATCTGTTGCCCTCCTCAACCTTAATGAGGATATTGAACATGTTGCTCTCATTGCGGTAGACTGTGTCGGAGACAATTTTCGCATCGCGGTAGCCGCGCTCGCTGTACTTTGCAATCACTTTCTGCTTGTCCTCCTCATATTTTGCCTCAATGAATTTCGACGATTTGAATATGTTGTACCAAACCTTACGCTTGGTGCCTTTCATGGCACGGCGCAATTTGCCGTCCGACAACACCTCATTTCCATCAAAATCAATATTTTTAATCTTGACCTTGCCGTTCTTTTTGACATTAAAATGAAGGATAACCGTGTTTGCCATCATGGTGTCCTCCTCTTGCTTCACGTTCACTTTCACATCGTGGAAACCCTTCTTCACGTAGAATTCCCTGATTTTCTTCACCGCCGAACTGATCATGTCGTCAGTAATCTGGATTCCGCGGACAAGTTTCACTTCGTCCTGCAAATCAGTTGCCTGTGATTTTGAAATGCCCGAGAATTCAACTTTCGATAAGCGGGGGCGCTCTTTCAGATAGAAATTGAGGTAAATCTTGTCGTCAACAATTTTGGTCACAGAAATCTGAACGTCGCCGAACAGTCCGTGTTTCCATAACTTGTTGAGTGATTTTGTGATTTCGTCGCCAGGGACGGTGATTTTCTGCCCGACTTGCAAGCCAGACAAATTTATCAGCGTGGTCTGATTCAGATATTTGACACCACTGACGGTGATGCCGCCAATTTCATATTCTTTCGGTTTCGAATAGTCGATTTTGATGTTATTGTCTGACGCCGACTGAGCCCAAACGGGCGCAACGGTAAGGATCAACAAAATCGCAACTATTACTTTTCTAATCATCTGCCTAAAATTCAACATCTACCCCAATTGTTCGCTTGTCATTCCGAATCTGCGCTCTCTCTGCTGGTAGTCAACAATTGCTTTGTAAAGTTCCTCCTTATCAAAATCGGGCCAGAATGTCGAGGTGAAGTACAACTCGGAATAAGCCAGTTGCCACAACATGAAATTGCTGATTCTCAACTCGCCGCTTGTGCGTATCAGCAAGTCGGGATCAGGCATGTCGCCTGTGTAAAGGCTTTGGCTTATCACGGTATCGTCAATCTGGTCTGCACTTATTTTGCCGTCTTTCACATCAGCAGCAATTTTTCTGAACGCGTCAACCAGTTCCATCTTCGAACTGTAACTCAGCGCCAGAGTCAAGGTCAACCCAGTGTTGTCCTTGGTTTTGCTGATAGCCTCCTTCAAGTTTGTCAGAACTTTCTCGGGCAGGTCGGTGAGCCTGCCTATGGCATTTAAACGGATATTATTCTTAATTAGTGTTTCGGTTTCGGAATTAATTGTCGACACAAGCAAGTCCATCAGAGCCGAGACCTCCATCTTAGGACGGTTCCAGTTTTCTGTAGAGAAAGCGTATAGTGTCAGATACCCGACACCCAACTCGGCACACCCCTCGCACACGTCTCTAACTGCTTTTATGGCGTTTCTGTGTCCGAAAATTCGAGCGTTTCCCTGCTGTTTTGCCCAACGTCCGTTGCCGTCCATTATTATGGCTATGTGCCTGGGCAAGCGTTCTTTTATGATATTTTCCTTGAGAGACATCCCAACTCTTTTAAACGTGCAAATTTAGTCAAACGTAGGACATTTCTGCGGATAATCTAACCTATAAGAAAAATAAATTGAGAAATACGACATCCAGTCTTTATTGCTCGTTACTCGTCTCTGTTTGATTGTGTTCATCTCCGATGTCGCCTGCGAGATGAAATCAATATCGTCAGAAAATGTCTTTATCATCAGCATGTCGGCACCGCAAACAAGTTTTTTTGTGACGTTGTATTTCACTCCGAATCCGAAGGGCAAATCGAAAATGAGGTTGTCGAGTTTGCTGTTGTCGGGGAAATAGGCCATCCCCACACCGCCCTGCAAGTATGTGGTGAACGGAGTGCTATTGCTTCCGCTAATAAACGGCAGGAAATTGAACTCACCAAGCACATTCAACCTTGCAACATCGCGTTTGAACGAGTAGTCGCGCTCCTTCTGGTACTCACTTTTGTATTTCGAATCGAAGGCGCAAAGCCGACCGCCCGACGCAATGGCCTTGGCTGAAAACCTGTAATTGAAATTGTGACGATAGAAAATACCGATTGCTGGTCGGGTTGTTTTGAACGGTATTTTATTGATATCGCCTAAATAATACATTCCGCCCACTTGTGCGCCAAGTTCCCAGTTGGGAAATTCCTGAGCGTCTGATTTGAGAGGAAACGATAGCAATACAAGACTTAAACAAAGAAGCCTGATTTTCAACCTCATCTGCTTGTTATCTTCCTATTGTTTTGAAATTAGGCATGTGGTTGCGTTTCTCACGCATCTTGTAAACCAAACTGGCTGTTAAGAACTGATACTGGTCAACCCATTTGCCGAATACCCACGGATGCTCTGGTGTGCGTTCTTTGTTACCATCGCAATGGTCAATTCCGTCACTGAGTGCCAATCGGTTACCAAATTCAAAGCCAACATAAGTGTTTCTGTCGATACGGATTTTGCATCCGAGGCCGCCCATAATCACAGGAGCAAAATTGTAGTAGAACTCGTGATATCTTTCGCGTCCCTTGACAGGTTTGCTTTCGAAGTCGTTCCAATAGAAATTACCCGCATTGAACATGCCGCCCACACCTATAAATATATATGACGGCATAGTAAAGTTCTTCAGTTTTGTCTCGTTCAGGCTTCTATAGACATTGCGGCGAGTCTTCTCCTTGATGAAAGTGAACTCATAGCGGACCGCCGCTTCGGCGAAACCAGTTTTGAATGTTATGCCGTCGCGATAGTAATATTTGGCCTGCTTCTGAATAGTTTCGCGTGCTGCCATGTAACCAACGCTCATTCCACCGCTGACATATTGCCGCTCTGTGAGTTGGTATTTCAGCAATCCATTGCTGACGTATCCTGTTGTTTTGAACGGGAGAATCCAAGCCTGCTTGCTTGCGCTTCGCGGACTGCAGATGTCACCCATAAAGTTTGTCACGCCAATACCAGTATGTAACTCATACCTTCGCTGGCTCCATTTATTCAGACTCTTGTTGCTACTCTTTACTCCGCCTTTTCCTGCTGCGAAAGTGCCAGTACAGCAAAGCAGGGCTGTTAAGAGTAAGACGAATCGGTTTAGAAGTGTTTTTTTCATTTAAGTCAGTTTTTCTGCTAGTTAGAATTTCGGCAAACCGTTTCTACCTGTCTTCAGTTTATATGTTACGGATGCGACTGTAAACATATAAAAATCATTGTATTTCGGTTCGCCTCGCTGATCACCTGGACCATATCTTACATTTGGTAGCGGGTCGCTGTCGTCGTTTGTCTGAATGCTTCGGTCAGACATTCGGGCGGCTTGCGGATTATTGCGAGCCAGCCATTCGGTATCAATGTACGAACGGCTCACGTCGTCAATATAGTCGGTTGTAGTGTAGCGCGGACCAAATTCAAGTCCGACGCACATCTCTCTTGTTATCTGATATTTGAAACCCATTCCGAATGGGAATGCCATTGCAATTCTCGAATATTTCTTGCGGCCTTCCATCAATCCCTGACCTTCGGTGCCGAGTTTCTGCAGAGCAACCCATTTGCCTGTTCCGTCCTCGCCATCGTCTTTGGCTTTCGGATTGTAGTAGAACATTGATACTCCAGCAAATACGTAGGTATTGATGTTCAGCAGACTGCGCCATGTGAATTTGCGGCGGCGGCGCGAACGATAGTTGATTGGCTCAGGAATGATTGAATATTCAAGTTGAGCGCTAAGTTCCCAAAGATTGGTGCGGAAACTCAGGTTGCGGTCCAAACGGTACGTTTCATCGGTCTTTTTGTCGTTGCCAGAAAGCATTGCGTACGAGATAGAACTTTTGACCGCAAGCGGATTCAGAATCTTATATCGCATACCGCCTTGAACAACAAATCGCTGCGATGTGAAATCGTAATCAGAGAAGAAGTGCCCGTTACCAGTGTTTCTGCCGCCCAACTCGCCAACAAAAGTTGAAACACCCAAGCCTCCAACCAGTTCATAACGAGTTCGTTTCCAACGGTTTGCCTGAGCATCTACAATATTGGGTATCAACAAGATAATCAGTACAAAAACGAATATTTGGCGTTTCATAAAATCCAAAAGATAACATTTCTACAACAGAGCCAAAAGTAAGAATATTTTTATTACGACAGATAAATTGATTATTTTTTACGGCAACGGCCAACTATCATTGATAAAAATACGTCTAATTCCGTTTGTCGGCACCCCACATCAACTTGTTACGCAGGGTCGAGAAAAATCCGTGACCGTCGAATTTTATGAGGCTCACGCTGCGTTCGGCTTTGCTGATGGAGATTTCCGACGGGTTGCTCAACACCACCGAAGTTGAGTCGAGCGAGAGCATATAGTTCTGCTCGCGGCTCTCAACCGTGATGCGGATTGTGCTGTAGTCGGGTATGACGAGCGGCCGTACCGTCAGGTTGTGCGATGCAATGGGCGTGATGATGATATTCTGCGATGCGGGCGACAAGATGGGGCCGCCAGCGCTCATTGAGTAGGCGGTTGAACCTGTCGGTGTTGCAATTATCAGTCCGTCAGCCCAATAACTTGCCAGATATTTGTCGTCGATGTAGGTGTGGATGACAATCATGCTCGAACTGTCGCACTTATGCACGGTTATCTCGTTGAGCGCAAACGGGTGCTTAATCTCGCTGATTTGCGGCTGAAGCGCAAGCAGTGGTCGCTTTTCAACAATGAACTGATTGGCGGCTATTGCGTCGATGGCGCTTGCCACATCATCGGGCGAGATGTCGGCCAGAAAGCCCAACCGCCCCGTGTTGATGCCCACAAACGGCACCTGCAGATGCTCAAACTCGCTGATTGCCTTCAGAAAACTGCCGTCGCCACCCAAAACAATCACATAGTCAAGATTGTCAGGCATTTTGCCCGATGTGTCGATGTTGGCGTACGAGAGGCCGCTGCTTTGCTGCCAAAGTTTGAAAACAGGCGCAAACAGCGGGTGCAGCCAGATTTTGGCTTTGTGGCGGCCCAACGCGTCGAAGAGCGTCTTGAGCAGACTCTCGTGCTGCGAGCCAAACAACTGACTGTAGATGGCAACGTTCATGGCTGATTATTCGAGAGTTACAATGAAACTTCCGCTGAAATCGGTCAGTTTTTTATTGAAATGTTCGGCCTTCTCGCGTGTCTCAAACGGACCAGCAATGATTCGGTAAACCTTCACGCCGTCCTTGTCGCCGATTTGAATCATTATGTCTTTGTTAACCAATGTTTTGATTTCGGCGCAGCGCTTCACCAAATTGGCTGCTTCTTGAAACGAAGCAAGTTGCACGCCAAAGCCCTTCGGGTGGATTGGTGTTGATTCAATCTTGTAATATTCGTTGGCGGGAGCCTGAACTTCAGTTACTTGTGTGGTGCGCGGCGCTGTTTCGGTTTGTGCCTCAACTGGCTGGTCGTCAACTGCCGACTGCGAGCCTGGCCATGCGGGAGTCGAAGTCGTGCGTTTCATCTCCGATGCCGAAGCCGCGTTCGATTCAGGCAGACTGATAACCTCAACCTTGACGCTCGCCGTGCCTTTGTCCACGAATTTCAATTTTTCGGCGGCAGCCTTCGACAGGTCGATGATGCGCTTGTCGACAAACGGCCCGCGGTCGTTGACGGTTACATCGACAGAAATGTTGTTGTCGAGGTTGGTAACCCTGACCACTGTGCCAAACGGCAGCGTACGGTGAGCGGCAGTCAGTTTTTTCTGGCTGAAAGTCTCGCCGCTGGCGGTGGTTTTTCCATCGAACTTGTCGGCGTAGAACGATGCCACACCAACTTCGGTTATCTGTGCCATTGCTCCGCTCACAACAGCAAGCAGCAAGGCTGTCAATGTCAGTTTGATTCTTTTCATATCTATTTGAATTATTGTTTTTTAAATTGATTCTTAATAAAGCCGATCATGTCCCATTGTTTCTTGTCTTTCTCCTCGTGAGCCGCCTGGATGCTCAAATTCAGTTCAAAGCCCAAAATCAATATTGTGGCGTTCAGGTTGAGCCAGACAAGTATCGCGATAAGCGTGCCGATGGAGCCGTAGAGCGCGTTGTAGTTGCTGAAGTTCGACAGATAGTAGCCGAATCCTGCCGAAGTGAGCAGCAGTAGCGCCGTGGCCAGCACAGAACCCGTGGATATAAATCCCATGTGGGTGCGTTTGGCTGGTGCGAAATAGTACACTATCGAAACGCTTATAGTACAGAGTACCAAAATGATAAGCCATTGGCCAATGTAGAACATCACGGTCGAGAACATACCATATATAATATGTTTTGCCTGAAGATAAGCCAGAAGTGTACGTCCGAAAATGAGCAAGCCGATGGCAGTGGTCAGTAGCAGGCCAATCAGCACCAGCATGATGAGCGACGCCACCCGCAGCATGATGAACGAGCGAGTCTCGCTTGCGTTGATTGACGAGTTGAAGGCCTTGATGACGGCCGAAATACCATTCGAAACAATGATGATTGTGGTGATGCAACCAATTGACAGCAAGCCACTTCGAGGCGACATCACAATGTCAGTAATTGTTTCTTCAACAGTCTCGAACGTGTTGGACGGAATCAACTGCGCAAGCAGCGTCATCAGTTCCTCCTGAAAATTGTCAATCGGAATGTAGGGAATGAGCGTTGAAAGGAACAGCAGCGCTGGAAAAACAGCCAAAAAGAAATTGAAGGCAATGGCGGCGGCGCGGATACCCATTGTGCCGTTGGTCATGCCGCGGACAAAAAACGAACCCACCTCAAATATCGACAGATTGCCAAACCCTGGCAGCGTGTGATGTTTGGTTGGCTCGATAAGTTTGTCAAGCAAGTCTTTGCCTTTATCGATTATCTTTTTGACATCCATTATTTTATGGCTTTCAAACTCAAGTCGAGACTGCGGATTTGGTGCGTAAGTGCGCCAACCGAAATGAAATCGACACCCGTGGCGGCGTAGTCGCGCAAGTTGGCGTCGGTGATGCCGCCCGATGCCTCGGTCTCATATTTACCGCCAATCATCTCAACGGCTTTTTTGGTGTCGGCAATCGAGAAATTGTCAATCATTATGCGGTCGATGCCGCCGATTTCCATAATCTGCCTAATCTCGTCGAACGAGCGCGCCTCAACCTCAATCTTCAGCGATTTGCCTTTGGCTTTCAGATAATCTTTGGCGCGGTTGATGGCCTGCGGAATGCCGCCTGCAAAATCAATGTGGTTGTCTTTGATGAGAATCATGTCGTAGAGCCCGATGCGGTGGTTCTGCCCGCCGCCCATCACCACGGCCATCTTCTCAAAAACGCGCATTCCTGGTGTTGTTTTTCGGGTATCAAGAATTTTGGTGTGCAGACCTTTCACCAACTCAACATAATGGCTTGTCTGCGTGGCAATTCCGCTCATGCGCTGCATGAAATTGAGCACAAGCCTTTCGGTTTGCAGAATGGAGAGTTCGCGCCCCTCTACGACAAACGCCACATCGCCTTTCTTCACTGGCGTGCCGTCGGTTATGAACGTGGTCATCTTCAAGTCTTTGTCAAACTCTTCGAAAACCATCCTGGCCACCTCAACGCCTGCCAATATACCATCTTGTTTGACAAGCAGTTGCGCCTTGCCGCGCTGGTCGGCTGGAATGCAACTCAACGATGTGTGGTCGCCGTCGCCGACATCCTCGCGGATTGCGCGGGCGATAAAGTCTTTTATGTACTCCTGATTATCCATCTTATTCTTCTATAGATATTTGATATACTGATTGTTGCGATAATTGTTGTTTTGTAAGGAAACTCACGCGGTAGCGGTGGTCGCTGCTGTGGAGAGTGCCAACCACGAAAAATCCGCCAGGATACTGGTTTTCGCCAGCAACGGCGAACGAGTCGGGCTGATGAAGCATGAAGAACTTGCGCAGAATCATCTGTGCCTGGTCGCGGCTGCTGATGGCTGTGAAGTTGGGCAGCGACAACTCAACTCGCTTGTTCAGGAATGTGGCCAGTGAATCGGCGTTGCCGTCGGCAATGGTTGCTGTGATTTGGTCGATAACTGAATCAACCACAACAACTTGCGCCCCAGCCCGTTGGCCGCAAAACGTCATCGTGGCCAACAAAGCCGTCATCAGAATCACTTTTTTTGCCGAAAACATTTTCAAATTCATATTTTTGACCATCGGCAAAGGTAATATTTTTTATGGACATCGGACTTCAGACATCAGACAACGGACTGCATCAATCGACAATCAATTTCATGCCTAATATCTAACACCTAACATCCTGAAAATGAAAACCATTCTCTACGCCATCGGCAAAACCGACGATGATTATTTGAACACAGGCATCGGCAAATACTGCCAGCGGATTGTTCGCTACACGCCGTTTGAGTTTGTGGCGCTGCCCGACATCCGCAACTCGAAAAGCATGAGCGAGGCTGTGCAGCGCACGAAAGAGGGCGAACTGATTCTGAAGCAGTTGGATAACGGCGACTACGTGGTGCTGCTCGATGAGCGCGGCCGCGAACTGACATCGGTGGGCATGGCCGAATGGATGAGCGGAGTGTTTGCGGCTGGCCACAAGCGGCTCGTGTTCGTGATTGGTGGGCCTTACGGCTTTTCTGATGAGGTGTATGCCCGCGCAAATGCAAAAATTTCGCTCTCAAAACTCACTTTTCCGCATCAATTGGTTCGATTATTGTTTGTTGAACAACTGTATAGGTGCCACACAATTTTGAAAGGCGAACCGTATCACCATGTTTAATTACGAATTACGAATGAATGGCGCGGAAACCTGATTATCAACAAAATAAAATAGGCATCAAGAATTAAAAACTTAAAACTTAACAACTTATAACTTAAAACCCACAAATGCACTTCCTCGCCCGCCATCGGTTATTGTTTTTCGCCATAATTTTCTTTGCGGCAGGAATTTACATTTTGAGTCCCGACCACAAGTCGAAAATGCTCGAACCAGAGCGGCAGAAATTCATCAACGGGTTGCACGAGCGCGAACTGATGGCTGAACAACTGGTCGATTCGCTGCTTGTTTATGCTGAACGTGAGCAGATTAACGAGTTCGCCAACAACAGCGATTTCCGCCCCGACAAACTTTTCGAACGCTACGGCATTGTGCTCTACGTCTATTCGGGGCGCAATCTTATCTACTGGACAAACAACTCCGTGGCCATCCCCGATGGCACGCTGTGGTACAAGCAGGCGTTTGTCTACACGGGCAACGCCTACGTGATTCCTCACTACAAGACCAACAAGAAGCAGACGGCGGTGAGCATCATAACCGTAAAATCGGAGTATCAGTATGAAAATGAGTTTCTTAAGAATGTGATTCACCCGTCGTTCGACATTCAGAGCGACTTCGACCTGACAACCGACGACGCGCAGTCGGAAAACGCCATCTACAGCACCGACGGCAACTATTTGTTCACTTTCAGCCTTGAAAAATCCGATAACGCCACCATCAAACGGCGTGTTGCATTCCCGTTTTTGCTGCTGGCCATTCTCATGCTGCTGCTCTATGCGCAGAAAGGCATCAAACGAAACAGATTGAGCAACCGTAAGTTCTTCATAATCGCAATAATAGCCATTGCCACAAGAGCCGCCATACAAGCGTTTCTGCCAGAAGAATTCTACAGTCAGTTGTCGATTTTCTCGCCCAAACTTTTTGCGGCATCGCCCATTTTCCCATCGATAGGCGACCTGCTCATCAGCGTTGTGCTTGTCTTCTATCTGCTTTTTGTCTATTTCTTCAAAGTTCACCTCAAACGGCTCGATAAATTTCCAACTGCCTCACGGATAGGCATTTCGGTGGTATGGATTGCCGTGTTGTCAGGATATTTCCTTTTTGTCAACTATGTGACAGGAATCCTGATAAACGACTCCAATTTCACCTTCGAGATGTATGAGATTACCAATATCAGCACCATCAGCGTATTGAGTCATCTTATTCTGACACTGTGCTTTACGGGATTCATTCTGCTGCTCGACAAGGCGGCCATTCAAATGCTTAAAACATTCAGTTACTGGAAGTTGGTCTGCATTGAACTGCCTGTTTTGGCGCTGGCCGCACTCATCGACATGAAATGGCATCTGTCGCCCACTTTGCTGCAGAACTGCCTCACATTCGGCATAATAACTCTGCTTTGGTTCAAGTTGAGGGAGATGAAGCGGGTGAACTACGCCACGGTGGCTGTTGTTGTCGGCATTTTCGCCATCTATCTGACTTATCTGACGCGGTCTGGCTGCCAGTTGCGGCAGGACGAGGAGTGCGAGGTGATGTGCGTCAACCTGTCGCAGGTACAGGACCCCGCAGCCGAAGTTGTGCTTGCCGACGCCATTGCCGACATGAAAGACGATGCTGACATTTCTGCCATTCTGAACGAGCCAGAACCTGATTACGACTATTTAGGCCGATACATTCAGAATCAGTACTTTACGGGCTACCTGAACCGCTATGTCTTTGAACTGAACGTGTGCGCTCCGAACGACATGGCGGCCAACTGCAGCCAGTTCTACAACCGCTATCTGCGGCAGCATGGAATTCAGACGCAAGTGCCTGGTTTATATTGGATTAAGGATGCATCGACCGAAACCATTTATATGGCGAGAGTGTCGCTGCCAGTGAGCAATTCGGGCAAAACGGTGACGCTCTATTTCAGCCTGTCGCCGAAAATCAACTACGAGGTGCTGGGCTATCCCGAACTGCTGCTCGAAAAGCCGCTCCAGACCGACAAATACAAGCAGCACATCAGTTATGCAAAATACCAAAACGGCCACCTCACAACTCATTCAGGCTCATTCCCTTACGCTTTCGACAGCCACGTTTACGGCGAGCAGGGCGACAGCGAGTTCCGCCATTTCCGCATGGAGCGGTTCAACCACGTGATGTTCTCGAGCGATGCCGAAAACTGCATTATTGTGAGCACTCCAGTCATCACAGCGTTCGACATTCTGATTTCGTTCACCTATACCTTCGTGTTCTTCCTGATAATCACCACTATACTGTTGGTTTTGGGCAATCAGTACACGCGTATGTTCGACATCCGCTTCACCATCAAAAACAAGGTTCTG
>JAEEPS010000067.1 GCA_016284875.1 Salinivirgaceae bacterium | reverse complement strand
GAATGGTAAAAAGAATGGTGTATTTACCGAATATACCGACGAAGGCGAAAAAACGGTTTTCACCTACAAAAACGGAGAATATGACGGAAAGTACACAATGTATTATCTCAATGGCAAAACGCGAATCACTGGAGGCATTTCAAATGGGGAAAAAAACGGTCAGTTTGTTCAATACAACGAAGAAGGCAATAAAACTTACGAGTACTGTTACAAAAATGGCAAATATGAAGGGAAGTATATTGAATACGAATACGATGACGACGGCAATCTGTTTGGGCAACTCATAGGACAATATAAAGATGATGAAAAAGATGGTCGTTGGGAAACCAAAGTGATGTCAGGCGGACAATTGAAAACCCTGAAATATTCAACATATTCCGACGGCATTCTCAATGGCGAAGCCCGTGAGTGGACTGGCGGTGACAGCGTAATATTTTGCTCATATACAGATGGTAAACTGGATGGAAAATATCAAGTTAAAGCAAGTTTTATGAATCTGTTCTTTTCACCGACAGGAGATAAAAACTCATACATAACAATTACCGACGGAAACTACACAAATGGTAAAAAGAGCGGACATTGGACATATAACAATATGATGGCTAAAACAGAGGCGGAAGGCTATTATATAAACGGAGAAAAAGAGGGAGTATGGAATTATTTTGTGCCTGATTTTACGCCAACAGATAAAATTCTACATAAAGGCGACACAGTTAATGTCATTGGCGAAGACGGACGTATTACACAAGAAGTATCGGAAGGGTCAAATGAAAGTTATAATATTGAAATGCGGCATAGTTATACAAAAACTTACAAAGCAGGAAAGTTGGACGGAAAAGTTGTGGCGTTCAATCCGTTATGGATGGGTGAAGATTCGATAAATTATATATGCCATTATTATAACGGGCAGAAATACGGTCATTACGCGCGATACGACTTGGGTTTGATTGTGGAAGAGGGAGAATATTATTACGGAAAGCGGAATGGCTTTTGGAAAGAAGACAGTGTTTTGGTTTACCGTTCGTCAGGCAATTACAAAAACGGCAACCGCGATGGCGTTTGGACTTATTATGACTTTAGCAATCCCAAACAATTACAGAAAAAGTGCGGGTATCGGGATGGGAAAAAAGACGGCACGTGGGAGTTTTATGATGAGGAAACTGGCGAAAAGTTGGAAACACTCAATTACAAACAAGATAAACTATCTGGGCTACAGACAAAATATTCTAATAACCAAATCAGCATTGTGGATGAATATGATAATGGAAAGGTCATTGGCGAAACAATCTATGAAAACGGCAATCCAAAGATTAAGTACTTGTGGAAATACGATAATAAGATAACAATAAAAGAATATAAAGATGATGTGGAAATAATTACAGACCATACAACTTACTATGGGGATTTTAAATACATAAAATTGTTTCAACTTCAATCTAGCATTAATGGAGTTTGTATGAAAGATGGTGATTATAGTGTTGTTGACGGCAAAAAACGCACAATCGTATCAGGCAGTTATAGTTCGAACGTTCGAGA
Organism: Salinivirgaceae bacterium; assembly: GCA_016284875.1. Taxonomy (GTDB): domain Bacteria; phylum Bacteroidota; class Bacteroidia; order Bacteroidales; family SZUA-534; genus RUG13583. The sequence goes on along the minus strand of JAEEPS010000067.1, from coordinate 17,653 downwards.
GCGTGTTTGGGGGTATTATTTCCACGAACAAAATCTTAAATGCAGAGAGTCTTTTGATTCCCGAAACGAACCATTAGTATTTTATAATATCGATCCTGACACTCCTTTTTCTGGTCAATTTAAAAACAAAGCGATAGTCGCTGGTCAAACATACAATGCTATCTATAATATCAAAAAAGGTCTTATACAAAAAGTTGTTTATACCGACCCAATGACAGGTACTGTGGTTTTAAAAGAGAAATGTAAAAAAGGAATTGCTGCAGACGGGAAACCAATGGGGATATACGTCCCTTACAAATAATACAGAATAAGACGATTTAAATCTTTTAGTTATGAAAACCCTAATCTTATGTCTGGCAATAATGCTCGGTAGTTTTATTGCCCAAGGAGAAGAGTTCTCCTACAAAGTGTTATCAATAACAGAGTGCATTTTCAGAAATGGTGAGGTGATTGAAGGAGAGACAACGTTTCCCAAGGATAATAGGACCATTTATGTAGATGAAGAAGAAGTTTCTGTAGTAATTGAGAAAACCAACACCAAGATTACGTTTGATATTAAGGATTTTAATTTCGATGAAGGTATTTTAGTGTATGAGACCACACACCGTTTATCGAAAGACAAAGTAGCCATACTTGTTAAGCGATTTGATAATGGTATTTACACGTTTAGTTTTATCAACTTTAACGAAGAGAATTGTTACATTTATAGGGTGGAGTATTTAGGAGGAAAAGGACGGGGATATTCTGTCGAAGGGAATGCCAATGATGTAGTTCGTCCAAAATATTATAGTAGTGAAGAATTATATACGAAAATAGACAATGTAACAGTTACTGATAGTTACACAATAGTTGAGATGTCTTGGTTCAACAACGAATATATTGATGGTTGGGTAAATATCGATAAGGCGGCGGTGATTGTTGCGCAAGGGAAGAAATACGCTCTTATAAAAACTGAAAACATTTCGTACGCCCCCGAAAAAACCGAAGTTGGGTATGGTCAAACAATAAAATTCAAATTATACTTCCAACCTATACCAAAGAACACAGTAAGATTCGATTTGATTGAGAACGAAAGTAGCGAATGGAAATTCTATGATATTGAATTATAGAATGTTTGTGAATGTTCTGCGAATCCCCGTGTTATTTTATGCGAAAAAAACGTTCAAATTCATTATTTTTGAAATCGTTACAAATAAAAACGATTTTCAATGCCATTACCCGTCCGTCATACGCCCCGCGCCGATTGGCACAAATACAATGGCGCGGAATATTTTGTCACCATTTGCACGGGCGGCCGCGAACATTATTTTGGTGAGGTGTACGATGGCCAAACGCAACTGACAGCGGTGGGGGAATGTTTGCGTGCGCAGATTGAAAACGTTCAGAATCATTATCCGTATGCCACAATCCCATTGTATGTTATTATGCCCAACCACACGCATTTGATTGCGGTGATTGACGGTGATAAAACGCCATACGACCGTACCGTTTGTAGGGACGCGGCGTGCCACGTCCGTAACGATTCAGGTGCCAATGACGTAACGGACGCCGCACGCGACGTGAATGCGGACGCCGCACGCGACGTCCCTACAGGGAAAAACGTGCATATGCAAAATGTTGCCAATCGGCAGGGATGGTTGTCTGTATGCATTGGCGGCATTAAATCCGCCGTCACCCGTTTCGCTCGCGAAAATGGAATTCCCTTTGCGTGGCAACCGCGCTACCACGACCACATTGTTCGCAACCAAAACGAAATGAACCGCATTGCTGAATACATTGAACACAATCCGTTGGTTTGGGAATCAGATTGTTATAACGAATAAAAATCAAAAAAATAAACGCAAAAACACCTAGAAACAATCAACAACTCGTTTTTCGAAACGAATGATTGAGAAAATAAACCATATTTGAAGAAACATAGAACGATGGAAGACAACAATTCAATAATAGAACCAAAATCGTCCGTTGCAACGGACGATTTTTTAAATCTGAAATTATCGGTTATAACCGACCAATTTCAGTACGCTGCCTAATGTAAAAACAATTGACAGATATGTCGAACACTTAATTCTACATTCTGCATTCATAAATCAAAAATCAAAAATGGATTATTCCGACAACCCGCAACTGCAACTAGCATACGATTTTGTCCAGTACACCAACCGCAACGTGTTTCTGACGGGGCGGGCAGGAACGGGCAAAACCACCTTCCTGAAACGCATTAAACAGTTGACACCCAAGCGGATGGTGGTGCTCGCGCCCACGGGTGTGGCGGCAATCAATGCGGGCGGAATGACCATTCACTCGTTCTTCCAACTGCCGTTCGGACCGTTTCTGCCAGGCTATGCGCAGGCCGAAGGCGGCAAGAACAAATACAAGTTCAGCAAGCGCAAAATCGACATAATCAGAACGTTAGACCTGTTGGTGATTGACGAGATTTCGATGGTCCGCGCCGATTTGCTCGATGCCATTGACGACGTGCTGCGGCGCTATCGTGGCAACCAGCAGCCTTTTGGCGGCGTGCAGTTGCTGATGATTGGCGACCTGCACCAGTTGGCGCCCGTGGTCAAAGACGACGAGTGGGATTTGCTGCGCGACGCTTACCCGACGATGTACTTTTTCGGCAGCAACGCCCTGCGCCAGACCGACTACGTGGTTATCGAACTCAAGCAGATTTACCGCCAGACGAGCCAGCACTTTATCGACATTCTGAACCGCGTGCGCAACAACACCGCCGATGCCGCCGTCTTTGCCGAACTCGACAAGCGCTATCAGCCTGATTTTGAGCCAAAAGACAAAGACGGATACATAACGCTCACAACCCACAACTTCCAGTCGAACGACATAAACCAAAGCAAACTCAAGAAGTTGAAAAGCAAGTTGGTGAAGTTCGAGGCCGAAATCAGCGGAAACTTCCCCGAACAGATGTATCCCACAGAATATCAGTTGGAACTGAAGGAAGGCGCGCAGGTGATGTTTGTCAAGAACGACCCGTCGCCCGAAAAGCGATTCTACAACGGCAAAATCGGCCGCATTGTCAACATTGAGGATGGCAAGGTGTATGTGGATTGCGGCGGCGCCGACGATACCATTGAAGTTGTGCCCGCCGAGTGGACGAACGCGTCGTACAAAATCGACGAGCAGACGAAGGAAATCACTGAAGTTGTGGACGGTACGTTCCGTCAGTACCCGCTCAAACTTGCGTGGGCAATCACCATTCACAAGAGCCAGGGCCTGACGTTCGACCGCGTGATTATCGATGCCGCGCAGGCTTTCTCGCACGGCCAGGTTTATGTGGCTTTGAGCCGATGCCGCACGCTCGAGGGCATTGTGCTTTCGTCGCGTTTGGGCGGCAGTTGTCTGATTGGCGATGAGCAAGTTACGCGCTTCAACCGCGAGGCCGAGCAGTCGGTGGTCGACGAGGCGGTGCTCAACCAGTCGAAGGTGCGCTACGAGACCAGCCTTATCGGCGATTTGTTCGACTGCACCGAAATCTATCACGAGATGCAGCGACTCAATCGTATCTTACTGAAAAACAATGGTGTGCTGATTGGTAATCCTGTCGAAAAACTCGAGCCAGTTCTGCCGCGTGTCAACACCGAGATACTGACCGTTGCCGACAGTTTCGGCCGCCAGGTGGCGCAGATAATCGGCAGTGGCGTTGAAGGAAACAGCCACCTGCAAGAGCGCATTGGCAAGGGCTGCGACTATTTTGTGCCGAAAATCGGCGAACTTGTTGAGACCGCCGTCGATGCCATAACCATTACCACCGACAACTCTGATGTTGAGGCCGAAGCCAACGACTCGCTGAAAAAACTTCGCGACCTGACGCTGCGCAAAAAGCACTGCCTGAACACAATGAAAGATGGTTTTGAAGTGCAGAAATATCTGAAAACCAGAGCAATGTCGGTACTGACCGACCTTAAGCCGAAGAAAGAGAAAGCCAAGGCCGAAAGCGGCACGGAGAACATTGCGAACGCGCGGTTGTTTGCGTCGCTGCGGCTGTGGCGCAACAGCAAGGCCGCCGAAATGAACGTGCCCGCCTACGTGGTTCTGCAGCAGAAGGCGCTTTTGGGCATATCCGAAGCGCTGCCCGAAAACATTGCCGCGCTCACCAAGGTGAAGGGCGTCGGCAAAGCCATTGCGCGCCGCTATGGTGCTGATATTGTTGAGATTGTGCGTCAGTACAAGAAGGAAAACGGAATGACCGTGGATGGCGATATTTTCGACGGCATTGACGATTTGGAAAAGAAACCCGCCAAAGCGCCGAAGGTTGATACAAAGGAAGTTACGTGGCAGATGTTCGCCGAAGGAATGTCGGTTGACGAAATCGTCAAAACTCGCGGGTTGGTAATCTCAACCATTGTGAATCATTTGAGCCATTATGTTGCTCAGGGCCAGTTGGAACCGTCCGACATTATCGCCCCCGAGCGTGCCGAAACTATAGCCAACTATCTGAAAAACAACCCACAGCATAGCCTGACAACCGTCCGCGAAGCACTCAACAACGAGTTTTCGTATGACGAGATTCGGTTGGTTATGGCGTGGATAAAATCAAATGGTTAAATTTGGGACGAAAATGAGACGTTTTCTTTACATATCGATTCTTGCATTGCTTTTCGCCGCCTGCGACAAATCTGACTCGTATCAGTTGCCGCCAGTGGAAAAGATTGAGTGCCAATATTTTCCACTTGATTCGGGCGCTTGGCGCGATTTTTCGGTGGTCGAAATCAAAATTGATGAGCCGATTGCGCTCTTCGACACTCAGCAATACATTGTGCGTGAGCGCTTTGGCGGTGTTTTTATCGACAACATTGGCGACACACTGCGGCAGATTGAGCGTTTCCGCCGGACGAGCGAAGGCGAGAATTGGCAGCGACAGAACACGTGGTTGGCATACGTCAACGGCACGGAAGTGATTCAGATTGAAGAAAATACGCGAATTATAAAAATGCAACTGCCGCTCGCCGTTGGCAAAACGTGGAACGGCAACGCCTACAACCGCACCGACACTCTGCAGAAGTATCAGTTCCGCGTCGATAGCCTTGACTGCCCCGCCGTGGTGGGCCGTTTCCGGTTCGATTCGGTGCTCACAATCTCGCAGGAAAACGAGTTGACGGCTATCAGCAAAGTGCTTGTCGCAGAGCGTTATGCCGCCGGAATCGGGATGGTTGAGAAGATTCAAATCGACATATATTCAGACTCTTACGCGCCCGATACCGACATTGAGAACCGCGTAACGCAGGGCACAATGATTTACCACACACTTATCGATTTTGGTAAATGACAGACAATCAGGCAATATCGCTCTATGAACTTTTGCACAATGTCCGCGCGGAACTGAAAAATTCGTTCGCGACGCCTGTGTGGGTGGTGGCCGAAATCATTGAATTTGGTCAGCGCGGCAACGGCCATTGCTATATGGAACTTGTTGAGAAAGACCAAGATACCGAACGAATGACAGCCAAAGTGAAAGCCACAATTTGGGCGAATGTATATGCACGCCTGAGCCCTTATTTTGAGTCGGTCACGGGCGAGTCGCTGCACGCCGGACTGAAGGTGATGCTGCGCGTCACGGTCGAGATGCACGAACTTTACGGATTGAGTCTCAATGTGTTGGACATTGACGCGCAATACACTTTGGGCGACATTGCCCAGCAGCGCGCAAAAGTGATTGCCCAACTCACCGCCGACGGTGTGATTGATATGAACAAGCAGATTCCGTTGCCGCCTGTCATTCAGCGCATTGCGGTGGTTTCGTCGGACACGGCAGCGGGGTGGGGCGATTTTGTCAATCAATTGGAAAACAACGATTTCGGCTACAAATTTCACGTCGAGTTGTTTCCTGCACTGATGCAGGGCGATGGTGCGGCAGAATCAATTATCGCTGCTATGGACAAGATTTTCAGTCAGATGGATGAGTTCGACGCGGTGGCCATTATGCGCGGCGGCGGCTCAAAATCCGATTTGAGTTGCTTCGACAACTATGAGTTGGCCTACTACGCCGCACAGTTTCCGCTGCCCATTCTGACCGGAATCGGCCACGAGCGCGACGATTCGGTGCTCGACCTTGTGGCCAACACAAGACTCAAAACGCCAACCGCTTTGGCGGCTTTCTTAATAGACCGCGCGGCAGCCTTTGAGCAGGAACTCACCCAGAAATGCGACTATGTGATTGACGTCGCCCGCCAGCGTATCGAGCAGAATATCAAGCGTGTTGACGATGATTATCACCGTTTTGTTTTGGGTGTCAGAGCCGTTGTCAGTCACTCGCAGGAACAACTGTCGGGGCTTAACTTGCTCGCCAACAGCGCCGTACGCCGCTATTTCGACCTGCGGACGGCCCAACTCTCGACCTTCGAGCAGAAAATCCGTCTTTTGCCGCAAATCGGAATCGCCGCAGGCACCACCCGCCTTGCAACCCTTGAGCAACGCCTGCAGACAGCGCTCGCCACATTCTTTGAAGCCCGCCAGCACCAACTCGACCGCCTTGAACTCGTCTGCCGCCAAGCCGACCCGCAGAACGTACTCAAACGCGGCTACTCAATCGTCCGCTCGAAAGGCAAGGCCGTAACTTCGCCCGAGCAAGTGCAGACGGGCGATGAATTGGCTATTCAAATGGCTGATGGTGTGATTGAAAGTGTTGTGAAATAGCATTTTACCAAGAAGTATTTGAGCGCGAATAAACTGTCAAAACATTACTTTCCTCCCAAACTGCTATCTTTTTTGAATATCGGCTCAAATTGTCGGCTAACAATTGTACTTTTGCGCAATTTGAAAATTTGTTAAACTTTATAAATATTTGAAACAGTGGGAAAGACACTATTTGACAAGATTTGGGACTCGCACGTCGTGCAGGTTATCCCCGACGGGCCAACCCAACTCTACATCGACCGTCTGTATGCTCACGAGGTGACTTCACCCCAAGCATTCGACACTTTGCGCGACAAGGGTATCAAGGTTTTCCGCCCCGAGCAGGTCGTGGCTATGCCCGACCACAACACGCCGTCGGACCAACAGGAGGTCATCAACGACCCGATTGGCCGCAAGCAGGTGGAGACGCTCGCCCGCAACTGCGCTGAATTCGGCATCCGCCACTTTGCAATGGGCACCAAGGACAACGGCATCATCCACGTGGTGGGCCCGGAGAAAGGCCTGTCGCTGCCGGGAATGACCATCGTCTGCGGCGACTCGCACACATCGACTCACGGCGCTGTGGGCGCTCTGGCAATGGGCATCGGCACAAGCGAGGTGGCCGAGGTGCTGGCAAGTCAGTGCATCCTTCAGAGCAAACCGAAAACAATGCGCATCAACATTGAGGGCGAACTGCAGAAAGGCGTGGTTGCCAAGGATATAGCACTTTACATTATGGCCAAAATGACCACTTCGGGTGCAACGGGATATGCCGTTGAATATGCTGGCTCAACCATCCGCAACCTGTCAATGGAGGGCCGCCTGACGCTGTCGAACCTGTCGATTGAAATGGGCTCGCGTGCAGGCATCATCGCACCCGACGAGACAACCTTCGCCTACCTGAAAGGCCGTGAGTACGCGCCAAAGGGTGCAGAATGGGACAAAGCCGTTGCCTTCTGGCGCACGCTGAAGAGCGACGACGCAGTCTTCGACAAGGAGATTACCTACCGCGCTGAGGACATCAAGCCGCGCATCACCTACGGAACGAACCCTGGCGCAGGAATCGCCATCGACGAGACCGTGCCCGTGCTCGACGGAATGAGCGAGGCTGAAAAGGCTCAACTGACTGTGCAACTGAATTATATGCAGTTCAAGCCTGGACAAAAACTCGAGGGAACGCCTGTTGATTATTGTTTCCTGGGTGCCTGCACCAACGGCCGCATCGAAGATTTCCGCGCTTTCGCATCGGTTGTGAAGGGCAAAAAGAAATCGCCAAACGTTGTGGCTTGGCTGGTTCCTGGCTCGTGGCTCGTGCGTCAGCAAATTATCGACGAGGGCATCGACAAGATTCTTGAAGAAGCGGGATTCGAGTTGCGCCTGCCGTCGTGCTCATCGTGCCTGGCAATGAACCCCGACAAGGTGCCTGCCGGCAAGTTGGCCATCTCGACATCGAACCGCAACTTTGTCGGCCGTCAAGGCCCTGGCGCCCGCACCGTTCTGGCATCGCCGCTCGTTGTCGCCGCAAGCGCCATCTCCGGAGTGATTACTGACCCGAGAAAACTGTAAATCAGCGTTATCTGTAATCAGTGCGAATCTTAAAAAGACAAAAAAATGAAACAGAAATTCAACATTATAAAATCGACGTGTATTCCTGTTGCGATTGACAACTGCAATACCGACCTGATTATTCCGGCGCGCTACCTGGCTAGCACCACCCGCGACCCGAAATTCTTCGGCGACGCCTTTATGCACGACCTGCGCTATGACGCTGACGGCAAGCCGGTTGCCGGATTTGTTATGAACCAACCCGAATTCTCGGAAGCACCGCACGAAGGCTGCCACGAGATTATCGTCGGCGGACAGAACTGGGGCTCTGGCTCGAGCCGTGAACACGCCGCCTGGGCCATTGCAGGCTACGGCATTCGCGTGGTAATCTCGTCGAGTTTCGCCGACATCCACCGCAACAACCTACTCAACTGCTTTGTGCTGCCAGTGGTAGTGAGCCGCGAGTTCCAACAGGAGTTGTTCGACTCTATCGCCAAAAATCCGCAAACCATTGTTACTGTTGACGTTCCTAATCAGACCGTAACCAACGAGGCCACTGGCCACTCGGAGAAGTTCGAAATCAACAGTTACAAGAAGCACTGCCTTGTCAATGCGCTCGACGACATCGACTATCTGCTGAGCGTTCAGGACAAGACCGAGGCGTTTGAGAAGACTGCGAAGAAGTGGTAACGAACATATACTTGTTCAAAAAAACAATTTTAGGTGCTGCAAGTTTGCATTGCATTTGATTGCATTTTTATATATTTGCAGAAATGAGGTTTGTATATGCCTGCAGAAGTGGAAAAATGGTATAAGGCCGTAACCAAAGATGATGTCATCTATCTCTTCAAGGGAGAGGTTACCGACCAACTGATTGCTCAGTCGCTTGACATTATTGAGCGCCAGTTGGAGTCTACGCCATTGCCCATTCGCAAGAAAATATACAATGTCCTTGTTGAATGCCTACAGAATCTATATCATCATTCTGCCGCTTGCCCGATTGAAAAGGAACGTGAATTCTGCGGACGAGTTGGAGTTTGCCTGCTGTCGGAGCATGGAGGGCACTACCATGTGGTTACAGGCAACTTTGTTGAACCGCGTCAGAAAGAATTCCTCACCAAGCATCTGGACAAGATAAACTCTCTTGACAAAGACGGGCAAAAGGAGATGTACAAAGAGATTCTCGACAATCAGACTTTCTCCGAGAAAGGCGGAGGTGGATTGGGAATGGTTGACATTGCAAGAAAATCAGGCAGCAGATTGAATTATAATTTCATTAATTGCGGCAGTGATTATAATTTTTTTACTTTAGATGTTACTTTTAATTGAACAACTTATATAAACAAATAAAATGGATCCTATTTCTATTATCGGAACACCAAAGACTCCAACCGTTACATTTGAGTCGAATGGTAAACTTGAAATCAAAGGACGTTCAATTCCTGAAAACTCGGTTGAATTCTACAAACCGTTAGTTGACTGGCTTGAGCAGTACCTCTCCTCTCCCGCTCCACTGACTGAAGTTTCAATAAAACTTGAGTATTTCAACACAAGTAGTTCGAAGTGCATACTTGACGTTTTCAAGAAATTGGAAGCCATCTACAAGAGCGGAAACGATGTGGTTATCCTCTGGCATTACGAAGAGGACGACGAAGATATGCTTGAGGCTGGAGAAGACTACCAGTCTATCATCAAGGTGCCGTTCAAGATGGTTGAAATGTCGGAATAATACCACCGTCAATATATCTGACGACTATTGCAGATTTCTAACCACCTCAACTAATGCCTATAGCATTGGTTTTGAGGTGGTTTTGTTTTATATCGCTCCATCCGCCGACAAACTGCAACTACATAATCTTATAATAATCAACAATATACAGCAATCACATCATCACGCGAAGATGGTGTGGTTACGCTGATTGATTAAAGATTGAGTATTGTTTTTCCTACATATTTGATTGTGAGAATCGCTCCAGAATTCTACGCAATAATCTGCACATCAACGTTATGTATAACAAGAGAGAATAGAACCAAATCACTAGCATATTAACCCAATATGTTGAGCACGGAACGCCAAACAGATTTTTATATGGCGCGTAGAAATGCGCTTTTACCAACGGATGAGTAGGGTCAAGGTAAATCGGGTCGGTTTTCTGGTACAGATTTCCGTTAATCTCTAAAATCCTGTCAAGTGAATTTGAGTTCCGAACAAACGTGGTAAGGTTCTCGTTGCTGTATAATTTCTTACGACGCAAAAACGCCTCACGCTCCTCATCGGTACGCTGCATTGAGTTTATCAGATTGTCTTTCTGCGCATTAACATGGTTATACTGCTTATAGTAGTATACTTTAAGTTTCCCAAGAAAAGCCTCCAACTGCTCTATCACTTCTGGCGTTAATTTGTTGATATACAATCTGTCTATCTTATCAAATTTGAAATAGCCCATTGCGTCAAGAGGTTTGCTCAGTTCGTTTCGGATAACCTCCAAATCTGATTTCACCTTTATTTGGTGAGACGGATTCGAATAATTGCGCTTGCAGAAAGCCACTTTATTATCTATTGTCTTCAGCCAGTAGTTTTTACGGAAATCGCACTGACTCAACACCTTATTATATTCATAAAAGTCTTTCTCAAAATCATTTTCCTTAAACTGCTGCACTGTTAATGCCTCATAAGCCCATCGGGCGGTTATGATTTCACCGTACCACGGAATCTTGTTGGGTTCGGATATAGCAGGATTAAACTTGTCGAACGACACAATAATACCACTCAATATCAATTGAGGAATCACCAGGAACGGTATAAGTATATATATGGTGACAACTGTATCGAAACTATCTGATATGTTCAAGCCCAACAAGCACGAGAAGAACCATGAACTGAACAATGCAAACCAATAGTAAAAGAACATCCCCCTAACCCCAAGAACCACGTTGCCGACCAGAACAAACAGCAGCGCCTGAACTGCTGAAATCGCAAACAATATTGCCATTTTTGACAAAATGTAACTTGTTCGGCTCAAATTCAGGAAACGTTCACGCTTTTGTATCTTTCTGTCTTTCACTATTTCTTCGGCACTCACAGACAAGCCCATGAATATTGCCACAATTACCGACATGAAGATGTAAACTGGTATGTTCTCATTTGTGTAGAAACAATACGGGCCATTAGCGGGGTTGAAATATCTGATTATGAATGCCAATAGAAATGCCAAAATGGGCGATTCAAGAATATTTATCACCATATACTGACGGTTGCTGATTTTTGCCAGCACATCACGTTCGACAAACACCTTGAACTGCTTAAGTCTGCCTGGTATCTTGGCAGCATTCTCTGGCAATTCCTTGTATTTTGTTGAAAAATCCAAAGGTTGCTCTCTAATCGTATCCTGATAATAACGGAACCATTCCGCAGGTTGTATCCTTCTGTGGGGAGTCAAGTTGCCGTATTCATCAAGCATCTGTGACTCAACGATGTTGAAAATCTGCTCTGGATTAACATTGCCGCAAGTGCGGCACTCACTGTCGTTCCAGTTTGCCTGACGGACTTTCGTCTTGAAATATATTATGGAATCAACAGGGTTTCCATCGTAAATCAAATAACCGCCTTTATCGAGTATATACAAGTTGTCGAACATCTTGAATATGTAGGACGAAGGCTGGTGTATGACCGTAAAGACCAGTTTTCCTTTCAGTGTCAACTCTTTGAGAATATCCATTATGTTCTCCGAATCGCGCGACGACAAACCTGACGTTGGCTCATCAAGGAACAAAATGGCTGGTTCGCGAATAAGTTCAAGAGCGATGTTAAGCCTTTTGCGCTGTCCGCCACTGATTTTCTTATTCAACGGGCTGCCGACAACCATGTCCTTTATGTCAAAAAGGCCAAGGCTCTTGAGCACTTTCAACACCTTGCAGTTTATCTGGAAATCAGACAAATCGTTGAAACAAAGCCTCGCGTTATACAGAAGATTCTGATATACTGTAAGTTCCTCTATCAGCAAATCGTCTTGCGACACGAAACCTATCATACCTTCAATCTTCTCGCGTTCTTCATAAATGTCAATACCATTTATCATGACCTGCCCCGACGACGGCCTGTTGCTACCATTCAGCACATTGAGCAGCGTTGTCTTGCCAGAACCGCTCGCCCCCATGATTCCGACCAAATTGCCAGACTCCTGAACCATATTTATAGGATTCAGGCCTTTGACTCCACCCTTGAAATAATACTCCACATCCTTGGCAACAAACTGAATCTTATTGCCTATCTCGTCGGCGAAATAAAAGTTGACAATGTCGGAATAATAAATTGGCTTCATCTTCGCATCGCGCAACGAAGCACCAAGATTCAGAACATAAACACTGCCTGGCACAAGATTCTGTCCGTTCAAATACAATTCGTTGTCGCCGAACTTGCGGATGAGGTACATGTTCGACGGCTCGAAATACAAAACCCACAGTTTGTCATCGAACATTTCGTGACAATAGTGTCTGATATCAGGAACTGACGATGTTTTGCATCCGTCGATGAGCAGGAATTTAGGTGATACGGGGATTTCGTTCTCACCTGAAAGCACAAAATCTCTCAACAATTGGAAATTATCGGCTGAGAAAAAGAATATTTCCGAAACTGCCTGGACAAACTCAAGTTCCTGCGCCGAGACTTCCGTGCCCGATTTAATAAACTCAAGAAGCCTGACCAGCACAACCATCTTCTGCCTGATATCAAGTTCCTCGTTTATCTGGGTACATATTTTCAACACTTTAACCGAACTTAACGCCAAGTTCTTCTGCTTGCTGCTCTCTTCCTTCTGTTTACGCTGATAGTGAGCGTAAAAGCCGTCGAAAAGTTCAAGATATTCCGAGACGGCATTGTCGTTAAGTTGTTGATAGAGAAAAGCCTCAATAATCTGCCTGCCGACTTTATTGTTGGACCTCGGCCCGACAATAATGGCAAACAATTGCATCAACGCTTTTAAGACTTTCTCCCTCATATTTGGTTCGGATTATTGTCTGAAGCCGATGAGCATTACAGCCAGACCAGATGTCATTTCTTTCGAATCAATTTCTGCTTCGATGATACAATCCATTGTGTTTTCGAATTTAAAATCCCAAACAGGGGTGTTTTCAAAATCACGGTTGGTAAACAAGAGGTTACGATCCTGATCATAGACTGAGAATGCAAGGTTGCCAGCCTCTGTGCCGCAATATCCCACCAGGCGATAGATTGTACCAGTATAGAATGTGACGTAAAACTCCGCCACATCTCCCTCGTTCAACAAAACTGTATAATACTGACCGTCAGATATGTATGAGTCCGTCATGTGCGACTTGCACTTCTGCACTGATGATGCCATCTGCGCAAACGGCGCCATTGGAGCCATTACCAACAGCAAAGCCAGAATAAATGAAAATTTTCTCATCTGCTATCTGATTTTAATTTCACACTTTATTGATTATGCCCTCACGGATAGCGCTCACTTTCTCAGTAATTTCAAGCAACACGTCATCGGGGATGGTTATTTTTGTGACTGATTTAACTATTGTCATTTTCTTTTCAGCATCGATTTCTGGAACCACATAAGTGTATTGCGACTCAACTCCAGCGAAAACATCAGCCAATTCAACAAGTTCGTTCATCAAACTTTCAATCTCTGGCGCGTCATGATAATATGGCGACAAAATCTTTATCAAATTATCAAGCGGCTGTCTGCTTTCGCCAATACGCTGAGCCAAAGCGTCACTTTTCGACTCAGCGGTCAATTGCGACAATATGTACATTGACTCTATCCAGCCGCCTGCAAGCACCAATGAGCCTTCTCTCTGGCGCTGGGCCTCTTTCATATAGACATCCATATCGCGATAGGCGCCTGAAACAATGTTCATTAGCGAATCCTTGTTGTTGACATTGTTTTCAATCCGCTCCACAAGTTCTTTGTTGAATGCCGAGGTCAAATCTAAATCGTTCGACAGGCCTTTAATCACTGAAAACAAACTGACAATCAATGGCGACTGTTCATAAATGCTCATGTATGCCAAATCTGCGCCATACACTCCCAAATTGACACATTTGTAGAAATTGCTCGTGTAATTCTGCCTGTTATCTATTGGGTTGAGCAAATTGCTATTGAACGCGACACCAGAATTTCTGACCAACATGGTCAACTGATATGGCGAAGGAAGGCTGAACAGTGTATTGCTGAATTTAATTGTCTGGCTCAGAGAATCAATATTCTGCAACGACACCATATCAATTTCTTTTGTCTGATTTTTTGAAGATTTGTTGCTGCACGATGTTACCATTACCGTTGCAACAGCCAACAAAACCAATGAATGTACAATTGTCTTCATACCTTTATATGTTACTTTATGCAAGTAACAAAAAAAAAAGCAAATTGTAAAAGGTATAATATGAGAAATTACTAAAAAAACTGAAATTTGTTCACCAGCAAAATCAGTCTGCAGAAGGCCTTCCTATTCGGCCATAGTAAACGACTCAACCATTTCTTTATATTCAGAAGTTGTCAAGTCTTTAACAAAATAATTCACAGGATTTTGGCGTCCCCTGGAAGTTATAACCTCATAGTGCAAATGCGGTCCTGTTGACAAACCAGTATTTCCAACTCTGCCTATTTCAGTTCCACGCGATACTGTGTCGCCTACATGAACCGAAAACTTGCTCAAGTGCGCGTAACGAGTTTTATAGCCAAAACCATGATCAACAATCACTTGCTTGCCATATCCACCCGCATCGCTCGATACTGAAACCACCACTCCGTTTCCGCTTGAATATACGCGACTGCCCTCAACAGCGGCCATATCCAAGCCGTCGTGATGCACCTGACGGTGAGTAATCGGATGCTCGCGCCAGCCAAACGGCGACGAGACTCTATAAGATGTTGGCAAAATAGGTAAAATTGCGGGTATGCTAAGCAGACTATCATCGCAACGTTTTGCCGAGCGAACAACAGCCTCATACGACTGCATCTGCAAATTGAGTTTCTTGGAAAGAATATCCACCTTTCTGTTGTAATCAACCAGCAAATCGGTGTTGAAATATCCCTCGAGCATCTCATAACGGTTCACACCACCGAAACTGGCCTTTCGCTTGTCAGATGAAAGCGGTGTCATTTTTGCCAGAACGCGATAGCAACTATCGTCATGGAATTGAATTTCAGAAAGGAAGTCTTCGATTTGAGTGAATTTGTTGTCGAGATGCTTAATGTCGGAGATGTATTTGTCACCGATTTTCTTGAGTTGGATAGCCTCGGCCGAAGGAATCATATTAATATATGAGAGCGCCCAACAAAAAACTCCAACCGCCAAGGCTGCGAATAGGAATTTTCTGCAACGCTTGCAATGATATGCAAACGTTCGCCTTTCAACAACATACTCTAAGCGTTCGCTATCGAAGATGTATTTATCACTCATATTCCTTAAAATGGTGCGTAAAACTATACATTTTTTGTATAAAACATAACTTTAAGCGTTTTTTTTATCAAGAAAAATCACGTTTCCACCGTTTAATTCCAGAAACATCAGCATTTAATCTAATAAAAACGCGAGACATCTGCACAAATTAAGCGATTGAATATATGCAAGTTATATCTTACACAAACTTCGACACATATTAATTCCGATGTTAAACTCAAAAAAGTTTGAAAAACCATTAAAAAATTGTGTTTTCTGCTATCCAAACTCAATAATTTGAGGAAATAACCATGCTTATCGGGAATTATGTTGCGTTAAAATAGGTCGAAAATTGAAGGATTATGTATTTTTACGGCGGATTCTATACCATAATAAATGTTTGAGTTCTTACGAACACTTTGCAAAGGAGTCTCCCAAGGCGTCGGTCAGTTCGTAACCAACGACCTGGAAAGTTATGTGCCTCTGTTTATCATAGCAGCGGTGCTAATCATAGTGGTACTGATTAAAAATTTGATTGTTAAAATAAAGAATAGAAAATGAGAAAGTTATCTATATCATTGCTGACACTTGCCATGTCTGCTGCGCCATTCATCGGCAACGCGCAGAGCGACACCATCACTATAGTTGCCGTGGGCGACGTGATGCTCGGCAGCATCCTGCCCAACCGCTCATACTTGCCCCCCGAGGGCGAGGAGAAAAAACTCTTTGACGCCGTGAAGCCTTATTTTGACGGCGATGTGGTATTCTGCAACGTGGAAGGCACTTTCGCCGATGAGAAAATCGGTGCAAAACGCTGCAACAACCCGTCGCAGTGCTACACTTTTGGTATGCCGACATCTTTTGCGCAGGTGTATAAAGACGCGGGGTTCAATCTTGTAAGCGTCGCCAACAACCACAGCGGTGATTTCAGCGACTATGGCAAAAACAACGCCCGCCACCTATTCGACAGCCTCGGCATCAATTGGGCTGGCTTTATCGACAAGCCGACGGCAGAGTTCACCGTCAACGGCGTCAAATACGGATTCTGCGCTTTTGCTCCAAACACTGGCACGGTGTCAATCAACGACATGGAGGGCGCGAAGGCTTTAGTTAAGAAACTCGCTGATTCATGCGACATTGTGATAGTATCAATCCACGGCGGCGCTGAAGGTCGCAGTTACCAACATGTACCCAAAACTACAGAGTACTGCTTTGGAGAAAAACGCGGCGATGTCTATCTGTTCGCACACACGATGATTGATAATGGTGCTGACATAGTTCTCGGCCACGGCCCTCACGTAACCCGAGCCGTAGAGGTTTACAAAAACAGGTTCATTGCGTACTCGATGGGCAATTTTGCCACCTACAGCAACGTGAGCATCACTGCAGAAAGCGGCCTCGCTCCTATTTTCCGCGTCAAGATGGACGGTAAGACTGGCGATTTCATATCTGCCGAGACCATTGCGACCTATCAAACCAAGCCAAACAAAGGGCCGCAGATTGACCCGCAAAAACGTGTAATCAAGGTGATACAAAACCTCACAGCCGAAGACATGGCGGACAACCTCCCCAATATCACCGATGACGGAATCATCACTGTGGAACAATAATTCCCACCATCCAACGGTGTGGTTTTAAAACAATATCAAAGAGGGGCACGATTGTGCTCCTTTTCTATTTCTATGTGGCCATCAATATGACAATATGTCGTTAAAAAGTGGCAATATTATGACAAAAAGTCAATACAATAACAAACCAACAAGCATCAATAAATCAATAATTTAACGCGACACACTCCCCAATATTTGTATTGAACAAATGGATGGTTTGAGTTTTGTTCGTTCATGGTCAGAAATCAAAAAAAATAATGGCTATGAACACAAATAATTTTACAATCAAAATGCAGGAAGTCTTGGAAAAGGCTTTCAACATTGCGCAAGCCGAAGGCAATCAGGCGGTGGAAACTGGCCATTTGCTGAAAGGCCTGCTGACTGAAGAGCAGAGCATCAGCCGTTATATTCTGCAGAAGCACAATGTATCGGAAAATTCTCTGCTTCAGATA
>JAEEPS010000066.1 GCA_016284875.1 Salinivirgaceae bacterium | reverse complement strand
GGCCTGTGTATGAAGGATTATTTCACGGCTATCGACACCTACAGCCGCGAGCCGTGGGTTGATACCGACCATTTGGGCTGCGTGGGCGCAAGTTTCGGCGGCTATTCGGTTTACTGGATTGCTGGCCACCACGAGAAGCGCTTCAAGGCCTTCATTGCCCACGACGGAATGTTCAATTTTGAGCAACAATATCTTGAGACCGAAGAGATGTGGTTTGAGAATCACGACATTGGCGGCCCGTTCTGGGATAAGGAGAACGAAGTGGCTCAACGCTCGTATGCCAACTCACCGCATCTGTTTGTAGATAAGTGGGATACGCCGATTCTGTGCATTCACGGCGAGAAGGACTACCGTATTCTGGCTTCGCAGGGAATGGCGGCTTTTGCGGCAGCCAAGTTGCGCGGAGTTCCTGCCGAACTGCTCATCTTCCCCGATGAGAACCACTGGGTTCTGCAACCGCAAAACGGCATCCTTTGGCAACGCACGTTCTTCAACTGGCTTGATAAGTGGCTGAAGTAATTTAGGAGTTAGGAATTAGGAATTAGGAATTAGGAATTAGGAATTAGGAGTTTAGGGGCGAATAATCATTCGCCCCTTTTTATTCAATTATTCCGCCGTCCGCTGATGTTTCCACCGTCTGTGCGACCAAACCCAGTTCTCTGGTGCTTCGCGGATTGAGGCTTCGAGCAGTTGGTAGAAGCGGTCGGTGATGGCGTGCTCTGGTTCGGTGGCGGGCGATTCGGTGATGAGCGTTAGTTTTGTGTCGAACTTGCTGTAGCCCAAACGTTTAATCTCGCAATAGAGCACAGCCATGTCGAATTTCTTTGCCAGCCTTTCGGGTCCGACAAACACGCCTGTGTCTTGGTTCAAAAACGGTAGCCAGTAGTGGATTTGGCTGCGGGTAGGGGTTTGGTCGGCAACGCTCAGAAGGGCGAAACGGCGGCCGCTGTCGCGCATCTCAACCATCTTACGCATGGTGTCGCGCATCTCAATCGGCTCAACGCCCGTTTTTGAGCGCATTTCCATATAGAACCGTTCAAAAATGGGGCTGCTTAACCGCTTGTAAACCGCTGTTGTGCGGATGTCGAAATTGGCAATCTTGGCGCAGCCGTATTCCCAGTTGCCGTAGTGGCCAAGAATGATGAGCACATTGCGATTCTTGTCGATGAGTTGCTGAAGCGCTTCTGGATTCTGCACGCCCATACACCGAGCGATGCGCTTGCGCGGTGAGAATCGGAGGTTTACGGCTTCAATAATCATATACGACAGGTGCCGATAGTAGCGGCGCGCAATGCGTTTTATCTCTTTTCGGCTCTTGTCGGGAAATGATTTAGTCAGATTGGTGATAATCACCTTTTTGCGATAGCCGAGCACGTGTGCCACCAGCACGTAGATTATCAGTGCCAGCAGATGTTGTAGCGGTTTTGGCAGAATCCAAACCGCCAGAAATAGCGTCATTGTCAGGTAGTAGCCGATAAGTTGAAGCAATTTCATTCTATCAGGTGAATCCCTAAATCCTAATTTCTAAATCCTAAATAACTTACAGACCTTCAAATATTTCCGCATCGTTTTGTGCAGGCTCACCGTTTGCGAACAATGCGGTTTTCCAGCCGTCATCCTGCCGTTCGCATGGCATGTTGCTATGCAAAAGAGTCAAATTGCCATTTTGCGGTGTGAACACAAATTTGATGTTTGTCAGGTTGCCGATTTTGTAGTAGTGCCAAACCACATAAGGCGTGGCTGCGTCGGTGCGGTCGACAATGGTGTTTGGGAAGCCGTAGCGCAGCATTAGCAGCGTTTGGTCGGGGCTGCAATGCTGGCTGTTGGCGGCGTTGATGCGATTCACAAAGTCGGAGAGGGCACCTTCGGGGTCGAACTGGTTGCGTTGCGCCCAGAAGTCGTGCAGAGCCTGTTGCATCAGAATCATGTCGGATGCAGCAATGGCCTTGTCAAGTGTTCCTGTCTCGGTGTTGTCGGCCAGCATCTTCATGGCATTCAAGATGTTAGTCAAGGTGTCAACACTCGTAAACGTCGATGCATTGCGCAGAGTTTTGTTCGTTTGCGCATAACCGTTCAGCGCAACTGCGGGATTCTTGCGTTCAAAATATTTGGTTGCCTTTCCCACAGTTTTGTTGTACTTGTCCTGAATCTCAACCGTCAGGAAATAATATCCCGAAGGCAACTTTTTGATGTTTATCTCTTTCAGGAACTGATAGTAATTCAGCGCGTTAACCGATGTGCTCGATGAATGGCCAGCCATGGTGCGCAATGTGTGCGCGTTGCGGATGCTGGTGTAAACGTAGCACGAGCCCAGACCTTCAAGTTCAGCGGCCACGTTATAAAGTTCGACGTAAAAGCGCAGAAATTCAGCATCTTGCGATATGGTGTCGCGGCAATACGGAATGCACTCGTAGCCGTTTTTCAAGTTGATGGTGCGCTCAAGTTTCGGAGTGAAACTCTCAAGCAGTTCTATTCCGCTCAAAGCCACTTGTTTCTGCGGAATATCGATGGCGATAATCTCGTGCCGAGTGATGGTTTTCTTGAACTCATCAGGCGCGTTCAAATCTTTGATTTTCAGTTCGAAATTGTAGATTCCCTGCGGAATGAATATTCGCTGCACATCAGTGAAATCGGGGAAGACCTCGGTGGTGTCGGGCAGGGGTGGATTGCCAACAATAAAGTGGCGGAACTCAACTAGGTCGTCAGCGTTTTTGAAAATCATTGTCACGTCGATTTTCGATTCCAGATTAACGTCGTTAACCGTGTAGTTGACTGATTTTCCATCGATTAGCAGATATGTCTCAACATAAGGCCGCTTGTCGGAAAGCATATAAACCGAATAGTCGAAGTTGACGTTAAGTTGCTGGCTGTTAGCCAATAAACTGCCCATTAAGGCGAAAAATAGAATCAATGTTCGTTTCATTTCCGTTTATTTTAGCGCGTAAATGTAGGCGATTTCTGCGAAATATCTAACCAATAACGCTCAATCCCCGATAACTATCAAGACCAACCCCCAACACCCAATACCCAACACCTAAAACATTTCCTTTTTCAATATCTCAAGCAGCCGCGGATAAACATTCTTGCTTGCCGCAAGTATCTCGCCGCCAAACAGATAGTCGGTGCCGCCGCGGTAGTCCCTGACAATTGCGCCAGCCTGTTGCGCGATGAATGCGCCAGCGGCCACGTCCCACGGGTTCAGACCATACTCGAAATAGCCGTCGAAGCGGCCGCAGGCAACGTATGCAAGGTCAGATGCGGCGGAGCCTGTGCGGCGAATGCCCTGCGAGTGCAGCACAATCTCTTTCACGGTGGCAACGTGTCCGTCGAGACGGCCGTATTTGCTTATTGGAAAGCCTGTTACAATTAGACTTTGTTCCAAATCGGGTGCTGCCGATGCGCTGATGGGCTTGCCGTTGCAGAATGCGCCGTTGCCAGCCGAGTGGAACAACTCATCGCGGCCGAGTTCGTACACAATGCCCAGCGCCAGTTCACCCTTATGCTGCAGTGCCACGCTGATGGCAAACGGATAGACGTTGTGCAGAAAATTGGTGGTGCCGTCGAGCGGGTCGATAATCCAAATGTCGTCTTCGGTTGAGTGCCCCGCGGTGTTCTCTTCAACAATGAATCCGCTGCCTGGCAGAATCCGACTCAAGCCGTCAACTAGTTGGCGTTCAGAGCCTTTGTCGACGTACGACACATAATCGTGCAGTCCTTTATGCTCAATTTTGCTTGTATCGAACTGTGCGCGCTGTTCCTTTATAAATCGACCAACTTCACGCACAAGGTCAATGGTCTGTTTTTCAATTCTTTCTATATCAAACATTTGAGTTGTAAGTTTTAAGTTTATAAGTTATTGGTGTTAGGTATTAGGTTTTAGGTGTTGGGCATTGGTTTGGTTGGTAATTCCAATATCTTTTCAATTTTCAACTTTTAATTCTCAATTTTCCCATCACTTCATCGCCGCCGAGTGGTTGCAGCAACTCAACGTTATGTAACTGATTAACAAGGTTTTGGTTGGTTTGAACCTTCACTTTTATATAGTTGTCGGTGAAGCCGCACATCTCACCGCTGGCGTGCTCGCCTTCGAAAAGAACGGGGCGTGTTTTGCCTATCTGGCTGTCGATGAACACTTTTGTCATTTCTGCGCCCACGGCAATCAATTGCTGGCTGCGGTGCTTGCGAATCTCGTTCGGCACCATCTGCATCTTGACTGCCAATGTGTTAGCGCGTTCCGAATAGGGGAAGACGTGCAGATAGGACAGGGGCAGCGAGCGTACAAATCGGCACGCATCGGCAAAGTCCGATTCCGACTCGGTGGGCACGCCAACAATCACGTCGGCGGCTATGCACGCATCGGGTATAAGGCTTTTAATCAACTCAATGCGTCGTGCGTAGAAATCGGTTGTATAGCGGCGGTGCATCAGCGTGAGCAGACGGTCGGTGCCACATTGCAACGGAATGTGGAAGTGCGGCATAATCACTTCAGAATCAGCCACGTAGCGGATAATCTGGTCGGTGAGCAGGTTGGGCTCAATCGACGATATTCGTAGCCGTTTCAGACCGTCAATCCGCTCAAGTTCGGTGAGCAGTTGGAACAGATTCTCGCCGTTGGCGCGGCCGAAATCGCCAATGTTCACGCCAGTGAGCACAATCTCGCGGATTCCGCGCTCGACGGCTTCGCGAGCCACGGCCACGGTGCGCTCAACGGTGTTGCTGCGGCTGCGTCCGCGGGCGTGCGGAATGGTGCAGTATGCGCAGAAGTAGTCGCATCCGTCCTGCACCTTGAAGAAACTGCGGGTACGGTCGCCAAACGAGTAAATCGGCTCAAAAACACGGCTTTCTTTCGATACCGAAATCACAGGCTTCGGCTGCTTTTGCAGACTGCTGATTATGTCGGTCAGGTCCATCTTGTTGTCGGACCCGAAAATGTAGTCAACTCCTTGAATGGCAGCCACTTCGTCGGGCTTAAGTTGCGTGTAGCACCCAATGGCCACCAGAATGGTTTCGGGGTTGCGGTTCAGAATCTTGTGAATGGCCTGGCGGCTTTTCTTGTTGGCCAACTCGGTCACAGTGCAGGTGTCGATAACCGTCACATCTGCCTGACTTTCATTGTCGGCACGTTCGTATCCGGCATTCTCAAACTGCTGCACAATCCACGACGTCTCGGAGAAATTCAACTTGCAGCCAAGCGATATGTATGCAACCTTCGGCATCTTGTTTGTTTTTCAGGGCGCAAATATAGTCAGATGAGAGTTTTTAGAAGTTATAAGTTTTAAGTTTTGTAAGTTATAAGTTAAAAAGGCATAGTAGGGACGTCGCGTGCGGCGTCCGCAAACATCGTAGGGACACAACCGTGTGTGTACGAAACAATCATCCGCATATTAAGGCACAAGTATTGGCGCAGCAGACAAAAGTCTCGTTATATGATTTACGGGTTGATACGTTTTTCATCTATATTTTTAGCGTTTTCAGCAAAAAAAAGTATCGGTTAATTGCTTTTGTATATCTTTGCCGCAGTGACACATCGCCGAAAGGCAAATAATACAGAACACTATAAATATTATATATCATGTCAATTGTTCCTTTAATTATTGAGAGTAGTGAGGTGACTCCCGAAATTGTTCTCGATAAGGATAGCAATGTGTTTGTTTTCAAAGGAAAATCGTTGCCTGAAAACCCGCTGGGGTTCTACAGGCCTGTTTTACAGTGGATTGACGAGTATGCCACACAACCAAACGCAACTACGGAGGTTAGTTTCATGATGATTTATTTCAACACATCAAGTTCGAAGGTCTTTTTGGATGTGATGAAGAAATTTGAGGCAATCAGCCGCGCGGGAAACAAGTGCATAATCAACTGGTACTATAAGGAAGATGATGAGGAGATGCTTGAGGCTGGCGAAATTTATTCGGAGAGGGTTAATCTTCCGTTCAATCTTATAGTTGAGGAATAAGCAGCATAACTTGCTGACAGATTGTTTGTTAGAAGAATTTGTTTAAGGTTTTCATAATTTGTTTGGTGCAGGGTTGATTTTCGGCTCTGCATTTTTTTTGAGAATAGGGCTATGAGATATTTTTTCGCGATGATGGTGGTTTTGTTGTCCGCTTTGCAGTTGGGTTTGGCTCAAAATATTGATTATGACCAGTTTTTTACCGATGCCTGCCTGCGCATTGATTATGAGATGGTTGGGCGACGCGATACGGAATTTGTTGTTCTGAAAGATTTGATGGAGCAGGGGCAATGGGCTGGTTCAAAGGCCATTAGCGGCCAGCCAGCACAGTTGGGCAACTATCGGTTCTCGCTCATCGACTCGCTGTCAGGCAGGCTCATCTACAGCAACGGCTTTAGCGGTCTTTTCAACGAGTGGCAGCAGTCGCCCGCAGCGCTCACCACCACGGCTTCGTTCTACCACGTCAACCTTACGCCAATGCCGCGCCGCACCATGCTTTTCCGTCTTGAGCGCACCAATTACGACAAGCCAGGCCATTCCACCGTTGCCGAGTTTTATATCAACCCGAAAAGCAAATTCATCCGTCGCGAAAGCGCTAAACCGCTGAAATACACTGTTGTGCAAGGCGGTGACGATGTAAATGACAGAATAGATATTGCTTTTCTGGCCGAGGGCTACACCTCCGACCAGATGGAGAAGTTCCGTGCCGATGTCAAGCGTTTTTGGAAGTATATGTCTGGCGTTGAGCCATATAAGAGCCACAAAGAGCGATTCAATGTTTACGCTGTTGAGTCGCCGTCGGCAGAGAGCGGAACCGACATTCCCAACCAAGGCATCTTCCGCAACACGGCTATGAACTTCACTTTCAGCACTTTCGATGTTGACCGCTACCTGACATCGTTCGATCTGAAATCAATCCACGACATTGCCGCCGTGGTTCCATACGACCACATCATCATCATTGTGAACACAGCGGAGTACGGCGGTGGTGGGTTCTACAATTTCTATTCGGCGTGCGTGGCCGACCACAAACTGTCGCTGCGAGTGCTGGTGCATGAGTTCGGGCACGCCTTTGCTGGCCTGGCTGATGAGTACTTCTACGCCGACGAGGCCAACGAGGAGATGTACAGCCTCAAGCGCGAGCCGTGGGAGCCGAATATTACCACTCTTAACGATTTCAATGAGAAGTGGCTGGTTGACCCCCCAACGCCAATCCCGACACCGCGGACAAAAGAATATGCGGACAAAGTGGGTGTTTTCGAAGGTGGCGGCTATCAGTCCGAAGGCATCTACAGCCCGTTCCAGGACTGCATAATGCGCTCAAACACACCAAAAACATTCTGCCCCGTCTGCCGCAGGGCCATTCTGAAGGCGATGGGAGTGGAGGAGTGAGGCTATTTGGCCGAAAAACAATTCCTTACGTTACTCTTTCTTATCAAAAATCTCCGCCAGCATTTTATCGATTGCCGCACCGCGCAGGCCGCGTGCAATGATGGTGCCGTCGGGGCCGAAAAGGATTATCTCGGGAATGCCAGCAATGCCGTAGATGTCGGTGGCAATCTTTTGTGAATTAATGATTTGTGGATATTCAATCTGCTCTTCGGCAATGGCTTTCAGAGTTGCTTTTGGTTCGTCCCAGGCGGCAATTCCGATTACCTGCAAACCACGGTCCTTGTATTTGCTGTAGGCGGCTTTGATGTTTGGAATCTCCTGACGGCAGGGACCGCACCACGAAGCCCAGAAATCGGCAAGCACATATTGGCCGCGGCCAACATAGTCGGATAGGCGAGTGGTCTTGCCATTATACTCCACGGCAAAATCGGTGAATTTTGCGCCAGGCTCAGTAGCGGCGCGTTTTTCAAGGTCGGCTTTGATGCGCTTCACCATATCGTTGCGCTGCCAGTCGCTCGAAAGCATGGCGATATACTCAAGTCCGCGGCGTGAACTTATGGCGTCATTGAATTGTGTTACAATTAGATAGCCCAACGCATCGGAAGAGTGGGCTTGAAGCATCGGGGTTATGCTTTTGTCCATTGCGGCCTTGGCATCGGCTTCCGATGTTTTTCTGCTGCGAAAATCGCTCACAATTTTAATCAACTGGCCGTATAGGCTGGTCCAGTCGTTGTTCAGCGGTGTTCCAATGGCAGGCGCGCCTTTTTGCATATCAATCCTCACAACTCCATTCTCGATGAACACAGGCGCAAGTTGAATGCTGAAATTTTTGGTTCCCAGATGTCCGAGGAACGCACGTGGGCAACTGCCTTCGTGAGCGGTGATGTTGCCGCCGACAACTTCAACAGAATCAACAATTTCGTTGTTTGTGCCGCTCTGATTGCGGATATAGAGCGTGCCAGTATAATTCTGGCCGATATTTCCTTCGAGTCGGTATTTTACTTGTCCCTGCACTGCGATAGCAGCAACAGCCAGCAGCGTGGCGATGATTGTCTTTCTCATAATTATTTTCTAATCAGATTCGGATGTAAAGATATTAATCTTTCCGCAAATAAAAACCGCCGAGCCCAACGGACTCGGCGGTTTCATTTGCATTTTATCGCTTAATTAAAACTTAAAGTTAAAGTCAACATCAGTCTCCTTAATGAAGATTGCGCGCTGTGCGTTCTGTGTGCGGGCGAATTTCAGGAAGATTTCGGCCGAGCGGCGGAACATTGCGTCGCGGTTGGCGTCGAGCATCAACAGGTAGGCCATAATGGTGTAGCCTGCCATCTCAACCATACGGCGAGCGTGCAGTTCAATGAACTCCTGCGACTCCTTGCCCATAACGTAGGCCACAGTCTCCTCGTATTCCGCCGTCATACGGTCAAGAACGTCGTGCATCGGCTTCAAATCGTCGGCAACGGGCTGTGCGGCATAGTCTTTCATCATCGAAAGATAGAAACCTGTGGTGGCATAGCGTGTTGCGGCAACAACCTGAAGTTGTGTGGTGCCTTCGTAAATGCTTGTGATACGGGCATCGCGGTAAAGACGCTCGCAGGTGTAGTCCTTCATAAAGCCCGAGCCGCCGTGAACCTGAATGCAGTCGTAGGCGTTCTGGTTGGCGAACTCGCTGCCCAAGCCTTTTGCCAGCGGCGTGAAGGCATCGGCCATACGGTTGTAGCGCTTGCACTCGTCGCGCTCCTCGGGGGTGAGTTTGCGCTCCTTCGATATGTCTTCCAATGTCTTGTACATATCAACGAAACGTGCTGTCTCATAAAGGATTGTGCGGTTTGCGTCGAGTTTGGCCTTCATTGTTGCCAGCAATTCGGCAACGGCGCTGAACTCAATAATCGGGTGACCGAACTGCTGACGGTCGCGGGCGTAAGAGAGAGCCTCGTTGTAGGCGGCCTGCGATAGGCCAACCGACTGTGCGGCAATGCCCAGACGCGCGCCGTTCATCAGCGACATAACATATTTGATAAGGCCCAACTTGCGGCTTCCGCAGAGTTCGGCTTTGGCGTTGCGGAACACGAGTTCGCAGGTCGGCGAACCCTTGATACCCATCTTGTTCTCAATGCGGCGCACGGTTACTCCGCCGTTGCGCTTGTCGTAGATAAACATTGAAAGGCCGCGGCCGTCGTGAGTGCCCTCTTCAGAGCGTGCAAGCACAAGGTGAATGTCGGCATCGCCATTGGTAATGAATCGTTTAACACCGTTCAGATACCAGCAGTTGTCGGCCTCGCTGAAAGTGGCCTTGAGCATCACCGACTGCAGGTCGGAACCAGCATCGGGCTCGGTCAGGTCCATCGACATTGTCTCGCCCTCGCAAATGCGCGGAATATAGCGCTGCTTCTGGTCGTCGTCGGCAAACTCGTAAATGGTTTCAGCGCAGTCCTGCAGGCCCCAAAGGTTCTCAAAACCTGCGTCGGCGCGCGACACCATATCGGCGGCCATCAGGTAGGGAACGGTCGGGAAGTTCAGTCCGCCGTAGCGGTACGGCATATTCACGCCGCAGAGTCCTGCCTTGCGTGTTGCGTCAAGGTTGGCCGACGTGCCGCTTGCGTAGGTTACGCGGCCGTTGGCGCAGACGGGGCCTTCGTGGTCCACGCCCTCTGCGTTCGGGGCGATAATCTCGCCGCAAATCTCGCCAACAACATCGAGCACTTTATCGTAACTGTCCATTGCGTCGTCGAAGTCGGCTGGCGCGAAATCGAACTGGCCCGCATTGGCATAGTTGCGTTCTTTCAACTCAACAATGCGCTTCATCAGCGGGTGGTTCAAATGGAATTTGAGTTCGGGGGTGTCTGTATAAAAATTAGCCATAATTGTCTGATTTATTTAGAGTTCTGTTTGTAATACTTAATCAATTTCGGCAGAACGTCCTCAATGGTGCCTGTAATCACGTAGTCGGCAATCTTGTTGATTGGGGCGTTGGGGTCGCTGTTGATTGAGATAATCATACTCGACTCCTGCATTCCTGCAATGTGCTGGATTTGGCCCGATATGCCGCAGGCAATGTAGAGTTTCGGACGAACGGTTACGCCTGTCTGGCCAATCTGACGCTCGTGCTCAACCCAACCTGCGTCAACGGCTGCGCGGCTTGCGCCCACTTCGGCGTTGATTAGCGACGCGAAATCGAACAGCAGTTGGAAATTCTCTTTCGAGCCCACTCCGTAGCCGCCCGACACGATTATCGGCGAGCCTTTAATGTTGATTTTCGATTTTTCAATCTGGCGGTCGATAATGCTGACGGCGAAATCAGTGGCGCTAACGTATTTGTTTACATCGAGTTTGACAACCTCGCCCTTGTAGTCGGCCTTGAAAATCTCTTTTTTCATCACGCCTTCGCGAACGGTGGCCATCTGCGGGCGGCACTCGGGGTTGACGATTGTGGCGATAATGTTGCCGCCGAATGCGGGACGAATCTGATAGAGAAGGTCCTCGTAACTCTTGCCTGTCTTCACGTCGGTGTGCGGACCGATTTCAAGGTTGGTGCAGTCGGCGGTCAGGCCGCTGTGCAGTTTCGACGACACACGCGGGCCAAGGTCGCGGCCAACGGTGGTTGCGCCCATAAAGGCGATTTGCGGTTTCTGCTCCTCAAACAGTTTGCAGACGATTGACGTGTGGGGCAGTGTCTGATAGTGCTCCAGACGCTTGTCGGCAGCAAGATAAACTGTGTCGACGCCGTAGGGGAACACCTGTTTCTCAACGCCGTCAAGGTTTGCACCGATAATGAGCGCCTCGAGTTTGCAGTTGAGTTTGTTGGCCAGTTTGCGGCCTTTGGTAAGCAGTTCAAGGCTTACGTCGGCAACGCGGCCATCTTCAAATTCGCAATATACTATAATGTTGTTCATCTGTTTTTGTGTTTACTGATTCTTAAATATCATTGATTGCCAACGCATTAACCAATGGTGTGGTTTGCAATCAGTTCTTTCATCAGGTCGTCGATTTCAGCGTCGCTGTTGCCCAAGACTTTGGCTTCTTTGGCCTGGAAGACAATGTTCTCGATTTGTTTCACTTTGGTTGGCGAGCCTGCCAGACCGAGTTGGTTCACATCGCACTCAATGTCGTTCACTGTCCACTCGTTAATGTCGAGATAAGGCTTTGCGGCAACCAGTTTCTCAAGAGCCTCGTTGTTGGCGCGCTCGCTCTTGCCTGTGGCTTTTTTGTACTTCATCAGGCGTTTTGCGTTGCGCGGGCGGCAGGGTGCGGCCGAGCCGTTCACCGTAACCAGCACGGGATATTGGCACTCAACGGTCTCAACACCGCGCTCAAGACGGCGCTTAACGCGGATTTTCTTGTCGTCGGCAGCCACAATCTCCTCGGCGTATGTGATTTGCGGAATGTTCAGTTTCTCGGCAACCTGCGGGCCAACCTGTGCGGTGTCGCCGTCGATAGCCTGACGTCCGCAGATGATAACGTCGAAGTCCTTAATGCGGCGGATGGCGCACGACAGGGCGTAAGATGTTGCAAGTGTGTCGGCACCGGCAAAAGCGCGGTCGGTAAGCAGAATTCCGTCGTCGGCACCACGATAGATACCTTCGCGCAGAATCTCGTTTGCACGTCCCGGGCCCATGGTCAGCATGGTGATTTCTGTTCCGGGGAACTGGTCTTTCAGCCGCAGAGCCTGCTCAAGAGCGTTCAGGTCTTCGGGGTTGAAAATAGCCGGTAGGGCGGCACGGTTCACAGTTCCGTCCTCTTTCATAGCGTCTTTGCCAATGTTGCGGGTGTCGGGCACCTGTTTGGCCAAGACAATGATTTTTAGTCCTTTCATATATTTATTATTATGTGATTCAATGTTTTGCCGCAACGGCGGAATGCAGCCGCAGCATACTTATCAGCCGGTTTTCGGAACCGACGGCGCAATGTTGTACAAAAAGCGTGCAAAAAAGCCTTGCAGCAATATTTTTTTTGCGGCAAGGCTTTCAACAGGCATTCCGCCTATTATCAAAATTCCAATTCTAATACACCAAATCCTAAATCCTAAATCCTAATTTCTAAATCCTACCTACTTATAATTCCCCGTAACCACCAAATATTTTGCCGCGGCAATCTGATAGTTGCAGTTGGCTTCGGTCAGATTGTCTTTGGCTTGCTGGTAAACGGCCTGTGCCTCAAGCAAATCGGAGATACCGACAATGCCCGCCTGATAGTTGTTCTGGCTCACGGTCAGATTCTCTTGTGCCTGGTCGACGGATTTTTGCGAGACTGAAATCTGGAAATCGTTCACGCTCAATTCGTCGGTCATTTGGCGGATTTGCAGGTTCATCAGTTCGGTCTTCTCGTTGAGTTGCATACGCGCCTGCTCAAGTTTCACGTTCTGCTGCTTGATTTTGTGGCTGCCGCCCCACCAGTCGGTGAGTGGAATGGTCACGGTGAGCATTCCCAGGGCGTTGGTCGAGCGGTTGTCCATCATATCGAGCCAATAGCCCGCGCCAGCCACGGCCACCTGCGGCATATACTCGCCGCGAATCATCTTCTTCTGCAACTCCTGCGCCTCCACGGCCTTGTTCAGCAGTTGGTACTCCTTGCGGCCTTCAACCAACTCCTCGGTTGTCGATTGGCTGACCTCTACAAGGCGGTCGAAATGGGCGGGCTCGAACTCAATGCTGTCGGTGTAAGGAATGCCAACGTGCTGACAAATAGCGCGTTTGGTGAGTTCAATGCCGTTCTGCACCTTGCGGTAGTTTGTCTCCAACTCGTTCTGCTTGAGTTGAACCTTCAGCAGGTCGTTGCGCTGCGCCAGACCAGCCTCCACGTAGTTGTTCACATCGCGGTAGAGCGTGTCGAGCATATTCTTGTACTCCTGCACCGTCTTGCCCTTCTCAATGAGCGACTGCAGCGTCCAGTAGAGTTCCTCGGTGCGTATCATCACCTCGTCAACGGCCATATCCTTCTTGTAATGACTCACGTCCTCGGCCAGCGCGGCCAGTTTGTTGCCGTTGTAGATTCGGCCGCCAGCGTAGAGCGGCATTGCCACCATCAGGGCGGCGGTGTTCATATAGTCCAGACTGTTCTTCTTATCTTCGATAATCTCTTGAATGATAGGCATAAAATCGGCCATCGAGCCCATTATCGACTGCATTCCCTGCATTTTTTCGGTCATTGTCTGAATCTGCTGCAGTTGCGCCAGAGCGTTCTGGTCGCCAGCCATAGCGGCTTGTTGCAGTTGCTCAATCTGGCCCGAAGCCTGCATCTGCTGCAGTTGCCCAGCCTGCTCCATCATACTGTTGTAGGTGGGGCTCGACGAGAGCATTCCGTCCGACGACATATCCATATCGATAAGCGGATTGACCGATTTCATTGCCACAGCCGAAGCGCTCACCGTCGGGAAATGCTTTGTGAAAGCCTCTTTTTTCTGCTGCTCGGCGGCCTCAATGTCCAGTTCGGAGTTTTTAATCTGCTGGTTGTTGAGCAGCGCGGCGTGTTTCAGCGAGTCGAGTGTAATCGGCTGTGCCTCAGCACGATTGGCGATTAAAGCCGAAGCACCGACGAGCAACGCCACAACCGTGAATTTGGCGAATTTCTGATTGTAAGGCACGGTCCACATTCCAGGTTTCTTCAATTTGTCGTCGTACGAAACGTCGTAAAGTATTGGCAGAACAAACAGCGCCAGCACCATTGAGACGAGCAGGCCGAAGCAGATGACCGTTCCAAGCGGGCCCCACAGCGGCGAGCGGCTGATAATCATTGGCACAACGCCCATTGCGGCCGCAGCCGATGTCAGGAAGATTGGGCGCATACGGCGCTTTCCTGCGGCAATGGCGGCCTCGCGCACCATAAGTTTCTCTTTGTCACGCAGTTCGCGCGCATAGTCGATTAGAATGATGCCGTTGCGCACAATCATTCCGCAAAGACTTGTGATGCCCACAAACGCCGTGATGCTGAACGGATAACCCGTTAGTTTCAAGCCAATTACGGCACCAGGAATGGTCATTAGCATTCCCGACATTATGAGCAGCACCACTTTGAATTTCTTGAACTGGAACAGAAGCACGAAGAAAATGAGTAAAATGCTCAAACCCAGTGCAATACCCATTGGCACAAACACCTCTTCAGTTCCCTCGTAGTCGCCGCCGTAACTTATTGACGTGCCCACAGGCAGGTCAAGAGCGGCAATCTGCGGCATAAGTTCGTTCAGAATGTTCGAAGCCACGTAGCCCGCCTCCTCGTCCACGGCGATGGTGAGCGTTGGCACGCCGTTGCGGTGCACCACGGTGCCCTCGTTCCATTCGGGCCGCAGTGTGGCAATTGAGCGCAGAGGCACTGTGCTGAACGTTTTTGGAGATGCTATGTATTTGTTTTCCAGCGTTTCAATGCCTTCGGTCTCACCGTCGTTCTTCATTGTCAACTGCACGTCGATGGGGTAGTCGCCTTCCCAGATGGTGGTGAGCGGCAGACCGCCGAATCCTGCCATTAACGATGTGGCTATCAGGCTTTTCGATATTCCAAGACGGTTGGCTTTGTCGCGGTCAACGTCGATGCGGATGTTCTGCTGCTTCTGGTCCCAGTCGGAGCGCGCCCAACTGATGCCTTTGGTGCGGTTGATGATGTCAAACACTTGAGCCTCAACCTTATGAATGTCGCTAATTGAGTCCGATGAGATGCGAATCTCGATTGGCGACGGTGTGAACTGCATTGCCAGAATCCGCCATTTTACAAAAGCGTTCGGATATCGGTTCGAATAGGTTGATTCATAATCTCTTACAATGTCTTTGGTGGCTTGGTTCGAGACGGTATTCACAAGCAGTTGCCCGAAGTTCGGCGCTGGCATTTTGGGCGCGTAAACGGTGTGGAATCGTGGCGAACTAGTGCCGATGAACGTTGTTACTTTGGTAACGCGCTCGTCGTTAAGTAGCAGTTGCTCAACACTATCCACCACGGCTTCGGTCTGCGCAAGCGACGCGCCCGTTGGCAGATAAACCTCAACGGCAAACTGGTTGCGCTCAACTTTCGGGAAGAGCGCCTGGTCGATGGTTGTGAATCCCCAGAACGACAGTCCGATGATGACTAACGCACAGAGAATCACCGCTCCACGGTGGTTGAAAGCACGCTCGAGCAATCGGTCGTAAACGCTCTGCATAACGTCGAGGAACGAGCGGCGTTTCTTCTTTTCGCCCTCCTCGCTGCGGTTTTTCAGTCCTTTCTTGATGAAAACAAAATCGAGATAAGGCACTAACATTAAGGCAATTATCACCGAAATGATGAGTGCGATGGCAACCACGGGCGGGAAAATCTCCAAAAATTCGCCCGCCGAACCAGGAACCATAAACGCCAGCGGCGCATAAACGCAGATGATGGCAATGGTGGCCACAATCACCGAGCCGCTCAACTCCTTGGCACTCTTGATGGCCGAGTGCCACGGCGACAAACCGTGGTCAATCATTTCTACGTGGTTGTCAATCACCACAATAGAGTTATCGACAATCATTCCCAGAACCAGAATCAGTGACGCCAGCGACACCATTTCGAGTTCGATGCCGAAGAAGTAGAGCACCGCCAGCGTTATCAGCACCGAAATGGGCACCGTGATGCCCGCCACCGAAGCCACTCGCAGTGGCAGAAGCAGCATTGTCACGCAGATGACAGCGATGATGGCAATTAGGAACTCGCGCATAAAGTCGTTCACCGACTCCTTCACGTATTTCGGCAGTTCCGAAATCTTCTCAACGTCAATTCCGTCAGGCAGTTGCGCCTTGAACGTCTCAATGGCCTTGTCCACCGCCTCGCCGTACTCCACAATGTTGTTGCCGTTCTGCATTTCGAGCGACAGCAGAATGGTCTTGCGGCCGTCCTGCTTGATGTAACTGTCGGGGTCGTCGTAGCGGCGCTCAATGGTGGCTATATCCTTGAGTCTCACCACGTTGCCGTCGGGGTCCGAATAGACAATCTGCTCGGCAAGGTCCTTTTCCGACTCATAATTCTCGCCAAAATGAAGGTTTAGCAGCGTCTCGCCGTCGTCAATGTCGCCCGCGTAGCCCACAAGCCCGTTCGACTGGAATGCGCCAAGCAGCGATAAAGCCTTGATATTGTACTCGTTAAGTTTGTCGGGGTCCACATTAACAAAAATCTTCTCTTTCTGCAGTCCCACGTTTTTCACCTTCGATGTGGCGGGAATCTTGCGCACCTCGGCCTCCAGTTTTTTCAGCCACAGTTCAAGGTCTTTGTAGGTGTGGTTATCGCTTGAAAGCGAGATTAATAGCGCCGATGTGTCGCCAAAATCGGAGTTGGCCACAAGCGCCAGCACGCCCGACGGCAGCGACGATTTCAGCAACTCCAGCCCGTGCTTGTATTTCGACCAGAACTCGTCGGCGTTTTTGCAGTCGGCCGTCAGTTCCACAAACATATACATTATGCCCTCGCGCGAATAGGAGTAGGTTCCGCTCTTCTTAACTTCCTTAAAACCAAAGGTATAGTTCTCAACGGCGGTGGTCAGTTGCTCGGCCACCTGCTCCGACGATGCTCCAGGATAAACTCCCACCACAACTCCCTGACGCACAGTGAATACGGGGAATTCGTTGCGCGGCATTTTTTTCAGCGCCACAATACCCACAACCATTAGCGTCAGCACAATGGTTATGACAATCTTGTTGTTGCGCATTGCGTGTTCGATGAATGTAGTTTTCATAATCAGAAGGAAATTAAGCAGTTGTTGGTCAGTTTGTCCTTTCCGTTCTTCACCACAAGGTCGCCCTCGTTCAGGCCCGATGTTATTTCCAGGAACTTGTCGTAGTAGTTGCCCGTTGTCACGATGCGTTTCCGTGCCGTATTTGCCTTTTTATCAATCAGATACACATATTGCTGATTCTCGTTGTCCCGCGTCACGCAGAGGTAGGGCACGAGCAGCCGTTTTTGGTTGTCGGCAATGTCGATGCGCACGTCGCAAACCATACCAGGTTTGAGTTCGCCGCCGCGGTTATTCACTTGAATTTTAGCCTCATAGGTGCGCGACAGGCGGTCGGCCACAGGGCTGATGTTGGTAACTTCGCCGACGAACTCCTTGCCGCCGAGCGCGCCCACCGTAAAGGTTGCCTCGGCGCCCTTCTTCAGTTTGCCGATTTCCTTTTCGGGAATCGATATTTTGATGTTAACCGTTTTTAAATCAACAATTTCGATGGGTGCGCCAGTGATTGACAGCGCCGACATTCCTGGCTCCACGTTGCGGCGGCCAACAATGCCGCTCACGGGCGATTTCAACTCGCACTTTTTCAGATTGTTCTCGGCAATCTTCAGCGACGAGTTGGCCTGTTCCAGATTGGTCTGCATTTCAATCCACTTTACCTCGGGCAGACTGCCCTTCTCGTAAACCGTTTTCAGGCGGTCGTAGGCGTCCTGCGCCTGTTTCTGCTTGGCCAGCGTCATTTCGTACATATTCCGCGCGTCGGTTTTGTCGATGGTGGCCAGCAGTTGGCCCGCGCTCACGGCGTCGCCAGCCTCAACCAGCACTTTCTGCACCGTTCCTGTCATTTCAAAGGTGAGCGGGATGGTCTGTCCAGCCTCCACCGTGCCGCTGAAGTTCAGCCGCTGAACCGTCGATTGGTTCACCACAGTTGCCGTTGTAACCTTGATAGGCGCGGACTCTGCCGCTTTCTCGTTTTTGTTGGCACAGCCTGCAAGCAGTGCAAGCGCAAGTGCCGGTGTTAAAATCTTGATTTTCATTTTGTTTTGTTATTTTATGATTTGTGAATTATGATTTTCAATAGTTTTTGTTGGTGCTATTGTCAGTTTTTTTTTATTTACTAATTGAACGTTCGGTATTTTTGTTCGTTTTTAAAAAATTATTTCTTGAGCAGCGCGTAAAACTGATTCAGCTCGGCGCGCAGATTGTTGATTGTTTCTTCAATAGTGTGGTTGTGCAACACTTCGGTTGCAGTTCCCAGGCTTGTCGAGAAGATTTGCTTTGCAACAATTGTCGGGTCGATGTCCGACCTAATCTCTTCGCTGTCGATGGCACGCACCACCACGTCGCGAATACGGTTGATGCAGAAGTCAAACTCGCTGAGCTTCGATTTCGCAAACTCACCATAGTGGCGGAAAGCGTCGCTCATAATGCCGATAAAGCTGATTGGATTAAACTTCATGTCTTTGGGGCAGACGCCGCGCAATTCGTTCTCGGCATCTTTGGCGCACACATCAATGAGCTCTTTCAGAGTAATGTCGGTGCGGCCGTCGTTTGAGATAAACGATGGAAAATGCTTGTCAATCACCGCTTTGAATAAATCTTCCTTGTTGGTGAAGTGGTGATAGAGCGCCCCTTTGGTCAGTCCAATGGCATCGCTGATGGTGCTAATTGAAACGGCTTCGTAGCTTTGCGTCAGGAAAAGCTTGTAGGCTTCGTCGATGATAAAATCTCTCGTATCGTTCATAATCAATAATTTATATTGACCGCTAAATACTGAACGGTCGGTATGCAAATGTAAGGCGGTTTTTTGATTTGTCAAGGTTTTTTTTAGAAAAAATATTTTAATTGCTATTGTTTTGTAAACAAACGTGTTATAGTTAACACGTTTCGATTTTTAAACAAGAAATAACTGAAATAATTGCTTGGTTGCAAACAAAAAATGGCTTAACAGTTGGTATTTTTTTGTGGGGAAAAACAAGTTGTTGGGTTATAGATACATTAAAACTTGATAATCAATGTTATGTAGGAGAATATAGTTACGAAATCTGCCCCCAGTCGAACTCATATTTCCAGCGGCGCTTGATTTCAGAGTCGAGAATGACGTGCTCGGGCTCTTTCAGGCTCGGGTCGGATTCCAGAATCAGGCTGGCTTCGTTGCGGGCAAGCATCAGAATCTGGTTGTCTTTACCCAAATCGGCGATTTTCAGGTCGATAGCGATGCCGCTCTGCTGCGTGCCTTCAATATCGCCAGGGCCGCGCAGTTTCAGGTCGGCTTCGGCAATCACAAAGCCGTCGTTGGTCTCGACCATCGTCTGGATGCGCTTGCGGCCTTCGGTGGTC
>JAEEPS010000065.1 GCA_016284875.1 Salinivirgaceae bacterium | reverse complement strand
TAGCCGATGCCGCCATTGTCGATGACAACATACGTCGGTGTCAGTTCCGCAATCCGCCCCTGAATGTATTCGTACATTGTAAATCAGCGTTTTGAGATTAAACGTGCAAAGGTAGAAAAATAGTTGAGTGTGAAAGTGTAGTTTCATTCAATTATCTTCAAAAACTTCCGCCAAAATCTCCCTTGTAGTGTTCCTATAAATAATGTATTTTCGCGCAAAATTTTCGGACGCGGAAACAAAGAATTAATAATTTATATAAACAACAGAGTGTCAGTTGGTTATTTGTTTTTGAACATCTGAACTTCTAACCACTTAACTCTCAACTTTCAGTAGTTATGTCGAAAAATTTTGTAACAGTTGACGGCAACGAGGCTGCGGCGCACATTGCGTACGAGTTTACAGAGATTGCCGCAATCTACCCCATCACACCGTCGTCACCTATGGCGGAGCACACCGACGCCTGGTCGGCAAAAGGACGCAAGAACATTTTCGGCCAGCAGGTTACGCTGATTGAAATGCAGTCGGAGGCGGGTGCCATTGGTGCCGTTCACGGAGCGGCGCAGACGGGCTCGCTGGCCACAAGTTTCACATCGAGCCAAGGCCTTATGCTTATGATTCCGGTGCTGCACCGCATTGCAGGCGAGCGTCTGCCGGTGGTTCTGCACGTGGCCGCACGCACGGTGGGAACGCACGCAATGAGCATCTTCGGCGACCATTCCGACGTTATGGGCTGCCGCAACACAGGTTTCGCAATGCTCTGCACGGGCAGCGTTCAGGAGGTTATCGACCTTGCCGGAGTGGCCCATCTGGCCGCCGTCAAGGGGCAGACGCCGTTTATGCACTTCTTCGACGGATTCCGCACGTCGCACGAGATTAACACCGTGGAAATGATTGACACAAAGGCTCTTGCCGATATGCTCGACCGCGACGCTCTGCAAGCCTTCCGCTCGCACGCGCTCAATCCGGAGCACCCGCTTATGCGCGGAACGGTGCAGAACCCCGACGTCTTCTTCCAAGTGCGCGAGGCCTGCAACCCTTATTACGACGCGCTTCCGCAGATTGTTGAAAATTATTTCGAAAAGATA
Organism: Salinivirgaceae bacterium; assembly: GCA_016284875.1. GTDB lineage: Bacteria > Bacteroidota > Bacteroidia > Bacteroidales > SZUA-534 > RUG13583. The sequence goes on along the minus strand of JAEEPS010000065.1, from coordinate 18,407 downwards.
GGCGCACTGACAGGCCGCCATTATCATCTGTTCGACTACTACGGCGCACCCGACGCCAACCGCGTCATTGTTGCAATGGGCAGCGTTTCGGGCGCAGTGAAAGAGGCCGTTGACAGCCTGAACGCCAAGGGCGAGAAGACCGGCTTTGTACAGGTTCACCTTTACCGTCCGTTCAGCGCCGAGCATCTGCTCAAGGCACTGCCGAAGAGCGTCATGAGCATTGCCGTGCTCGACCGCTGCAAAGAGCCAGGAAGCGCCGGCGAGCCGCTATTTGAGGACGTCTGCTCGGTCATTCTGAACAGCGACAGAAAAATCAAGGTTGTGGGCGGCCGCTACGGTCTCTCATCGAAAGACACCGACCCGGGACAGATTCTGGCAGTATTCGCCAATCTGTCTGAAAATGAGCCGAAAAACGGCTTCACCATCGGCATAACCGACGACGTTACACACCTGTCGCTGCCAACACTGCCGTTCGACAATCCGGGCGGCGACACCTTCAGTTGCAAGTTCTGGGGCCTTGGCGGCGACGGAACGGTGGGCGCCAACAAAAACACCGTCCACATTGTGAGCGAGTGTGCAGGACTCTACGGTCAGGCCTACTTTGAGTACGACGCCAAAAAGTCGTTCGGCGTGACCAAATCGCACCTGCGCTTCGGCAAAAACCCCATCGAGAGTTCGTACTACGTGAAGAGCGCCGATTTTGTGGCCTGCCACAATCAGAGTTACATCGGCAAATACGATATTGTGTCGGAAGTGAAACCGGGCGGCACGTTCCTTCTGAACTGCACCAAAACCGACGCCGAACTTGAAGCGTGGCTTCCGGCTGACGTGAAACGGACATTGGCGCTCAACAAGATACGCTTCTGCGTGATTGACGCCACCGACATTGCAATGAATATCGGTCTGGGCAGCCACACCAACACGGTGCTTCAGGCCGCCTTCTTCGCCTGCACGGGCATTATCAAGGCCGACGTGGCGCTCGAGGCTATGAAAGCCGCCGCCCGCAAGACCTATTTCGCTAAAGGCGAGGAAGTTGTGAACAAGAACGTGGCCGCCATCGACAAGGGTGCCGCCGGCGTTCGCGAGATTCAGGTTCCGGCTGCGTGGGCATCGGCCAAAGAAGTGGAAACCAACGCTGTTGACAACCGCCCGGCCGTGGTGCGCAACCTGCTCGAGCCCATCAACGCGCAAAAGGGCGACGACCTGCCTGTGAGCGCTTTCGCCGATAACATCGACGGCACTCTGGAAATGGGCCTGACCGCCTACGAGAAGCGCGGCATTGCCGTGAAGGTGCCCGTCTGGAACACCGACAAGTGCATTCAGTGCAACCGCTGCTCGCTCGTCTGCCCGCACGCCGTCATCCGTCCATATCTGCTGAACGAGGCCGAAAAAGCCGCCGCGCCCGAAGGGTTCAAAACGGTTGTGGCCAACGGAAAGGCGAAGGCTATGGGGCTTCATTTCGCCTTGAGCATATCGGCGCTCGACTGCACAAGTTGCGGCAGTTGCGTGCAGAGTTGTCCGGCCAACGCGCTTGAAATGCAGCCGGCAGTGTTCAGCCAACAAGACCGCAACTGCTTCGATTACGGATTGACAATCAGTCAGAAAGGCGATATTTTTGAGCCATACTCGATAAAGGGAAGCCAATTCCGTCAGCCGCTGCTCGAATTCTCGGCAGCCTGCGCAGGTTGCGGCGAGACGCCATACGCCAAACTGCTCACCCAACTCTTCGGCGACCGCGTGTTCTGGGCCAACGCCACAGGCTGCTCGCAGGCGTGGGGCTCGGCAATGCCCGGAATCCCTTACACGGTGAACCACCGCGGCTTCGGCCCCGCCTGGACCAACAGTCTGTTCGAGAACAATGCCGAACTCTGCCTGGGAATGTATCTGTCTGTTAAACAGCGCCGTGCTCTGCTCAAAGAAAAGATTGAGGCTATGGCCGCAAGCGCCAACGGCAGTCTGAAAGAGGCTTGCCAACAGTGGCTCGACACCTTCAATGATATTGACAAATCGCGCGAAGCAACTGATACACTGATAGATAATCTGCAAAAGAACGCTGACGCGAAAGCGGCTGACATTCTTGCGTCGAAAGACATTCTGTCGAAGAAGACCTTCTGGATGTTCGGTGGCGACGGCTGGGCCTACGACATTGGCTTCGGCGGCCTTGACCACGTGATTGCCGGCGGCGAGAATATAAACGTATTTATCATTGACACAGAGATTTACTCGAACACTGGCGGACAGAGCAGCAAGGCAACGCCGATGGGCGCTGTGGCAAAATTCGCCGCTTCGGGCAAAAAGAGCCGCAAAAAGGACCTTGGCGCCATAATGATGACCTACGGCAATGTGTATGTGGCGCAGGTGGCAATGGGCGCCGACCCGAACCAACTGATTAAGGCCGTGAAAGAGGCCGAGGAGTACGACGGACCGTCGATTGTGATTGCCTACACGCCTTGCGCGTCGCACGGAATCTGCATTGGTATGCACCGCGTTCAGGAGGAGATGAAGCGTGCCGTTGAGAGCGGCTACTGGCTGCTCTACCGCTACGACCCGCGCCGCGAGCACCCGTTCCAACTCGACTCAAAAGCCCCGACAATGCCTTACAAGGAGTTCCTGGCCGGCGAGGTGCGCTACAACTCGCTCACCCGCAGTTTCCCCGACAACGCCGACAAACTCTTCGAGCAAGGCAGCCACGATGCCGAGGAGCGGTATAAGAGGTATTCGGAGATGTGATTTTGAGGAAGTTATTAAAAAATAGGTATAAGGCATTTTAATAAGAAATGCCAAATAGCAGAGAGAGCCAATCAATCTGCTTAAGCAAAAAAGGAACGGAAAATGTTTTCCGTTCCTTTTTGTTGGCACCAACCTAATGATGCCGATGGCTAGTTGTCTGTTGTTTTTCGGTCAGTTGTCTTGAAAAAGTTTGTGTTAGTTGTTTGCTAGTAAATTATTTGTAGTTGGTTGCATTGACAGCCATGCTATTTAAAACTTTCATATTGCGGTCTTCGATGGCTTTTTTGTTGATTTCGTACTTGATTTTATAATCAACCATTACAAAGTTGATGCACGAGCCGTATTCCAAAGCCCCAGGCTTGTCGCTGACAATTAGTGTTGCGGCGCTGCCAACCTTTGCAACAGCCGAACTTATTATGCCGGCTATGCTTTCAGAAGATGGCAAATAAAGAATTTGACAATCTGGAATATCATTGATGTTTTTAACCCCAATTACCGAAATAGTTTTGTCATTGACTAGTTTGCCTTGTGCAAGAGACTTAACCTGCTCAAAAACATCATCCTGATTAACCACACATATCACAAAATCACCATTTGACTCGCTTGCAGGCCATTCAATTTGTTTAGTGAAATTGTAAATAAAGATGGCCTTGAACTTATCCTCTTGCGCTGATACTTTTCTGGTTTGAATGGTCAGCATTGCTATGGCGGCAACCACTACGGCTGCACTTCGCCAGAAAAAATTAGTTCTCATATCTTTACGAATTAAGTTGTTGATTATTAAATAGTAATTGTTTGTTGGTCCGTTATTTGTTGACACTCATATTTAGCAGATTGGGGTTTATTTTCAAATTACGGTTTTCGATGGCTTTTTGATTGACTTCGTACTTGATTTTTTCATCAATCTCAACAATGTTGATACACGAGCCGTTTTCCAAAGCCCCCTGACAGTTGCTGACAATAAGTGTCGCGGCGTTTCCCACTTTTTCTATTGCCGATTTAAGATTGCTAGTTTCGCTAGTCGGCACATAAAGAATTTGGCAGTTTGGTATATCGCCAACGTTGTTGACGCCAATCACCTTAATAGGTTTGCCGTTCACTGTTTTGCCGTTAGTTATTGCTTTGAGTTGACTCAGAACCTCGGTCTTGCCCAAAACGCACACCACAAAATCGCCTTTGGTTGCTGGCCACTCAACATGTTTGGTGAAATTGTAAATATGCATTGCTTTATATTTATCGTCTTGCGGCGAAATTCCTGTTGTTGAGCCTTGTGTTGCACTGGTTTTGCCGTTCAATGCTTCATCCACAACCTTCTCAATATCGTTGGCGGCAATGTCGCGTTTCAGAATTGTACCGTCGGGGCCGAAGAGTATCGCTTCGCCAGCATCGTCAATCTCGTATGTATGGGCAGCCGTATGGTTGTGGTCCATCATTTGTGTGAAACCAACCCCAAGCTTTTCATATAAATTACGGAAATACTCGGGTTTGTGAATTACCATATCAATGCCAATTGCATTAAAATTTTTCTCTTTATATTTCTGCCACATTTTTTCGATGGCTACTAATGTTGTTGTGTCAGGGCGATAGTAGAAGTATACCATCACATATTTATTTTGTCCCACGTATTCCGAAAATTTATGTCTGGCTAAATCAAAATCTGTGAACATATTGCCTGGGCGGGTTTTGGCGATTCTTTCCGCTTCTTGTCTTACAAATTCCTTTCTAATCTTTTCTCTTTCATCATCACGTTGTTTTATAACATCATCGCGTTCCTTCATTTGTTTCACCATCGGGTGTTGTAGAATTTTTTTAGACAACACGCTGTAATCGGCTCTCCAATGAAGCACATACGGCAACACGCAGCCTAAATTATCGTTATGGCGTTTGATATATTCTCTCATTAGAGATTGAGCTTTTTCGAAATCATTGGCATTCCCGTTAGCAATTTTCGATAATTCCTTGTCGGATTCGTTCCAATACTTGTAGAAGCCACTGCCTGTAAGTTCGTGTTTTGGAATTTCGATTTTGGTAACACCTGTTACTCTATCATCTTCAACACTTCCTGAAGAAGTAAGAGTAAACTCCGCTTTTTCACCCGGAATGAGCGGGAATAACATCGAATAGCTTTTTGGTTTTCGCGCATCGGTAAATGCCGGGAAAACATAGGCAAAAATAGGTTCCTCGAGATAGGTGCTGAAAGTGGCCTCTCCGTTGGCGTCAAGGTCAACCTCTCCAAGAGGTCTGTCCTGCGACCGACGTTCATCAGTTAGCGTCTGCACAATTTCGAAGCCTGTAACCTCGTCGGTAAGCTTGGTTTTAAAGGTGATTGTGAAGTTTGGCTTCCGGTTGGCGTTCAAATTCTCGGCAATGTCCGCCACAATTACGTTTATATTATAATCGGCTATATCAAACTCTTGACTTTCGCCATTTTCATTGAAGAAAGATACCTTTTTGTTGACTTTCTGCACAATATCGAATTGGGTCACACCTTTCGACAACGGCTCAAAGGCGTAGCGGGCACCGCAGATATAGTCAATGTAGCGGTTGCCATCGCTTTCGTTGCGCAACATTTTGTAAAGATTGCCAGCCGTGTCACGTAAGCAGACATCGGAGGTCAAAATGGAAATGGGACTATCCCAACGCGACGTCGAAAGGGTTACAACAGTCTTTTTCTCGCAGAAATCGACTTTCATAACCTTTTGGTTGTTCCAATTACCATATTTAACGTTCTCCCAAGTCTTGTACAAACCATCGGGCTTAGCCACATTCTCATCTAAATGGTGGTTTTTGCAGTAGGCATTGGCCAAGCGGCGAACTTTCGACAGGTAATTTGAGTTTTGGCTCGACGACGAATAATATCCGTTGTGAACCGTCAGCTCGAAGGTGACGCCAGGCGCGGCAAAGGTCTCTATCCAGTTTGAACAAATCTCGCCGCCGGGGAATATGCAGCGAATGCGGCACACGGTCAGGTCGTTGAGTTCAACCTCGTAGTGGAACTTCTTATCCACCACCGGCACGCAGGCCACGGGTGTTTCAACAATCTCAAAGTTATCGTCGGCGAAATAAAACAGGTAGCACGAATCGGTTATGCCCGGGTCAACGGCGCCCTCAATCACAAATTTGCCGGGGCCGGGCGTTTGAAAAACTGTGCGTTCGGTGGTTGTCTGTGTTGTGGCGGCAGTCCTTATTTCCTTGATAAGTGCGTCAATGCGGGCATTAACTTCGTTTGCTGCATTTGTTTCGTCTCCTCCTTCTTCAACCATCATTTCCGCATACATAGCAACAAACATATCTTCGTAGTCGGTAAGGGTTTTCAATCTCTCCATTATGTTTTTTTGGTAGGCGAAAAGCGTATCGTTGATAAATGAGAATATCGACTCAAGTTCTTTGCGGTTTGCATCGTTCCATTTTTTCGATATTTCCAACAATTCCGACTGCATTTTTGGAAACCGCTCATTATGAATTTCTTTGAGAGCGAGTTTGTCGGGGGTGTCGGGCACTTTATCAATAAAAACCCAACTTTTAGTTAGTGTATGCGATTTAAATACCATCCAACTACATTCCATCAACTTCATCTGCGCCACAAAGTTTTCATTGGACGTTTGTGCCGCTGTTTCAGTTGTTACCGTATTCGGTTCCGCTTTCTTTTCAGTGAAAGTGAACGCGCAGAACATTATGCCAATCCACGCAATGGTGCCGATTTTCGCCACGCGGCCAAGTGTTCCGACAGTTGTTTTTTTCATCTCGACAAAGCGGCGGCGGATAAACGAATGGTTAAAGCCGTTCACGACGGGGCTGCTCACGTTCATCACCATTTCCAAAAGCGTTGTCTGATAAGCACTTATATCTACGTTTGATTGCACAACATCGTGGTCGGCCTGAAACTCGTGCACGTTGCGCAGTTCGGCGCGGCAGAGCCACACAAACGGATTGAACCAGAACAGGCGCGTCAAGAGTTCGCTGAACCAAACGTCGGCATAGTGGCGGTGGGCAATGTGCGCCTTCTCGTGGCGGATTATCATGCTCTCGCTCTGCTTGTTAAGTTCCTGCGGCAGAAATATTGTTTTGCCAAACGAGAATGGCGTGTCAATCTTCTTCGAGTGAATCAGACTGTAGCCTTCTGCCGTGGTCTCAACTTCCATTTTCGATTTGATAGCCAACACTTTGCAGATGTAGAAAACAGCAATCAGCAACAACAGCAGCGATACGGTCGGAATGACCCACTGCAATGTGGCATACCAATCTATTACTATGGTGTGCTCGGTTTTTGCGGGTTCGCTGGCTGCAACTGATTGTGGCGCAGGTGCGATGGTTGGTGCAGGAGCAACCGTTGGAACAGTGACGGCAATTGCCGACGGCTCGCTCTCAAATGTGGCTGCCGCTGGCTCAATGCGCTCAATGGCTATTTCGGTTCCCGAAGGGTAAACCTCGAATGTCAAAACTGACATTATCAGACTGACTACCGGCAACAAAAGCAAATAAACGCGGCTGACGGTGTAGCTGGCTTTTCCGCGCAGCACAATCCGATAGAAAGCGAACAATAGCGCCGCCGAAGCAACGAATTTTATCAGTGTGGTAATCATAGTTGTGTGGTGTTTTCGTGGTTAATTGATTAATCGGTGAACTGGTGAATCGCTGAATCGAGCATTCGATTATACGATTATCCAGTTATCCAATTCAATTTTTATTTGTCTTTATTCATTTCCTTCAGAATTTCCTCGAGTTCATCGCGGCTGATTTTCTCGCTTTTGGCGAAGAACGAGAAGAACGAGCGCATTGAACCGCCGAAAACATTGTCGCAGGCATCGTTCATAAAGCTGCCAATGTACTCGTCGCGGCTCAAAACCGGTTTGTAAACGTAGGCTTTGCCCACTCTTTCGAAATCAACGATTCCCTTCTTGGTCAGAATCTGCATAACGGTGAGCGTGGTGGTGTAGGCCGGTTTCGGATTTTCCAGCAGGTCTTGCATCTGCTGTACGGTGGCCTTGCCTTTGTCCCACAAAATGTTCATAAGGTGAAGTTCTGCTTTCGTAAGTTGTTTGTTGTCCTTTTTCATATAAGTAGATTTTTAAATTTGTAGTACGACAAAAGTAGTAATGATTTTTAGATGTGCAAGAGGTTTGTGAATTTTTTTTACGAAATTTATAAAAGATGCCAAAAACCGCATCTTTTTAGGCGACTTCGATTCTCTTGCCAACATTTTATTTCCCGATTTCCGTTAATTAGAATACTTTTGCGCAAAATCTATAGAATATGGCTATCGAAGAAAAAGAGACAAAGGAAGTTGAACGCAAATCGAACTTCATTATTGAGCAGGTTGAGAAGGACCTGGCAGAGGGTAAAAACGGCGGACGCGTACAGACACGGTTCCCGCCCGAGCCTAATGGTTATCTGCACATTGGCCACGCAAAGGCCATTTGTCTCGATTTCGGACTGGCGCAGCAGTACGGCGGCGTCTGCAACCTGCGTTTCGACGACACCAATCCCGTGAAGGAGGATGTGGAGTATGTTGACGCAATCAAGGAAGACATTGAGTGGCTGGGATTTAAGTGGGGACACGAGTATTACGCTTCGGACTACTTCCAACAGTTGTGGGACTTCGCCGTAAGGCTGATAAAGGAGGGCAAGGCATATGTGGATGAGCAGTCGTCGGAGGCGATTGCCGCGCAGAAGGGAACGCCCACCGAGCCTGGTCAGAACAGCCCCTACCGCGACCGCCCGGCAAGTGAGTCGCTCGAGTTGTTCGAGAAGATGAACCGCGGCGAGATTGAGGAGGGCAAGATGGTTCTGCGCGCCAAAATCGATATGGCCAACCCGAATATGCACTTCCGTGACCCGATAATCTACCGCGTTGTGAAGCACCCGCACCACCGCACGGGCACCAAATGGCAGGCCTATCCGATGTACGATTTCGCACACGGGCAGAGCGATTATTTCGAGGGCGTTACGCACTCGTGCTGCACACTCGAGTTTGTGGTGCATCGTCCTGTGTATGACTACTTTATCGACGAGTTGAAGGAAGGCAAGGATTTGGACGACAACCGTCCGCGTCAGTACGAGTTCAACAAACTGAATCTGAACTATACGCTGATGAGCAAGCGCAATCTGCTCATTCTGGTAAAGGAAGGGCTGGTGAACGGCTGGGACGACCCGCGAATGCCGACTCTGTGCGGTTTCCGTCGCCGCGGATACACACCTGAGTCAATCCGCAACTTTGTGGACAAAATCGGCTACACAACATACGACGCACTGAACGATTTCGCACTGCTAGAGAGTTCAATCCGCGAGGACCTGAACGCCCGCGCCACACGCGTTTCGGCGGTGCTGAACCCCGTGAAGTGCATTATCACCAACTATCCCGAAGGAAAAGTTGAGGAACTTGAGGCCGTGAACAACCCCGAAAAACCCGAAGATGGAACGCACAAGATTGAGTTCAGCCGTGAGTTGTGGATTGAGCGCGACGACTTTATGGAGGACGCACCGAAGAAATATTTCCGTATGACGCCTGGTCAGGAAGTGCGCCTGAAGAGCGCCTACATTGTGAAGTGTACGGGCTGCAAGAAGGACAATGCCGGCAATGTTGTTGAGGTGTACTGCGAGTACGACCCCGACACCCGCAGCGGCCTGCCCGGCAGCGACCGCAAGGTGAAGGGCACTCTGCACTGGTTGAGCGTCGGACACTGCCTGCCGGCTGAAGTTCACCTTTACGACCGCCTTTGGAAGGTGGAGAACCCGCGCGACGAGATGGCCGCCATTCGCGAGGCCCGCAACTGCGAGGCTCTGGAGGCAATGAAGGAAATCATCAACCCCGACTCGCTGCAGGTGCTCAAGAACTGCTTCATTGAGAAGTTTGTGGCCAACGCCAAACCATTGGACCACTTCCAATTCCAACGCATCGGCTACTTCAACGTCGACCCCGACTCAACAGCCGACCACTTGGTGTTCAACCGCACCGTTGGCCTGAAAGACAGTTGGGCGAAGGAGCAGAAGAAATAATCACACAAAAAATGGTTGTTGCGAAATCAAAAACCATTGTGTAATATTGCAGTCCCAAAAAACATGGGATTTCGGACCCATAGCTCAGTTGGTTAGCAGCACCTGACTCATAATCAGGGGGTCGTTGGTTCAAGCCCAACTGGGTCCACAAAAGGCACTCATTAGTGTGAGTGCTTTTTTTGTTTTTAGATTGCGCAATAGTATGAAAATCAGAGACATCGATTTGGGTGAGAAGCCGGTGGCGTTTGCGCCGATGGAAGACATCAGCGACCCGTCGTTCCGCCGCCTGTGCAAGGAGCAGGGCGCCGACCTGATGTACTCTGAATTTGTGTCGGCCGACGGGCTCATCCGCGATGCCGAAAAAAGTCTGCGCAAACTCGACATCGCCGACAGCGAGCGCCCCGTGGGCATTCAAATCTACGGCAAAGACCCCGACGCGATGGTTGAGGCTGCCCAGCGCGTTGAGCAGGCGCACCCCGACCTGATTGACATCAACTTTGGCTGCCCCGTGAAAAAAATTGCGGGCAAGGGTGCTGGTGCCGGACTTCTGCAGAACATTCCGCTGATGATAGAGATTACGCGTCGTGTGGCGCAGGTTGTGAAGTTGCCCGTGACGGTGAAAACGCGCCTTGGCTGGGATGAGACCAACAAGCCGATTGTGGAACTTGCCGAGCGATTGCAGGATGTTGGCGCAGAAGCAATTACCATCCACGGCCGCACTCGCAGTCAGATGTATAAGGGCGAAGCCGACTGGACGCTCATCGGGCAGACTAAAGCCAACCCGAGACTGCACATTCCGGTCATCGGCAATGGCGACATCGACAGCCCGCAGAAGGCCGCGGAGATGTTCAGCCGCTACGGCGTTGACGGCATCATGATTGGCCGTGCCGCTATCGGCAATCCGTGGATTTTCAGCCGCACAAAGCACTATCTGCAAACAGGTGAGTTGCTGCCAAACCCCACTATACCACAGAAAGTTGAGTTGGTGAAACGCCATCTGCAGTACTCGCTCGAGTGGAAGGGCGACTACGTGGGCGTTTTCGAGTTGCGTCAGCACCTATCGAACTACTTCAAGGGCCTGCCCGACTTCAAAGACACGCGCATCCGCCTTGTCACTGAGAAAGATCCGGCTGTGATTTCGCAAATTCTTGACGAGATTGCCGAGCGGTGGAGGGAGTTTTAGGCTTGCATCAGGTTTGGGGCGCTCCCAAATAAAATCGCCAACCATTTTTTTGTTTCCGATAGTGTTATTACCTTTGCGCCCGTTGTGGAAAGATTTGAGTTGATTGCAACCACAGAAAAAAATGCTAAAGCACGATTTTCAATTGCACCTTCCCCGATTTTTCCCATCAGTTAAGTTTCTAATTTAAAACTTTATAGATATGGGTTACTTATTTACTTCAGAGTCGGTTTCGGAAGGTCATCCTGACAAAGTTGCCGACCAAATTTCAGACGCGCTTGTTGACCGCTTTCTTGCTTTCGACCCCAAATCGAAAGTGGCTTGCGAGACGCTTGTAACAACCGGACAGGTGGTGCTTGCCGGTGAGGTCCGCAGCGACGCCTACATCGACGTGCAGGAAGTTGCGCGCCGCGTCATCAACCGCATTGGCTACACCAAGGGCGAGTACCGCTTCGAGGGAGACTCGTGCGGCGTGCTCTCGGCCATTCACGAGCAGTCGGCCGACATCAACCGTGGTGTTGACCGCGCCAACCATATGGACCAGGGCGCCGGCGACCAGGGAATGATGTTCGGTTACGCTTGCTCAGAGACCGACAACTATATGCCGCTGCCGCTCGAACTTGCTCACAGTCTGCTCATTGAGTTGGCTGCCATCCGCCGCGAAGGCAAGGTGATGACCTATTTGCGCCCCGACGCAAAAAGCCAGGTAACAATCGAGTACGACGACAATAATCAGCCGAAACGTATTGATACAATTGTGGTTTCGACACAGCACGACGAGTTCGATGCCGACGAGCCGATGCTTGCCAAAATCAAGCAGGACGTGAAAGACATCTTGATTCCGCGCACTGTGGCCAAACTGCCGGCCCGCGTTCAGAAACTGTTCGACGGAACCTTCACCCTACACGTGAACCCCACGGGCAAGTTTGTGATTGGCGGCCCCCACGGCGATACCGGCCTGACCGGTCGCAAGATTATTGTTGACACCTACGGCGGCCGCGGCGCACACGGCGGTGGCGCTTTCTCGGGCAAAGACCCATCGAAGGTTGACCGCTCGGCAGCCTACGCAGCACGCCACATTGCCAAAAATATGGTTGCAGCCGGCGTTGCATCGGAAATGCTTGTGCAAGTGGCCTACGCCATTGGCGTTGCAAAGCCGGTGGGCGTGTTTGTGAACACCTACGGCACATCGAAGGTGAAGATGAGCGACGGCGAGATTGCCCAGAAGGTGGCCGAGATTTTCGATCTTCGCCCGGCAGCCATCGAAGACCGCCTGAAACTGCGCAACCCGATTTATGAAGAGACCGCTTCGTACGGACATATGGGCCGCGAGCCAAAAACAGTGACAAAAGTGTTTGAGTCGCCTTATATGGGCCGCCGCGAACTCACCGTGGAACTCTTCACTTGGGAAAAACTCGACTATGTCGATATTGTTAAAAACGCTTTCAATCTGTAATTTACAGATGATATAAACCAAAAAGAGCCGCAAGATTCGTCTTACGGCTCTTTCTGTTTATTCTAAATTCTGAATTCAAAATTCTAAATTATTTTGCCCACGCGTCAATCCATTTCTTGTAATCGATGTTGTTAAGCGTCGGCGTGGCTTCACGAATCATAGTGTTGGCAGTTTGGTCGCCAAACAGATATTTAGCCACAAAAGCCTTCACAGCGTCTGACTGCAGGTCCGATGCGCGGCAGTGCGGGTGCTTGGCGTCGAACACGTAGCCGAAGCGGTCGGCAATGCCGAATGTCTGATAAACATACTCGGCGGCACGGCACGATACGTAGCCCGAATGGTCGCAGAGCCACTCGTAGTCGCCGTTGCCCAGAACCAGCACGGCACGCGGCGCAATCATTGCCAGAATCTCGTGATGGTCGAACGGCAAACGGTCGACGCGGCCATCAAAATTATCTTTCAGAGCCGGGCTGAACCAAGTGTAATTGGTGTTGGTGATGCGCTCAACATTGGTGTCGGTACGGGCGGTGAAATCGTCGCTCACACGCCACGAGTTGATGCCGCCACCACCCGATTCCTGAACAATGGCAAGAGCCACGCGCTCGTCGAGTGCGCTCGAGTACATCGCCATTTTTCCGGCATACGAGCAGCCTGTCACGCAGATGTGAGCCAAATCGGCATTAATTTGGTCAGCCACTTGCTCAAGGCCATCGATGATGCGGCTCACACCCCAAGCCCACGCGCTGTAGTTGCCGTTGGCGCGCGCGTCGGGATACAACTTGTAGAACCGTGCACTATCGTCGCGCACAGCCTGATGGCTGCTGCGGATTACTTGGTCGTGGTCGAAAGGCACTTGGATGCAGCCATCGAACAAGTCACGGCGCAGAGCGCCCGTGCCGCTGAAACGGCCCATTCCAATGCTGATGGGGAACGGACCTTCGCCCGTCTTCGGTATGCGCAGGCGGCTTGTGAGCGTCAGCGTCTCGCCGTTGTGCTTAATGGTAACAGTGAGCACCGTGTCGGTGAGCGATGCCGTAACTTCTTCCGGCTTGTCGGGCTTGGCGCCGATTTCATAAAATTCGATTTCCGATTTAATCTCGTTGCGGCGGCGTTCCCAATCGGCAAACTTTGTCGAGCGTCCGCTGCCATCCGACCAAGCAAACGGGTCGGGCAATGCGGCGCACTGCGGCAGTTCGTCGGGGTTCACATACTCGATTTTCGGCAGAGCAGCGCCGGTGTTTTCCGCATTGTAAACCAATGGCGGCTGTTTTGGTGTCGATGTGCAGCCCGCAATGGCAAGCAGGCCGGCAATCATCAAATAGTTGGTCTTCATATTATTACGTGTTTAAGTTTAGTTTACGATACACAAACATAATTAAAATTGACGCCGATGAGTTGTCGGCTCGGCATTAAATCGGTGCTCAACGTTAAAAATATCTGAATTTGAAATTCCTGTCCCCAATTTTAAAAACCGACACATTTGGAGTTTTAAGTTTTAGAAGTTTTAAGTTATAAGTTTTAGAAGTTTTAAGTTATAAGTTTTAGAAGTTTTAAGTTTTTGGTGGTATGCCCTGACGGGCAGAAATTTTTATAAAATCTATAATATCAAAATCAGGTTCTAACCAAACTAATCCAAAAACAACCCCAAAATCGTTTTTTGGATAAATTCTGATTCGTTTGGTTAGCGATAATTGCGCCACAAAATCATAAAAAATCACTCATTTTTTCCCGATTTTCGCCGTTCCTAAAGTCAAACCCGCCGTTCGTGAAGTCATCCTTGTTTTTTTGCGCAAAAAATTTGTTTTTTGAAAACAATTTTATAAAAGACGCTTGTGCGGATTGAAAATGAAAAGGCAACCTATCATACGGTCAAACATTGTAGAAACGGTGCATGCACTGTCTCTACAACAACCGCGAAATAAATTTATCAATTTTATAAATTATTTTAATTCAATTTCTTATGAGAAAGATTAAACATTTTCTACTAACAGCGGCGGCAGTGCTCTGCAGCGCACTGACCTCGTGGGCGGAATCGGAGCCTTATAGTGGCTCGCCTTCTTTGTCGCTCACACAAATTAATGGCGATTACGCCACGTATGGACTCACCGTGGAATTCGACGGCTATTATGTGATTTCATCTGCCGAAGAACTCTACGGCTTTGCCGAATTGGTTAATAACGGCTCCAACAGCGCTGGCTATGCCAAAGCCGTACTTACTGACGACATTGTTGTTAACTTAAACGTACCTGCCGATGGCAATCTCAACGGCGCAACAATGCATAGTTGGACACCGATTGGAACAACAAGTAAATCATTCAAAGGCACATTCGACGGCAACGGCCACACCATTAGCGGTTTGTATTTTGAGAATACAACTAACGACAAATTCCCCTATGGCGGAAACTACGTAGGTTTGATAGGCTATGCCGATGGAGCGACAATAAAGAACGTCGGAGTTGTTGATTCTTATATTAAAGGTAATTATGGTGTTGGCGGCATTAGCGGCTATGGTAGCATCCAAACCAACTGCTACAACACAGGAACGGTTTCGGGTTCTTCTACCTATGTCGGCGGCATTAGCGGCAGTGGTGGCACCCAAACCAACTGCTACAACACAGGAACGGTTTCGGGTTCTTCTGACTATGTTGGCGGCATTTGTGGCGGTTCTGGCACCCAAACCAATTGCTACAACACAGGAATGGTTTCGGGTTCTAACGATGTTGGCGGCATTTGCGGTTATAATGGCACCACAACCAACTGCTACAACACAGGGTCGGTTTCAGGTACTAAATATGTCGGCGGCATTTGCGGAGGCGGTAGTATTTATAGCAAACAAACCAAATGTTACAACACAGGAACGGTTTCGGGTTCTTCAAACAATGTTGGCGGCATTAGCGGCAATGGTGGCACCCAAACCAACTGCTACAACACAGGAACGGTTTCGGGTTCTTCTTACTCTGTTGGCGGCATTAGCGCCCAAGGTGGCACCCAAACCAACTGCTTCTATTTGGCAGGCTGCGCCAAAGACGGCAAAAATGTGGTGCAATATGGTGTTGGCAATGCAACAAAGGGAAACACAACCGCCGACATGGCAGGCAGGACAACAGCGGCCACAGCCGAAGAGTTTGCAAGCGGAAAAATAACCTATCTGCTCAATGGCAGCACAAGCGAAGGCAACCTTGTGTGGTATCAGACCATTGGCACAGACGCATTGCCTGTTTGGGACAACACTCACGCTGTGGTATTTGCAACGCAGCCTTGCCCTTCCTTCAGCAATGATGAGAACAACACTCATAAAGAGCACACATTGGATGCGACTGGACACTGCACTGATTGTGGCCAATTCGTTGCTCAAGGCACTTTGGTAACCGAAAGCAACTACAGCAGTTATGGTCTTACAGCCGATTTTATTGACTACTACGCAATCAGCAATTCAGGCGAACTATATTGGTTTGCCATTGAAGTGAACAACGGCAGCACCGCCATAAACGCCGTTCTGACAGCCAACATTGTTGTTAACTTAAACGTACCTGCTGATGGCAATCTCAACGGCGCAACAATGTATAGTTGGACACCGATTGGAACTAAAGATAAACCATTTGCAGGCACATTCGACGGCAACGGCCACACCATTAGCGGTTTGTATTTCGAAAATACAACTAACAGCAACTACCCCGATGGCGGCAACTATGTGGGACTGATAGGCTATGCCAATGGAGCGAAGATAAAGAACGTCGGGGTTATTGATTCTTATTTGCGTGGTTACCAATATGTCGGCGGCATTTGCGGCTATGGTTATAACACAAATACAAACATAACCAACTGCTACAACACGGGAACGGTTTCGGGGTCTTTTCAATTTGTCGGCGGCATTTGCGGCTATAGTGGCACCCAAACCAACTGCTACAACACAGGTTCAGTTTCGGGTTCTTCAAACAATGTTGGCGGCATTAGCGGCTATAGTGGCACCCAAACCAACTGCTACTATTTGGCAGGCTGCGGCAATAAAAATACCCTTGGCACTTTTGTTTCAGCGAAAGATGTTGCAAACGGCAGACTAACATATTTGCTCAACGGCAGCACAAGCGAAGGCAACCTTACGTGGTATCAAACACTTGGCGAGGATAAACGGCCTTTGCTCGATAATACCCGAGGTGTGGTGTTTACGTCGAATCCGTGCCCATTCAATAACAATTCCAATGGAATTGTTGAACAACATAACTTCATAAACGGCTTATGTACAAAATGTGGAGAAGGAGAAGAACCAAATTCTGTCAATGGTGTGTATCAGATAGCCAATGCGGGCCAACTTTATTGGTTTGCCAACGAAGTGAACAATGGCAACACAACTATAAATGCCGTCTTGACAGAAGACATTACAGTAAATACAACCGTGATTGACGAAGATGGCCATCTTATCGGCACACCAACTCACAGTTGGACACCGATAGGAACGTCGAGTAAACCATTTGCAGGCACATTCGACGGTTACGGCCACACCATTAGCGGCTTGTATTTCAATAACCCAACTGTCAACAACTATCCCGATGGCGGCAAATATGTTGGCCTGATAGGCTATGGCCACGGAGCGACGATAAAGAACGTAGGAGTTATTGACTCTTATTTGCGTGGTTACGAAGATGTCGGCGGTATTTGCGGTTATAGTGGCACACAAACCAACTGCTACAACACAGGAACGGTTTCTGGTTCTTACTGTGTTGGCGGCATTTGCGGCATTTTTGGCACCCAAACCAACTGCTATAACACAGGAACTGTTTCGGGTACTTCTTACTATGCCGGCGGCATTTGTGGTGATAGAGGCACCCAAACCAACTGCTACAACACAGGAGCGGTTTCGGGTACTTACTATGTCGGCGGCATTTGCGGTAGTGGTGGCAAACAAACCAACTGCTACTATCTGGAGGGTTGCGCCAAAGACGGTAATAATGTTGAACAATACGGCGTTGGCGCCAACCAAAAAGGTCAAACAACCGCTGATGTGGAAGGCAAAACCATTTCAGCCACAGCCGCAGAATATGCAAGCGGCAAAATTGCTTATATGCTGAATGGCGGCACATTCGAGGTTACTACATGGCGGCAGACATTGTTTGCCGACGCTTCGCCTGTTCTCAACACAGAACATAACATTGTTACTGGTTATGTGACAGAAGCCGAAAATGTGATAACTGTAACTGGTGATTTGGTTGTGGCAACAGATTATGAGATTGCCGAAGGCAAAACACTCACCGTACCCGAAGGTGCGTCGCTTACCATACTCGAAGGTGCATCGCTTACCATACCCGAAGGTGCGTTGCTTACAACCACGGGTGAGGCCGTCATAACCAACAATGGCACAATAATCGCCAACGGTTCAATTTCGGGTAATAACCTTGCTGGCAATGGTAGTTTTATTTACAATGCTCTTAGCGCAAACGATGTTGCTCTTGTTAAAACAAGTTTCATTTACAAAGGTTCAGCCTTCACTCTCGATGATGATGTTGAGGCAACTATCAGCACCCGTACATTCTGCGGCAAAACATTCTCGTTTGATGCTTCATTAACTTCGGTTTCGTACAAAAACAACCGCAATGTGGGCGATAATGGCACTGTAACGTGGACAAATACTAATGGCTCGTCTGTCAGCAAAACATTCAGCATTACACCAAAAACACTTGCCATCAGCAATATCAAAGCAGAAAACAAGACTTACGACGGCAACACCACAACAAGCGTCAGCTACACGACTGACAAGGTTGAAGGTGATGATGTAACGTTTGGCACAACCGCCACTTTCGCTGACAAGAACGCTGGCAACGGCAAAGCCGTCAGTTTCGACTACACAAAGAGCGGTGCTGATGCTGCAAACTACGCGTTTGCCAATGCTACTGGCACTGCAACTGCCAATATTACTGCCCGCACACTTACATTGAGCAACTTTGTGGCAAATGGCAAAACTTACGATGGTACAACTAACGCAACGGGTGGTGCATTCAGCGATAACCGTGTGAGCGGCGATGTGCTTGAGTTCACATACAATTATTCTTT
>JAEEPS010000144.1 GCA_016284875.1 Salinivirgaceae bacterium | reverse complement strand
TCGCACAGACGACACAGCCCCGATTGCTATCGGGGGCACAGATTAACACAGATTTGTAGGGACGCAATGGTTGCGTCCTTTTTTTATGAACACTGTCCCGATTGACATCGGGAACACAGAAAACACAGCCGCAAACACAGTCTATTTGACTTGAACTTGCGGCTGTTGCTTGTCGTTCAACTATTTCTTATTCAATTCATTCAGTTTCACAGCGACATTTGAATAGGCTTTTTCAATTCTGCCTGGAACCGTGTAATCAGCGCTACCTTCAAGCCGTTTTACATTGACACTGCATACCACATTTTTAGTCGAATTGTCAACAATATCTATTGTTCCGAGTATGTATTTGGCAAACCTGCCATAAGACCCCATATATTGCCATAACTCAACAACTTTAAAGATTATTGTATATTTAGCATCTTCATCTTCAGTTATCTTCAAACCTTTTGTCGTTGCGTTAAAGTATCTAACAAAAGCATCATAAGAAAGTTTATACCTTTCAGGGAATTTGTCTCCAAGACGTTGCTTGTAGTTTTCTTTACCTTCCCAAGTGGTTTCATCCAAATCCAACACGAATTTTGCTGTAGCCACTTCTTTCAACACCGTAATGTTTCCGTAAGCGACTTCGATTTTCTTTTTGCCGAAAGCATTTGTAAAGCAAAATACAAATGCCATAAATAACAAAATTTTTTTCATTATTTCTATTTTTAAATTGTTAATTATCAACGTTAACATACTTGTATCTTGCACCCCAATCTATTGCTATACGGGCAAAAAAGGAATTAACTTTTCCAACTTCGGTAACTGTACTTTTACCTTTGATTGTTTCATAGTTGTATCCTTGTAGCAAATAACCAGCGGATATATGAAACTTTGAGAAACGGACACCAAATGAAGGTGTGAAATATACTCCTTCATTATCTCCAACGGAATAACCTAATCGTACATCAAGAAATGGAGAAATGCCTGACTCAACAAAATCAAATCTGACATTAGCAAACAATGGTATCATAATGACATCATCATTATCGTTATAATAATCATAAAATCCTGCACCACCGCCAACAAACAATTTTGAATTCATTTGATAACCGTGAGCCGACAAAAAACCGATTTGGTTAAATTCCGTGTCAGAATCATCCTTTCCTGTACCAATATTTATTTCACCAAAGCCACGATAGCCTTTGTTCGGGTAATTGGTTTTTAGTTCCACAGGTTCCGCCAAATTGTTTTTGCTTTGTAATTGCTCTTTAGCAATCTTTTCCACTTCATCCATTTGATATACAAAAACATTTTCGCCTGATTGGATTTTCAATGAAACATTTGGAACCTGCTCGATTATTGTTCCTTTTATCTTGCTTCCGTTTTTCAAATAAACAATGTCACTTCCTTTTTGAGAATAAGCCGTTACACAAAGCAACAACAATAATGGTAGTATAAATATCTTTTTCATATTCAAACAATTAAACAATAATATATTATATCATTTCCTACTCGTAAGGCTTTTCGGAAGCGCCGCATCAGTGGAAAAAATGCACACATAAAAAAAGCGTGATACTTTTTCGTTTTCATCAGAATTCTTGAGGTCTTCGACTACCTATTACTTATTCAACTACAACGAAGAAAGTTCACGCCATACGGCGCGAAACACATCGTTGTTTAATCCAATAAGTAATTGTGAAGTCATTGAAGTTGTCGAAGTTCCAAGAATTCAAGATTAAACTACTTGCTTTTCCCTATTTAAAATATGTACATTACTATCTGTTTATTTCATTGGCAGTTATAAGTTTTTAATCACACAATAACTTTTATATAAATCACTTTTGTTTCAACATATTGTTGCAAATCAGTATTCAATAATAGACTTCACTGCAAACGGAAACAATATTAACAAATAATACTTGAAACGACAAAAAACTTTCATTTGGTGATTGTCACCCGTAATGTTAATGAGTGTTAATCTTGTAAAAATCAGTGGAAAAGAGTAAATTGCGGGATCAAATTTCAATAGTAAATAATTGGATATGAACGAGAACCTTGCCATTCAACTTTTTGAGAACAAAAAAGTGCGCGTTGCGTGGGACGCGGAACAAGAAAAGTACTATTTCTCTGTGGCAGACATTGTGGAAATATTGACTGACAGTACCGACGTCAAGCAGTATATAAAGCGAATGCGTGCTCGCGACCCCGAATTGAATTTAAGGTGGGGTACAATTTGTACCCCTACTCGAATGATGGCTGCTGATGGCAAAATATACAAGACGCAGGCGGCTGACCTTGAGGGGATTTTCCGCATCATTCAGTCGATTCCGTCGAAAAAGGCAGAGCCCGTTAAGCAATGGCTCGCTGAAGTTGGAAGTCAGCGCATCGACCAAATGATTGACCCTGAACTGACATTCCAAATGGCTGTAGAAGACTATCGTCGGCAAGGTTACAGCGACAAATGGATTAACGAGCGTATGCGCTCAATTGAAATGCGCAAGGAACTGACCGACGAATGGCACCGTTCGGGCGTTCACGATTCAAAGGATTTCGCCATTCTCACCAACGTTCTGACAAAGGCGTGGAGCGGTATGACCACAGGCGAATACAAACGCTATAAGGGTTTGACCAAGGAGAATCTGCGCGACAATATGACTAACATCGAACTGGCACTCAACACTCTTGCCGAAGTGGCCACAACGGAATATTCGCGGCAATCGAATCCGCAGACAATGGCTGAAAATGAACGCATTGCCAAAGAAGGCGGCGACGTTGCACGCGAAGCCCGCCAAACAATGGAACGCCGATTGGGCCGCTCGGTTGTGTCGCAGGAACGCGCTTCGGATTACATCAAAGCCGTCGGCAAACAGGGCGGTGACAATGCTCTGCCTACTGCGGACAAGGATTAGATTGATTATTAATGAATGGCTGCGAATGCCGACACTGCCGCTGCCAAGCATCATTCGGCGCTGATTTGGAATTTGTAACCTAATTGTAGCCTTGTCCGTTTGGGAAATATGAAATTTCAGTTGTTGTTTTGCAACAAATAAAAACAACGGACAAAATGACTATCAACATTGTTTTCAGGCTGCTTGGCTCGCTGGCGCTACTCATCTATGGTATGAAACTAATGAGCGAAACGCTGCAGAAAATGGCAGGTTCGGGGTTGCGGCATATTCTGGGACGAATGACATCGAACCGCCTATCGGGAATGCTGACTGGCGTGTTTATAACCTGCGCGGTGCAGTCGTCGTCGGCCACAACGGTTATGACAGTGTCGTTTGTGTCGGCAGGTCTGCTCACGCTGGCGCAGGCCATCTCGGTGATTATGGGCGCCAACATCGGAACAACACTTACGGCGTGGATTATGTCGCTTGGCTACAATGTTGATTTGACCTGCGTGGTTTTTCCCGCGTTTGTGGCAGGAATGGTACTCATCTACAAAAAACGGCATCAGGCGGCGGGCGATTTCCTTTTCGGCCTGGCCTTTCTGTTCTGGTCACTGGTAATGCTGAGCGGTGTGGGCCGCGATATGGATTTGGCCCACAACGACGCGGTGGTCCGTTTTTTCACATCGTTCGACACGGGCAGCCATCTCACCATCGTCATTTTTCTTGCCGCTGGAACACTGATTACCTGCATTGTGCAGTCGTCTGCGGCCGTAATGGCCATCACCATCCTGCTCTGCTCAACGGGCGTTCTGCCAATTTATCTGGGCATCGCCCTAGTTATGGGTGAGAACATTGGCACTACAGCCACGGCCAATCTGGCGGCTATTGGTGCGGGACTCGACGCGCGACGGACTGCGCTGGCACACTTGCTGTTTAACGTTTTCGGTGTCTGCTGGGTGCTCTGCGTGTTCTATCCT
>JAEEPS010000008.1 GCA_016284875.1 Salinivirgaceae bacterium | reverse complement strand
TAACTCTTCGTCTGAAAACAAAATCGCGAAATCCCATTGAGATTGTCAGAATGTTGATGGAGCAGCCTTTCTGCCATTTGCACGGGCCGGAGCATCACACAATGGTCGGTTCGGCACTGCTTGCGGCATATAAAAATGCGGGAGGCGATGTGAATCTCGAAACGGCGCTTGTTGAGATGCAGGGCCGCGGACGGAATGTTCCGGGCGGCGCTTGCGGTTTCTGGGGTGCTTGCGGCGCGGGCATTAGTGCCGGAATGTTTGTGTCGATTATTACAAAATCTACCCCGTTGGCAGGCGAGCCGTGGGGATTATCGAACCTGATGACTTCGAAAGCACTTGCCGAAATTGGTCGAATTGGTGGTCCGCGTTGTTGTAAACGAGACTCTTATTTGGCTATTTTGGCGGCGGTTGACTTTGTGAAAGAACATTTTGGTGTCGCTATGGAAAAGGCTGATGTTGTGTGCATTCATTCAGAAAAGAATAATCAGTGCATTGGTAGCCGCTGTCCGTTCAAGGTTCAAATGTAATTACCTTGCAATCAGTAATTTGTAAGGCAGAGCCGTTATTCGAAAAACAGATTAAGACTTTTATCGAATTTCGCTACATTTGTCACTTGTGGCGTTTGAATGGTATTAGGCGCAAATTATTGAGAATCAGTGAAAATTAAGCATATAGTATTGGTTGTTTTGATAGCGTTTGCGGCGTTGGGCGCACGAGCCGAAACTGTGCGTGTCAACATCTTCAGTCAAAGCAAAATCAAAACGCTTGTCTTCACCACCGACGAGGGCAAATACAGTCTTGTGGCCGACAACCGAATGCTTATGAGGCTGAAAAAGAATGCGATAATCTACTTCACCATTGTCGGAAAAGGCATCAGTGTTTGGGACCAAGACGAGCATTTGGGCATCTTCAGCGAACTTTATCTGACGGCTTCCACCCGTAAAAGCATTTTCAAAGTGGAGCCTGCCGTGCCCGCGCTCAAGCCACGTTTCTACGATGGCGATTTGAAGGTTACAACCGATGGCGGAAATCTGAAAATTGAGAATTACGTCGATGTAAATGATTATCTGTCAGGCGTTGTGGAGAGCGAGGCGGGGCCGAAAGCGCCTTATGAATATTACAAGACGCAGGCCATCATCAGTCGCACTTATCTTTATGAGAAAATCTGGCGCGAAGGTGTTGAGAAATACAGTCTGATGGACGATGTGAACCATCAAGTTTACCTGAACCGCTGCCACCGCAACAGCCTTATTCGTCAGGCCGTTTCGCACACCACCGACCTTATTATTGTTGATTCCACCAACACCCCGATAACCGCCGTATTTCATTCAAATTCAGGCGGTCAGACGGCCAATTCGGAGGATGTGTGGCTCTCGTCGCTGCCCTACCTGAAATCGGTCATCGACACGTTCAGCATCCGTCAGCACAACTCAATCTGGCGCGACACGGTCTCGGTTGACCGATGGATTAAATATTTGCAAAACAACGGGATAAAGATTGTCGACGGCAAGTCGCGGGCGGCGAATCTGGTTTATTCGCCCACTAGCCGCGACCGCTGCTACCGCTATATGACGGACACCATTCCGCTGAAGAAGATTCGCGCCGATTTTGGGTTCAAGTCGGCCTGGTTCTCAATCAGTCCCCGCCCTGGCGGCAAGGTGCTCGATTTCACTGGCTACGGCTACGGCCACGGCGTCGGCCTTTCGCAGGAGGGCGCAATGGAGATGGCCCGCCGCAACTATTCGTTTCTCGACATCATCAATTTCTACTACAAAGGGGTTAGGGTAGTGAATATCAGAAATATAGAGAGAAGTGTGGAGCGCTGATAAGTGCTCTGTCGCGAAATTTCCTTTTTTCCGTATGTTTGTGGTAGGCTATCATAAAAAAGATGTATATATTTAGCAGTTGTTTGATAATGAGTTGGATAAAATGACGGATGAGCGAGGTAACATATCATATTTTGTGTCGTTTTGTGTGGAGCAATACAAGAATGCGAAGAAAATGTCGGGAGAAGCGGCTTTGACATTGTTGGACAACTACAAAGTTCTTGACTATCTGGCGGAAAACTACGAAGCACTTCATACACAAAGTTATCAGTGGATATTGGAAGACATTGATGAATTCATAAATAACCGTAAATAAGAATGTTATGATACTTTTTCACGGCAGCCTTGAGAGCATTTCACAACCTGAAATCAGACAGCCAAACCGAACTTTGGATTATGGCGCCGGATTTTATGCAACAACTTCGCAACAGCAGGCTGAAGATTGGGTAAAACGAAGAATGAGAGAAAGTTATGCGACCATCGGTTTTGTGAATGAGTATAATTTGAATGGTGATGTCTTGAAGAAATTGAAGTGTTTATTTTTCGATTCACCTACTGAAGAATGGCTCGATTTTGTAATGAAAAACCGTACCGACAGGCATTTTACTCACGATTATGATGTGGTTTACGGCCCTGTGGCAAACGACCGTGTTTATGCCGCTTTCGCCTTGTACGAAGGTGGATTGTTAAGTAAGCAGAATCTGATTGCGGAACTCAAAACTTACAAATTGGTTGACCAATATTTATTCCACACGGCCAACTCGCTGAAAGCCATAGAATTTATCAAAGCAAAACAAATCGGCTTATGACAAATATTGCACAAAATAATTTATACTTACTGTTGCCATCGAAGGTGAGCCGTTTGGCCGATATGTTGTCGGAAGACCTTGATATTGATGTGGTTGAAGCAATCCGTCGAGTCTATCATTCTGATGTTTATCGTAAACTGGAGAGGGAAGAGACTAAACTGTGGCACGATGGTCCGGTCGCTTTATATGAAATGATGACAGAAAATAAGTAATAGGCTGCAGCCCTTGTGCTATGGAAATAATATCAGGGCGATGTGTTCGTAGCAGTGAAGAGTGCTGACGGTGCTAATATGTGGCGGCCACAGTTAAAATTAACCCTATATTTGCCCATCTGATTATTGAATTGTGGAAAAAGGAGTTGTAACAAAATCGACAGGCAGTTGGTATCTGGTCAGGAGGGCTGACGGAAGCGTGGTGGAGTGCCGCATACGCGGGAAGTTCCGCACCAAGGGGCTGCGCACAACCAATCCTGTGGCGGTGGGCGACGTGGTGGAGTTTGACGTTGACGCCGAAACGGGTAAGGGTTTGATACACAGCATTGACGACCGCCGAAACTATATCATCCGCAAGTCGATAAACCTGTCGAAGGAGGCGCAGATTATGGCGGCCAACATCGACCAAGCCATTCTGGTGGTGACGCTCGTGAGTCCGCGCACGTTCACGCAGTTCATCGACCGCTTTCTGGCGTCGGCGGAGGCTTACAACATTCCTTCGATTTTGGTTTTCAATAAGATAGATTTATACGACGAGCAGCAGACCACCGAAATGGAAGAACTGATTGCCGTTTACGAAAAGATTGGTTATGAGTGCGTTAAGACATCGACGGTGCAAAACATCGGCATCGACCGCATTGAGGAACTCACGCGCGGCAAACTATCGCTGCTGGCGGGCCATTCGGGTGTTGGCAAATCGACCATCGCCAACCGTTTGAATCCCAACCTTGAACTGCGCACGTCGGCCATTTCCGACTCGCACGACAGCGGAACGCACACCACCACCTACCCCGAAATGCACCCGCTGCTCAATGGCGGCTATATTATTGATTCACCTGGAATTAAGGGCTTTGGTACCATCGAAATGAAGGACGAAATGGCGCACTATTTCCCCGAAATGTTCGCCGAGTCGGCCAACTGCCAATTCTACAACTGCACGCATACTCACGAGCCGAAATGCGCTGTGAAACAGGCTGTTGCCGAAGGTCGCATCGCGCAAAGCCGCTACAACAGTTATTTAAGCCTACTGAACGATGAAGACGAGGAAAAATATCGCCAAGGTGCTGATTAGCACGGTGTTGGCCGCAGTGTTGTGCGCTTGCGGAAGTCAGCCATCGCCGAAAGGCCAACCACAGCAGCAAGCGGAAACGGCATCGGCGCAGACCGAAAAACCGAAAACGAAGACGGCATCGCCGAAAGGCACCAAAAAGGCGGCCAAGCCCAAAAAAGTCCGCTTGACGGAGGACAATGTGGTTGACGAACTCACCAAATATGGCCGCGAGAATCCCGAGAAACGCGTGAAAATCATCACTTCGAAGGGCACAATGGTGGTGGAACTCTACGAGAACACGCCGTTGCACCGCGCCAACTTCATCCACCTTGTGAAGGAGCACTACTACGACGGCACGGAGTTCTACCGCGTCATCAACAATTTTATGATTCAGGGCGGCGACACCGACGGCTACGAGCGGCGCGCGGTGAAGGAGAAAATCGGCAAATACACGCTGCCTGCGGAGTTCCGCGAGGGCAACATCCACAAGCGCGGCGCCCTGTCGATGGTGCGCGAGTATGAGAACAACCCCGAGAAACGCTCGTCGCCGTTTGAGTTTTTCATTGTTCAGGGCACTACTTACACCGAGGGCGAACTGAATGGCACGGAGTTCAACTACAACGTGAAAATCGGCCCCGAAGCCCGCGCCGTGTACAAATCGGTGGGCGGTTGCGCCTACCTTGACGGGCAGCATACTGTGTTTGGCGAAGTGGTTGATGGATTGGAAGTTATCGACAAGATTGCCGCCGTAAAAACTGGTCAGGGTGATTGGCCGCTTGAGGCTGTGACCATCAAAATGGAGATAGTGAAATAGTTAGGAGTTAGTAATTAAAAGTTGTATTTTTGGAAATAAAATAACAATTATTTATTATGAAAAGACTAATGACACTTTTTGCGGCTGTTGCGTTTGCTGGGCAGGCGTGGGCCGAAGGTTTTACCATTGGTAACCTGAAGTACACTATTACCGATGCCGAAAAACACGAAGTTTCAGTTGGAAAAATATATTATGACAATAACCTCGAAGGCAACATTGTTATTCCTGCCGAAGTAGAGTTCGATGGTGTAAAATATGCGGTATCAAGCATTGGCGAAAGTGCGTTCTTATATTGCGAAGGCCTGACATCAGTCACCATAGGCAATTCGGTTACAAGCATTGGTGACTTTGCGTTCGAAGGTTGCAGAGGCCTGACATCAGTCATCATACCCGATTCGGTTATAAGCATCGGCGAACGTGTGTTTGCTTATTGCAGCGGCTTGAAATCAGTTACCATCCCCAATTCGGTTACGAGCATAGGTAAAGGTGCTTTTTGCAACGTAAAAAACATAGTTTATTCGGGCAGTGCGGAAGGTAGTCCGTGGGAAGCACTAAATGTTAATGCAATCCCTGATGAAGATGGATTCATATTTTCTGATGCCACGAAAACAAAACTCACGGCATACGTCGGTGATGAAAAAGAAGTAGTTATTCCCAATTCGGTTACAAGTATTGGTGACTTTGCGTTCGATGGTTGCAACAACCTGACATCAGTCACCATAGGCAATTCGGTTACAAGCATCGGCATCTTTGCGTTCTTTAATTGTTGCGGCCTGACATCAGTCTCCATCCCCAATTCGGTTACATTCATTGGCTTCCAAGCGTTTTTTGAATGTACAGCGACTATCTATTGTGAATTTGAAAAAGAACCTGATGTTTGGGATCCTGATTGGAACTATAGTGGATGTCGTGTTTTATGGGGACACAAGAACCCTTTCACCGTAGAACGTGGTCGGCAAGAAGCAGACGCTACCCCCGTCACTGAATCCGCTGCCAATGCAGTTAGCATCTATGCCTACGGCAAAAACATTGTGGTTGAGAATGCAACGGATGAAATCCGGGTTTATGATGCAATGGGACGTCTGATTGTAGAGACGCCACATTGTGACGTCTCTACAGAAATCCGCGTCAATGGCACAGGCGTTTATATTGTTAAGGTTGGAAACATTGCAAAACGAGTGGCAATTAATTAAATCTGCATTCAAACATTCAATCAATAAATCATAAATCAAAATTCAAAAATCAAAAATCAAGATATGCATCTTCTTCTGATAAGCAATTCAACAATGGCGGGTGAGCCGTTTCTGGAGTATTCGAAAGACGAGATTGCACGCTTTTTGAGCGGGCGGCAGAACATCGTTTTCATTCCGTACGCCGCCGTAACGTTCAGTTTCGACGATTTTGAGGCCAAGGTCAACCGCCGTTTCCGCGATTTTGGCCTGAGTGTTAAATCGATACATCGGTTTGAAAATCAGGTGGAAGCCATCGAGACTGCCGACGCCATTGTGGTTGGTGGCGGCAACACGTGGAATCTGGTGCGCCACCTGCATCAGAACGGCTTGATTGAGCCTGTGCGCCGTTGCGTAAAGGCTGGAACGCCTTACGTGGGCTGGAGTGCGGGCGCCAACGTGGCCTGCCCCACAATGCAGACAACCAACGATATGCCCGTGGTTGACCCGCTGGGCTTCGACACCTTCGGTCTGGTGCCGTTCCAAATCAATCCGCATTATACCGACAAGCAGATTGAAGGCCACGGAGGCGAGACGCGCGAGGAGCGCATTCTGGAATATTTGGCTGCCAATCCGAAATCGACTGTTGTGGGCTTGCGCGAAGGCTGTATGCTCAACGTTGAGGGCGAGCACATCCGCTATGTGGGCAAGAATAACTTGCGGCTCTTCATCAATGGCCGCCAACCCATCGAACTTGAACCTGACGAAGATTTTGTTTTTCTTTTAAAACTCTGATAATCAATGTGGCAGATAATATCGGGTAGTTTGCTGTTGAGCCTTGTCCATGCCGCCATTCCAAACCATTGGCTGCCCATTGTGGCCGTTGGTAAGAGCGAGCGTTGGACAATGCACGAAACGTTGCGCGCAACCGCGCTGATTGGCGCCGCGCACATTGCAAGCACTGTGATTATCGGCATTCTGATTGGCCTTGCGGGGTTCCAACTCTCGAGCAGCCACGCCGAACTGACGCATTGGATAGCGCCCGCCATTCTGGCCGTTTTGGGCGTGGTTTTCATTGTTGCCGATTTCGTCGGTCGCGGCCATCACCATCACGACCATCTCGACGAAGCAAGCCACGGCCGCACCAAACGCGCGGTCATCGGCTCAATGGTTGTGGCGATGTTCTTCTCGCCCTGCATCGAACTCGAGGTCTATTTTCTGCCTGCTGGCGTGTTCGGCTGGCGCGGAATTCTGGTCACGTCGACCATCTATCTTGTTGCTACTGTGGGCACTATGCTCACTCTTGTTTACATCGGCACCAAAGGTTTGAGCCGACTCAACTGGCATATTTTCGAGCATCACCAAAAGACACTCACAGGCTGCATCTTGATTGCACTTGCCGCATTGTCGTTTTTAATTGATTAAAAATGAAGAAACTTGTTGCTATACTGATGGTTATGATCGGCCTTTCGGCGAATGCGCAGATTCTTATCCCCAAAGGCAGCGATAACCCCGATGCGTTCCGTCGGGCGCGCTATTCGTTCTGTGTGAGTCTGATGCCATCGGCTGGCCTTGAGGTTGTGACCTACGGAATCCACTGCAAGCCTTATGAAGGCAAACCCTCCGTGCAGTTTGTCAAGTACGAGACTTTTCTGCGACAGTTTGGCGGCGGCGAGGCATCGAAAGCCAATCCCGACCGCGTGGATATGTTTGAGACCAACGGCATTGAGCAGTTCACTCTCAAAGAATTATGGAAACTGCGTTACGCCACCTACCCTTTTGGTAACTCGAAAGAACAAGGTTGGGGCGGCGAAAACGGAGTGCCCACCAGCGGCCAGATGCAGATTCTGTCGCAATACGGAATGGAGTTCCTGAGCGACGTGATTTACGGCGACAACCTTATCCGCCTTCTGAAAGATATGCAAGACGCAAAATGGGTTGGCGAATATATGGGGGCGAAGTAATTTGATGCCCAGAAGATATTTGATTGATTATTAGCGAAATAAACTCGCGGGGATCAGCCTAATCCGCGTCGTCTTTTTTCAAATCTAAAAATCCTTGTCGGTAATCTCGATTTTTATTCGTATCTTGAAACTCTAAAACGATACGTTATGAAACGATTGATTATCACATTGTTTGCATTGTCGGCAGCACAGTTGGCAATGTCGCAGAACGGCGAGGTTCGTGAGTTTGAGGCCAATGGCGTTAAGTTTGAAATGGTTTGTGTGGACGGCGGGACCTACCAAATGGGCGAGCCGGGAAAGACCGAAGAGACAGAAGTCGGTAGTTTTCTGATTGGCCGAACCGAGGTGACCGGCGATTTGTGGAAAGCCGTGATGGGCAAGAATCCATCGAGTTTGCGCAGTCGCGGCAAAGGACAGCCTGTTGAGTCGGTGAGTTGGAACGATTGCAAGGCTTTTATCGAGAAACTGAACCAACTGACTGGGCAGAAATTCCGTATGCCGACTGAGGATGAGTGGGAATATGCGGCGCGTGGCGGCAGCAAAAGCAACGGCTATAAGTTCAGCGGCGGTGATGCAGTGGGCAAGGTTGGCTGGTACTCAAAAAATTCAGAATCGCGCACTCATCCGGTGGCAACCAAAGCGCCTAACGAATTGGGAATCTACGATATGAGCGGCAATGTGTGGGAATGGTGCTCCGACCCTTACGAGGGCGTCGAATCGTTGCAATATGTGATTCGCGGCGGCTGCTTCACCGACACATCGCAGGCTTGCTGGGTTTGGAACCGCAGCAAAAACGCACCAAACGCGATGAACGAGATTTGCGGTCTGCGGCTTGCAATGGATAAGTGATTTCTATAATCATAGCATTCCTCTAAAAATGCGAATTAAAACACGAAGGGCTGTCAAAAATGGCAGCCCTTTCGTATGAATAATCGTTTGAAGTTATTTCATCAGATTTCCCAAGATGCCTCGCACAAACGTGCCAAGCAGTCCGCCTGACGACGATTTCTTGCCACGGCCCGATGTACCTACAAGTCCGCGCGTAATCTCGCGAGTTGCGGTGGTTGCCATTGTAGAAAGAACCTTGCCTGCGGTGCCTGTTGTTTTCTTCGATTTCGGCGCTGCCTTGTCGGTTGTTGCCTTCTTCTTGGCGGCCTCAGCCTCCTTTTGGGCTTTCTCTGCTTCCGCTTTATCTTTTTCGGCTTGGGCCAATAGAACCTCGAACGCACTCTCACGGTCGAAAGCCTTGTCGTACTTGCCGTAGATGCGCGATTGCTTGATTATCTGCTCACGCTGCGATTCGGTGACAGCGCCTATCTGGCTGAGCGGAAAGAGAATACGTGCACGCTGAACTACTGATGGTGCGCCTTTCTCATCGAGGAACGATACCAGCGCCTCGCCGGTTTCAAGGCTCTGAATAGCATCTTCGGTCTTGAATGCCGGATTCGGGCGGAACGACTCGGCGGCAGTTTTCACAGCCTTCTTGTCTTTTGGAGTGTAGGCGCGCAAGGCGTGCTGCACACGGTTGCCGAGTTGGCCAAGAATAGAATCTGGTATGTCGGACGGACTTTGCGAAATGAAATAAATGCCAACGCCTTTGCTTCGTATCAAACGGACAACCTGCTCAATCTTGTCAACCATTGCTTTCGAGGTGTCATCGAAAAGCATGTGAGCCTCGTCGAAGAAGAAGACGAGTTTGGGCAGCGGCATATCGCCAACTTCGGGCAGAGTGGCGTAAAGTTCGCTCATCAGCCACAGCAGGAATGTTGAGTACATTTTCGGCTGGAGCATGAGTTTGTCGGCAGCCAGAACGTTCATCACACCTTTACCGCCTTCGGTTGCCAGCAAATCTTGAATGTCGAAGGCCGGCTCGCCAAAGAATTTGTCAGCGCCCTGATTCTCAAGTGTTAACAGTGCACGTTGGATTGCTCCAATGCTTTGTGAGGTGATGGTGCCATATTGCGTGGTGAACTCAGAAGCGTTCTTAGCCACGTAATCGAGCATCGAACGGAGGTCCTTCAAGTCGATCAGCAGCAACTGACGGTCGTCAGCAATGCGGAACACAATGTGAAGGATGCCTGTCTGCGTCTCGTTTAGTTCGAGCAGACGCGCCAGCATATCGGGGCCCATCTGCGAGATTGTGCTGCGCATGGGGTGTCCCCGCTCGCCAAAAACATCGTAAAACCTTACCGGGCACGACTGAAATTCAGGTGTTTGCAAGCCGAATTCGGCAATGCGTTTCTCAATAAAGCCCGACAGTTTGCCTGTCTGCGAGATTCCCGAAAGGTCGCCTTTCATATCGGCCATAAAACACGGCACGCCCGCCTGACAGAAAGTTTCGGCCAGAACCTGAAGTGTTACGGTTTTGCCTGTTCCGGTGGCTCCGGCAATGAGTCCGTGGCGGTTGGCCATCTTGCCGACAATGCTGATTGGGCCGTCGGCGCAGTGGGCAATGTAAAGCCCGTTATCTTGTGTGAACATAAATCGATTGTTTTTAAATTATTTCTGATGTTATATCAATCGAAAATTCGATATAGAGTCAAAAATAGTTGATTTTTTTGTGTTTTGAAGAATTGTTTTTCAAAATCGCGCACAGCATTATTTCTGAATTTGAAAAATCCAAAATCAACAACAAGAGTTTGTTGAAATAGGCTATAATTGTAGAATGGTTTTGAAACCAAAATTGCAAGTAATGGAACGAAAAATTTTAGGCATCGACCCGGGAACAAACATTATGGGTTACGGCGTAATTTCAGCCGACGGCAACAAACCCAAGATGGAAACAATGGGTGTGATTATGCTCAACAAGATAACTGACCCCTACGAGAAGTTGGCCATTATTCACAAACGCACCACATGGCTAATTGACGAGTTTCTGCCCGACGAGTGTGCCATTGAGGCTCCGTTTTTTGGGCAGAATGTGCAGTCGATGCTCAAACTTGGTCGTGCACAAGGCGTGGCCATTGCTGCTGCCATATCGCGCCAAATACCAATAACCGAATATGCACCGCGAAAAATAAAACTGGCCATCACTGGCAATGGTGATGCCTCGAAAGAGCAAGTGGCCGGTTTTCTGCAAAAAATGCTAGGATTCACTGACCTGCCCAAGAATCTTGACGCCACTGACGGGTTGGCTGCCGCAGTGTGTCATTTTTACCAGAAAGTACCGACAAGTACCGCAAAAAGTTGCAAATCGTGGGCCGATTATGTGAACCGAAATCCTGACAAGATTATCGGACAAAAAGGCACAAAATAGCCTGAGAACAAGCGCGTTAACTAGAAAATCTTCTTCAAACCAGGAATTTTGCGTAGCAAGTAGGCTGCGGCAAAACATACGACACAACTCACCGTGCTGGTAATAAACCATTTAAGCAGAAGCGGCATTGGAGTTGACTCGAGCAAAAATGTGAGTGGCACAATGGCAAACGGATGTAAGACAAAAGCCATATACGCCAAATTGGCTAAATAAGAAGTTTGAGGATTCGGTTTGTTGAAATTTTGTAAAAAGAACGAAGTCAAGAATATACATGCACCCATGCAAGTCATTGCCTCCCAAAGAGAAAGGAAAAGCGACTGAGTGTTGAAACCTCCGGCAAACGGAGTCCAATCTTTGATGTAGTTGATTGACAATAACAAAATCGGCAAACACAACAGCGAGAAAATCAGCCACGGATAGGCATAATAGGTTTTGATGCGTTCAGTCCAGTTGTAGCGCGCGTCAATTAAACCGGAAACGAACATTCCTATATATAAAGGATAGAACCCGAGTTGGGTGAAAGACGATGCATAAGCGGGCGATATAAGTCTGGCCAGAAACGAGAAGAAACCAATAATTATTATGAATAGAGATGCCCGCAGCGACGGTATCTGATGCCAGATGTCGTGAACGATATTGTCACCGCTGAATTTCAACGATTTCAGTAATGCATAGAAGAATTCGATAACAAGCAGAGCCGCCACAAACCACATTGGTCCGAAAGAGAAGTTCTGCGTAATACTCTGAACCACAAACTTATACCAACCGAGGCTGCCGTCCTGAGTTTTGCTGACGAAGAAAAGAATTGTCGGGTGAACAATAATTGCATAAATGATTGCCGGAATACCAAGCCTGAAAAAACGTCGTTTGACATATTGACTGAAACCGTGACGTTTGTATGAGTTGTGAGCGAGAATGGCCCCCAACAAGAAAAACATCGGAACAATAATAGTCAGACTTATGGTTTCGATTGTGTTGACGGTAATAAGCGGCACTCCCGTAAAATGGTGGCTTGATGTATAGTACCAATTTCCGGCTCCTCCATAAGCAACCAGACCTTGATGGAAAAACACAAGGCACACAAGGAAAACCTTTAATCTGTCAATGAAATAGTAATGTTCGTTTCTCATCACCCCAATTGTTACGAGAGAACTTCAAAGTTAATGAGAAGAACCAAATTAGCAACATCAAAAGACGAAAAACCGCCTGAAACCATTATTCAGCATGGCCTAAAAACCTATTTTTGTAGAAAACTTTAGCAATGGAATTTATCGATACCCACTCGCACCTTTATGCCGAAGAGTTTGACAATGACCGCACTGAAGCCATCAGCCGGTGCTTTGAATCGGGAGTCAGCCGACTAATTCTGCCCGACATCGACGCCTCTTCGAGGCAAGCCATGCTCGATATGGCGGCATCGGACCCGCAGCATTTCTTCCCGTGCGCCGGACTTCACCCAACATCAGTCGACAGTGATTACAAAACAGCGCTAAAGCAGGTTGAGGCGATGCTTGCAAGCGGCCAGCGGTTCTATGCTGTGGGCGAGATTGGCATCGACCTCTATTGGGACCAGACTTTTGAGCGCGAACAATTTGACGCTTTCGCGACGCAGGTCAGGTGGGCAAAAGAGTTGGGGCTGCCCATCATTGTCCACATCCGCAACGCCATTGAAAAGACCATTGCCGCACTTGAGCCGCTTGCCGACGACCGTCTGCGCGGGGTGTTCCACTGTTTTTCGGGCACACTGGAGCAGGCTCGGCAGGCCATCGACATGGGTTTCATGCTTGGCATTGGCGGTGTGCTGACGTTCAAAAAATCGGATCTTCCGGCAGTGATAGAACAAATTGATATTCAGAATCTTATTTTGGAGACCGACTGTCCCTATCTGGCGCCTGTCCCCCATCGCGGAAAGCGCAACGAAAGCAGTTTTCTGCCATTTGTGGCACAGAAACTTGCCGAAATAAAGAAACTCAGCATTGAGGATGTGGCTGCACTGACAACCGCCAACGCCGAAAAATTGTTTGGCTTGTAGATGCTTCAAAATACAGTTCTTTCACTATCTTTCCCACATGATTGAACCGAAATTCGATACCACTTTTTTCGAACGCTACGCAATGATAGTGCTGCACACCTTGCTTGGCGACAAATACGCACATTTGGTCAACTCTGACCGGCCCGACTTGCAAGATGTTAATCAGAATCTTGGCATTGAGGTGACGCGTTCGCTAAAGGAGAACAAGACGGAGGCCGAGATGCTTGTGAACGAACTGGCTGGCGACAACATTTTCTGCATTGATGAGGCCGACATGCGGAGAATCAAACTTTACGGTTACGCCTATGGTTTGAATTACGGACATTTTATGGGTGAGTTGGAGAAGCGGTATTGGTCGCTGGCACTGCCGCTCAAGCGCATCATCAAAAGCAAGGTGCACAAGGTGGCCGATGGTTTCTATGGCGATTTCGACCAGTTTGAACTTTTCATCTTCACAAAAGACGATATGACTCGCCACGAGATCCAACTCACCGTCTATTATATGACTGAACTTCAAGACAGTAACGCTATCCGCTATGCTAAACTGCATGTTGCGCAAACCGACAAACTGTACGTCTGCGATTTGAAAACGCAGATTGTTGAGGAATATCCCATCAGCAAAAGTCTCTGCCGTGAATTCTACCAGAGTGCCGTTGGGGCGGCGTTTTGAATACCTAAAACCTCTTTCTACTTCCAACTTTCACTTTATATTTGCCATCAAAATAAAATGCAATGGATGCTGAAAAACAACACCGGTTCGACCTGCGATACCTGCAGATGGCGCGCATTTGGGCCGAAAACTCATACTGCGTACGGCGCAAGGTGGGGGCAATCCTGGTCAAAGACCAAATGATAATTTCCGACGGCTACAACGGCACGCCTTCGGGATTTGAGAACTGCTGCGAGATTGACGAGAACACCACCAAACCCTACGTGCTTCACGCCGAGGCCAACGCCATCACCAAAGTGGCCAAATCGAACAACAGCAGCCTGGGCGCAACGCTCTACGTCACCGCATCGCCCTGTATGGAATGCGCCAAACTCATCATCCAGTCGGGCATCAAGCGGGTTGTCTTTTCTGATAACTACCGCATCCAGGACGGCATTGAACTGCTTAAGCGTGCCGGCATTGAAATTGTTCAGATTCCAACCGATTAAACTATCAGAATATGAATAAGTTAGTTAAAATATGGTTGCCGTTGCTGCTTGCCGTGGCTTTCGTTTTCGGAATGTTTGTCGAGAGCAATATCACGAATCGCGGAAGCGTGCAAACAACTGTGATTCAGCGCCGTGGCGGCAAAATCGATTACCTGATTGGCAATATCCGCCAGAATTATGTTGATACTGTGAATGTGGCCGAACTTGAAGAGAAGGCCGCCATCAACCTACTCAAAGACCTCGACCCGCACTCTACCTACATCTCAGCCGAAGAGTTTGCCGAGATGAACGAGCCGCTCGAAGGCAATTTCGACGGCATCGGGGTGCAGTTCAACATTCAAAAGGACACTGTTTATGTGGTGAACGTGATTGCCGGCGGCCCGTCGGAAAAAGTGGGCATCCGCGCTGGTGACCGCATTGTGACGGTTGACGACTCGCTGATTGCGGGCATCGGCATAACAAACAACGATGTGATGAAGAAACTGCGCGGCCCGCGTGGCACCAAAGTGCGTGTGGGCATTGCTCGGCGCGGCGAGAACCATCTTGTTCCATTTGCAATAACGCGCGGCCAAATTCCGCTCTACAGCATCGACGTGTCTTATATGCTCAACAGCCACACGGGCTACATTAAACTGTCGAAGTTCGCGCGCACAACGCATAAAGAATTTCAGGAAGCCGTCGCCAAACTGAAGGCGCAGGGAATGCAAAACCTGATTTTCGACCTTCGCGGAAACGGCGGCGGCTATATGGACGCGGCCATCAACGTGGTTGATGAGTTCCTACCCAACGGCAGCCTTATTGTCTACACCGAAGGCGCTCACCGCGACAGGGCAGAATTTCACGCGTCGTTCCGGCAGTCGTGCAAGGATTTGAAACTTGCCGTTTTGATTGACGAGTTTTCGGCATCGGCAAGCGAGATTACCGCCGGCGCCATTCAGGACAACGACCGCGGCATCATTATCGGACGCCGCTCGTTCGGCAAAGGCCTTGTGCAAGAGCCGATTATGTTCCCCGACAACTCGTCGGTGCGGCTCACCATTGCGCGCTACTACACGCCATCGGGACGCTGCATTCAAAAGCCTTATAATCAGAGCGATGAGGATTACTATGCCGACCTTGAGAACCGCTACGAGCGTGGCGAGTTTATGGAACGCGACAGCATAAAAATCGCCGACTCAACCGAATATTTCACCACCGGCGGACGCGTAGTGTACGGCGGCGGCGGCATTATGCCCGATGTGTTCATCCCGGCCGACACCACCGGCGGCTCAACCTACTACAACCGCATCTCGCGCAAGGGCTGCGAGTATCAGTTCAGCCTTGAGTACACCGACCGTAACCGCACTGTGCTTCAGAAGTTTAAAACAGCCGACGAGTTTGTGAAATACTTGCGCGGTCAGAATATTTTTGAGCAGTTTGTGACCTACGCCGAGACGCAGGGCATCAAGCGCGATGAGAAGGGAATCCGTCAGTCGCGCAAACTGATTGAGACACAGATAATGGCTCTCATCGCCCGCAACGTCATCGACAACGACGGCTTCTACCCCATTATGCACCGCATCGACAAAACGCTGAACGAGAGTGTGCAGATTGTCGAGACAAAAACACTTAAATCGCTATAAATCATTTTAAAAACAATAAATAGATATGGAAAAATACAATCAGAATCTTCCTTACAAAGTGAAGGATATGGCGCTTGCCGACTGGGGGCGCAAAGAGATTGAGTTGGCCGAGGCCGAGATGCCAGGACTAATGGCTCTGCGTAAGAAATACGCTGCAAGTCAGCCGCTTAAGGGTGCCAAAATTTCGGGCAGTCTGCACATGACCATCCAAACGGCTGTGCTGATTGAGACTTTGACAGCGCTTGGCGCGAAGGTCCGCTGGGCAAGTTGCAACATCTTCTCGACACAAGACCATGCTGCTGCAGCCGTGGCTGAGCGCGGTGTGCCTGTATTTGCATGGAAGGGCGAGTCGCTCGAGGAGTACTGGTGGTGCACTGAGCAGGCGCTGAACTTTGGCAACGGTGAAGGTCCCGACCTGATTGTCGATGATGGCGGCGACGCCACGCTGATGCTGCACAAGGGCATTGAGATTGAGGATAATCCATCCATCCTGAACAATATGCCGAAGGGTGAGGATGCCATCCGTCTGTACGAAAGAATAAACGACGGACTGAAAGACGATTGCCAGAAATGGCACAAGTTGGCGGCCAAAGTGCGCGGTGTGTCGGAAGAGACAACCACCGGCGTTCACCGTCTCTATCAAATGGCTGAGGCAAAAACTCTGCGTTTCCCAGCCATCAATGTCAACGACTCAGTAACGAAATCGAAATTTGATAACCTCTACGGCTGTCGCGAGAGTCTGGCCGACGGTATCAAACGTGCCACCGACATTATGATTGCCGGCAAAGTGGCTGTGGTTTGCGGCTACGGTGATGTAGGCAAGGGCTGCGCAATGAGTATGCGCGGATTCGGTGCCCGTGTTCTGGTTACCGAAATCGACCCGATTTGCGCTCTGCAGGCCGCTATGGAAGGCTTTGAAGTTACAACCGTTGAAGACGCTCTGCCGCAAGGCGACATCTACGTTACCTGCACTGGCAACCGCGACATCATCACCGCCGACCATATGAAGAAGATGAAGGATAAAGCCATTGTCTGCAACATCGGTCACTTCGACAATGAGATTATGATGGCCGATCTTGAGGCCGTGCCCGGAATCAAGAAGGTGAACATCAAACCGCAGGTTGACCAATACTATTTTCCTGACGGACACAGCATTATCGTGCTTGCCGAAGGTCGTCTTGTGAACCTTGGATGCGCAACGGGGCACCCGTCGTTTGTGATGAGCAACTCGTTCACCAACCAAACGCTGGCCCAACTCGACTTGTGGCAGAAGAAATATGAGATTGGCGTTTACCGCCTGCCGAAATACCTTGACGAGGAAGTTGCCCGTCTGCACCTTGAGCACGTCGGCGCAAAACTCACCATCCTGAGCAAGGCTCAAGCCGACTACATCGGTGTGAAGGTTGAAGGACCTTACAAGCCGGAGCACTATCGCTACTGATTGAAGGATTGAATAATTGAATGAAAATCCCGATGACGCATGCCATCGGGATTTTTTAATTTGCTATGTTGCAATTTTGAGAAATAAAAAAGGGCGGAAAATACCGCCCCCATTATCTTTTGAAAATCGATTATCCGATTTGTCAGTTCACCGATTCACCAAATTAGAATTCCGCATTCTTCGGTGTGCGCGGGAACGGAATCACATCGCGGATGTTGGCCATTCCGGTCACGAAGAGCATCAGGCGCTCAAAGCCCAAGCCGAAGCCGGCGTGCGGGCAAGAACCATATTTGCGAGTGTCGAGATACCACTCGTAGCCTTCGGTCTTCATTCCGAGTTCGTTCATACGGCCAAGCAGTTTGTCGTAGTCTTCCTCACGCACGCTGCCGCCGATGATTTCGCCAATCTGCGGGAACAGCACATCGGTGCCCTGAACGGTTTTTCCATCCTCGTTCTGCTTCATATAGAACGATTTAATCTCTTTCGGATAGTCAATCATAATGACTGGCTTCTTGAAGTGCTCCTCAACAAGGAATCGCTCGTGCTCGCTGGCAAGGTCGCAGCCCCAATAAACCGGGAACTCGAATTTGTGGCCTTTGGCAATGGCGTCTTCAAGAATCTTAATTCCTTCGGTATAAGGCAGATGGATGAATTCGGTGTTGATTACAGAGTTGAGTCGCTCGAGCAGGCTCTTGTCGATCATCTTGTTAAGGAAGGCAAGGTCGTCCTGGCAGTTGTCGAGCGCCCATTTAACGCAGTATTTAATGAATTCCTCCTCGACCGCCATCAGGTCGTCGATGTCGCAGAAGGCGATTTCCGGCTCAATCATCCAAAATTCGGCCAAGTGGCGCGGGGTGTTCGAGTTTTCGGCGCGGAACGTCGGGCCAAAGGTGTAGATGGCGCCAAGCGCGGTGGCTGCAAGTTCGCCCTCGAGTTGGCCCGAAACGGTCAGACTGGTCTGCTTGCCAAAGAAATCATCGGTGTAGATTATCTTGCCATTCTCGTCTTTCTGCAGGTCGTAAAGGTTTTTGGTTGTAACCTGGAACATCTGGCCGGCACCTTCGCAGTCGCTTGCTGTGATGAGCGGCGAGTGGAAATAAACAAAGCCCTTGTCGTGGAAGAACTTATGAATGGCAATGGCCATATTGTGGCGGATGCGGAACACGGCGCCGAAGGTGTTTGTGCGCAGACGCAAGTGAGCGTACTGACGCATATATTCCATTGTCTGACCCTTTTTCTGCATCGGGTAATCCTGCGGGCAAGCGCCAAATAGTTTAATCTCTTTTGCTTGAATCTCAACACTTTGTCCTGCGCCAACGCTCTGAACAAGTTTTCCCGTAACGCTCAAGCAGGCGCCGGTGGTTACCTGTTTCAAAAATTCTTCGTCGAAGTTCACCACATCGGCAACAATCTGCACGTTGTTGATTGTCGAGCCATCGTTCAAGGCGATGAAAACCACGGTTTTGCTGTCGCGCTTTGTGCGCACCCAACCCATCACAACCACTTCAGTGTCAACCTTTCCCGATTTCAGGACGTCAACAATTTTTGTCCTTTTCTGCATAGTATTTTGTCTTTTTTCGTTTTCAATTTTCCGGCCGCGAATTTATTCTAAATTTTTGATGTGGCGCACGCGATTGGTTCATTATCGGGAAAATGCGTAAGGCGATGATTAGGGAACGGACTACGGCGATT
Source organism: Salinivirgaceae bacterium (assembly GCA_016284875.1). Taxonomy (GTDB): domain Bacteria; phylum Bacteroidota; class Bacteroidia; order Bacteroidales; family SZUA-534; genus RUG13583. The sequence continues at coordinate 48,489 of JAEEPS010000008.1, read as the reverse complement.
CGAGATTGCTGTTTTTTCGAATCTGAGGTGAAATCTCCAGTTTTTTTTATTATCTTTCTCAAAAATCTACTGCTATGGAAAAGCCAAAATTAGTGGCACTTACGGGTGCTGGAATTAGTGTTGAGAGCGGACTGAGCACTTTCCGCGACGCCGGAGGATATTGGGACAATTATCCTGTTGAGGATGTGGCAACTCCCGAAGGGCTGGCCCGTAATCCAAAGTTGGTACTGGATTTTTACAACGGGCTCCGCGCAAAATTGGCCGACATAAAACCCAACGACGGCCATAAGGCTCTGGTTCGCCTTGAGCAGTATTTTGATGTTCATGTGGTGACGCAAAATGTTGACAATCTGCACGAACAGGCTGGCAGCAAGCAAGTTGTGCATCTGCATGGCGAACTGACCAAAGTGCGCAGCATAGCCAACGAGAATCTTATCTACGACATCGGCTACAAGCCCATACACCTAGGTGACAAGGCCGACGACGGTCAGCAGTTGCGCCCACACATTGTATTTTTTGGCGAGGGTGTGCCCGAGATGGAGCGCGCCATTCCACTGGCCGAGCAGGCCGATGTGTTTGTGGTTATCGGCACATCGCTCAATGTTTATCCGGCGGCAGGTCTGCTACGCTACACACGGCGCGATATTCCAAAGTTCATCATCGACCCGAAGATGGTACCGTACCCAACCGATGAGAATTACACATTCATTCAAAAATCGGCCGGCGAGGGTGGACGCATTCTGGAGCAGAAACTCAAGGAGTTATATCACTTGGCGTGATGCGTAGATTCTAAATTCATTTGCGGCCCTTCAGTTTGTCCGACAACCATTTTTCAATCGGCTGAATCCGTGTGTCGTCAGTTATGAGCAGGAGCAGAATTCCAAGAAACGGAAGGCCCGGAACTTTATAGCGGACAAGCGCCCCAAGAACCGGTGTTGTCAGTCCGATGAGCACAAAAAGTATGACGATGAACGACGTGCAGCACCAAACATCGGGCTGAGACAGATTGCGAAGCCTTACAAAAATCAGTGTTGCGAGTAAAACAATGATTATCAGTACATTCTCAAGGCTTGCGGCAACCATTGTTAGCGAACCGCCTTCGAAAATAGTGGGACGAAGAAGGGTTCTTACGAACGATGCGGGGGTATTCGCAGCAATATCACGCAGTCCGTTTGTCAGTTCGGGCAACTGAATGTAACTGCCGACGGTCATGCTTTGGGCCATCATAATAAAATCGTGCTGCTTGTTGCAGATGACTTGAAAAAGGTCGATTTGGGTGATGAATTTCGAGAGCCACGCAACGCAGAAAATGCAAACGTGCATGGCAATGAATTTGAGCAGTGCAGCCTTGGGTTTGCGCTTAATCCAAAACAGAGCGGCCAAACTTGGCAGAGCGGCCATCAGCACGTAGAATTTCGACATCATCATCATCCATACACAAACCACCACTCCCACTATGTTGCTCAAATGCGGCTTTGCGAGCATGTTGCGGTAGTTGTAGATGAGCAGCCCGAAAGCAAAAATCAGAAACGACTCTTTGGTTGCGCCCGAGGTCCACAGCCAGACCGAAGGAAAGAAGAAAACCGCCAGCAGCAGAAGTGTGCGTTTGTGCGACAAATCGCGGGCAAAACTCTTGTAGATGGCCCACAGTCCCACAAATCCGAGAAAACCGAATATCATGTTGTGGATGTGGAAGTTACCCATCGAAATCAGGCAGAGAATTGCGTTTAGGCGGATAATAATATGGTTGTCGTTCGGCAATCCGTAGTTGAAACTTTTCAGCCAGAAATTGCACGTGTCGTAGTATTGCATCAGGTGTGGCGACGAACCTCCAATGCCGGTTATCATCCGCAGATAGTCCGTTGGGTTCTGAAACAGCACGTTATGAATTATCAGACCATCGTCGAAATAGTTGAAAATGTCGCACGCCGAACGGGGCGTGTAGAAATAATTGTAGATGAAGAAAAGAGTAAATCCGCCTGCTATTTTTGTAAGAAATATGGCAATCAGCCATTTTTTCTCAATCCCGGGAGCCTCAAAAAAATGCGATTTCTGAATTGCCCAAATGAGCAGCAACAGATAGATGAAATACAAAATCCAGCTCATAATTGTGGCAAATATAAGACTGGTAGGCTAAAAAACGAGTGCGCGACGTTCACAGAACTATTTTTTCTTGAACATCTCGGTTTTGGTGTCGTAGTTTAAGAAATAATCGCCGGCCGGCAGTTTCGAAACATCAGCCTTCACACCTACTCCTTTGTCCATCAGAGCGCCCTTGTCGCTGTAAATCTCATACATGGTTTCGGCCGAGAATTTAACCTCAGTAAACGGCTTCACAAACGAATATGTAACCTCGGCCAGCATTGTGCGGTGCTTCAGTTCCTTACCGTAGCGCGGCTTGCGTGTGTAGTCGATCTGCTTAACGCGGAAACGGTTGTAGCCCGAGTGCAGATTAACCTCAGTGCTGTAGGTGTGCGCTCCCGGTTTGCCATCGCCATCGATGGTGGCAACCTTTATCCATTTGTTCCAGCGGAACTGCTCAACAATAAACGGCAGTGAGCCGCTCTCGTTGGCTGTGGTGAAAGTCAGTTTGTTGTTTTTATCGATTTTGATTGTCGTAACCGTGAATGTGCTTTGCGGTTTCAGCACTTCGGGGTTGATGACTTTCGGCTCGCAACCGTCATGGTACTTGATGACGACTTTCACTTCGTCGCCTTTTTTCAACCCGGCGGCGGCCAGATTAATCTCAAAAGCACTTGAATTGATGTCGTCAGCAGTTGCAACGCCGTTAACCTTTATTTCAGTGACGCAGAATCCATCGCCTGATGGGGCAAACGGATTCATAATGTATAGGTTCTTATCCTGATAGATGCCGGAAAGCACAATCTCGCCCGCCATGCTACCAGCGCAGACAAATGTCAGCAATAGAGTTGTCACCAATTTTGCAATTCTATCCATTAGCAGTCGTAATTAGCAATCAAAACTAATAAAATAATTTCTAATGCAAATATATAGTGACTCACGTTATTGACCAAAGGACAAAAAAAATGGACTTGCGTAAGGTTGCGCAAGTCCATTTTAGTTTATGTTATTTCTTGACGCTCAGTGGAATTTCCTTCAAAATGTTGCGGTAGTAGGCCTCAACCTCGTCCCACTTGTAGTATGGTGCAGTCTTGCTCTCGAGCGGCAGTTTCACCTCGTTTTCGTTGAGCATAATCTTTACCAGAATATCTTTCGATTTGTCCGACTTGTAGAAAATCATCTGCAGATTGCCTGCCATCGGGATGATTTTATAGTCGCACCAAACCTTGTAGAGTTCCGAAAAATCGGTAACCTGCGCTGTGGTGCCCTCAAGTTGCATCAGGCTGGCGAGCGGAGCAAGACCTGTGTCGTGGCCAAAACGCAGATTGGCTGAAACACCATTGCCGGCAAGGGCTGCGTCGGCCTCGTCCAAAATGATGGTGAGCAGATTGCGAGCGCACCACGAGCCGCGTGAGTTGGAGTAAGGGCAGTTGCTGAAGTTGGCGTACCAGTAAACATTGGTAACCTGCCAGTTGTCGAACATCTCATCGTCGGTAAAGAAATCGCTGAAATCGAAATCGAGGTCATCGATGTTCTGCATGTTGCACTGAATATCAAACAATTTGCGCATGAACTGATGGCCATTCACCTTGCTTTTTACGTAGTTGGTATCGGAAAACACCTGTTTTACAAGCCTTTCGGGATGAACCAGCGCGTGGTCGATGGCATCGTTGGCCTTGCGGAAACCGTCGGTGCGGTTCAGGTAGCGGGTAACCGAGTCGCGCTCTTCGTTATTGATATAGTGCATGATACGCTTGCTCGATTCGGTGGTCACGTTCAGTGTTGGGCGCATGGCCTTCATCTTCTGCATAAAAGCGTCCATGCTGCAAAGCACGCGGTGCGAGGTCGACGATTTGACAACAATGTTGGCGTTGTCGGCAAACACCTCGGGGAACGAGTTGACCATTCGCTCTGCGATGCCCTGATGCTGGTTGAAGCCAGTCTGAGTCAGGTCGCCGGCACGATTGAAGCCGTCGTCGTAGAGTTTGTTCACGCGGTTGTAGAGGTCTTTTCCGGAATCGGTGAGGGCATTGGCATCGGCGGCAGCCTTCATCATGTTGCGCAGAATGGCATAGTCGAATCCCGAATAGTGATAGCGCGAACCATGGCGTCCGTAGTGGCTGATATAGAATGGTTTATAGCCTTTGGGAGCCGGCGTCTGCGGTTTGAATTCGGTCAGATAGGCCATGTTGTTGCCTCCCGTTTTTTTCAGGTTGGCAAGCATCTCCTCTTTTGTGGTTTGAGCCTGCACAGTGGCAAAGCACAACACACCAATAGCGATTAGTGAAAAGCGGTTCATAGTTGTTAGAATTTTATTACAGAAACAAATTAACAATTGAATTTTGAGAAATGAAAATGTGCGGCCAAAATAATCGACAAGCGGGCGCGGTAATATCGACCAAAAGCCAAATACAAGCATTTGTATCTATAAATGCGGCAAGCGTTGGCTGACATCAGCACGATTTAGGACAATAACAATCAATTTTCGCGATTTTTTTTAGTTTTGCCACAAATTAAAACAAATCACGGGGCGGTTGCACGTCTCTTAAATTCAATGATTTATGGAATACAATTTTACCGAAATCGAACAGAAATGGCAGGCTTATTGGGAAAAAAATAAGACTTTCAAAACTGTTTTGGACAAATCGAAACCGAAATTCTACGCTCTCGATATGTTCCCCTATCCGTCGGGGGCGGGGCTGCACGTAGGCCACCCCGAAGGCTACACGGCCACCGATATTGTGAGCCGATACAAGCGTATGCGCGGCTTCAACGTGCTTCACCCGATGGGCTGGGACGCCTTTGGCCTGCCTGCTGAGCAGTACGCCATTCAAACGGGCACTCACCCCGCCATTACCACCAAAAAGAACTGCGACACGTTCCGCCGCCAAATCAAGTCGCTGGGCTTGAGTTACGACTGGGACCGCGAGATAAACACCACTGACCCAAAATATTACAAGTGGACACAGTGGATTTTCATTAAACTCTACAACACCTGGTTCGATAAAGACCTTCAAAAGGGCCGCCCCATTTCGGAACTGCCCATTCCCGCCGATGTTAAGGCCAAAGGCGATGCCGAAGTGAAGAAATACGTTGACTCACAGCGTCTTGCATACTACGACAACGCACAGGTTTGGTGGTGCCCCAACTGCAAGACCGTCTGCGCCAACGAAGAAGTGCTGAACGACGGCTCGCACGAGAAATGCGGCTGCCAAGTGAATCGCAAGAATCTGAAACAGTGGATGTTGCGCATTCCTTTGTATGCCGAGCGCCTGCTCAAAGGTCTCGACACTCTCGACTGGCCCGCTGGCGTGAAGGATATGCAGCGCAACTGGATTGGCCGCTCAACGGGCGCCGAAGTCGATTTCGCGCTCGACGGACTCGACGCCAAACTCACCGTCTACACCACCCGCTGCGACACCCTGTTCGGTGCAACCTATATGGTTATCGCACCCGAGCACCCTATGATTGAGCAAATTACAACCGACGAGCAACGCGCCGCCGTTGAAGAATATCGCCGTCAGGCTTCGATGAAATCCGATTTGGACCGCACCGAACTGGCCAAAGAGAAAACGGGCGTCTTCACGGGCCGCTACGCCAAAAATCCCGTCAACGGCACGCTCATCCCAATCTGGGTTGCCGACTACGTGCTGATGGGCTACGGCACGGGCGCCATTATGGCCGTTCCCGCCCACGACACGCGCGACTGGGAATTCGCCAAAAAATTCAACCTGCCGATTATCGAAGTTCTGAAATCGGAAGTCGATGTTCAGCAGCAGGCCTGGACCGAAGACGGAATCCACGTCAACTCGGGCTTCCTTGACGGCCTGAACAAGAAGGACGCCATTGACAAGATGATTGCCTGGCTGGCCGAGCGCAATCTGGGCAAAGCCACCGTCAACTATAAAATCCGCGACTGGCTGTTCAGCCGCCAACGCTACTGGGGCGAGCCGTTCCCCATTATCCACTGGGAAGACGGCGAAGTGACCACCGTTGACGAGAAGGACCTGCCGCACACGCTGCCCGAACTCACCAAGTACGAGCCGAGCGACACGGGCGAGTCGCCGCTGGCCAACGCAACCGACTGGCTCACAGTGGTTGACAAGAACGGACGCCGCGGCCGCTACGAGACCAACACAATGCCGCAATGGGCGGGCTCGTGCTGGTACTATCTGCGCTACACCGACCCCAAGAACGACTCTGCGCCATTCTCGGTTGAAGCCGAAAACTACTGGCTGCCCGTCGATTTGTATGTGGGCGGCGCCGAGCACGCCGTGCTTCACTTGCTCTACAGCCGTTTCTGGCACAAGGTTCTGTTCGATTTGGGCATTGTCCACACCGACGAGCCCTATCAGAAACTGTTCAACCAAGGAATGATTCTGGCTTTCGCCTACGAGACGATGGCGGGCGCCAAGGTCACTTCGGATATGGTTGAAGAGCGCGACGGCAAATTCTTCCACAAAGAGACGGGCGTTGAGTTGCGTCAGATTGTTGCCAAGATGTCGAAATCGCTCAAAAACGTTGTCAACCCCGACGATGTGATTGCCCACTATGGTGCTGACAGTCTACGCCTTTACGAGATGTTTATGGGTCCGCTCGACGCCGTGAAGCCGTGGGCCGAAAGCGGTGTGAAGGGCGTGTTCAACTTCCTGGCGCGCGTGTTCCGCTTCTTCAGCGAGAAAGAGAACGTGGTTGATGGCCTGGCCGACGACAGCGCCGTTGTAAAAGAGTTGCACAAGACAATCAAGAAGGTTGCCGATGATATTGAGAATCTGCGCTTTAACACCGCAATCTCACAAATGATGATATTCACCAACGCCTGCTACAAGGCCAAGAAGGTCTCGGTTGGCGTGGCCCGCGATTTTGCCAAGATTCTGGCGCCGTTCGCCCCGCACCTTGCCGAAGAGTTGTGGCAGATGTACGGCGGCACCGAGTCGCTGGCATACGAGCCGTGGCCCGCATTGGACGAGTCGAAACTGACCGAAGACGTGGTGACCTACCCCGTATCGTTCAACGGCAAGACCCGCTTTATGATTGAACTGCCCGTGGGCACGCCCGTTCAGCAAGTTCAAGAGACGGCCCTGTCGCACGAATCGGCCGCCAAATGGCTCGACGGCAAAACACCGAAGAAGGTGATTGTTGTTCCTGGCAAGATTGTGAATGTAGTTATCTGATAATCAGATTTGTATACAATGAAAAAGCCACCTTGCGGGGTGGCTTTTTTTGTTTATTTATCTTGTTTGCCATAGGCTGACTGGCTCTCAGCCGCCATTGGCAGCGGCTCGTCGATTGGCATGGCGTATGGCTTGGGTTTTGGCTTGTAAATCGACAGAAAATTCTGATTGAGCCGCAGTTCAACCAGGCGCATTGTCTGCTCAATGAGCGCGGTTGTGAGTTGACATTCCCAAACCACAATCACCTGCCAACCGTTTTCGAGCAAAGTCTGATAGTTGTGCTGGTCGCGCTCACGGTTGCGGCTGATTTTAGCCTGCCAGAAATTAACGTTGCTCTTTGGCATCCGAAACTTGTCGCAACCGCTGTGCCCGTGCCAGAAGCAGCCGTTGACAAAAATGGCTGTGCGGAAGCGCCTCATCACAATGTCGGGCTTGCCAGGCACACTCTTGACATTGAGCCTATAGTGATAGCCGTGATGCCACAGCCATTGCCGCACCTTCAACTCAGGCTTGGTGTTGCGGCTGCGGATATGCGACATGCAAAGGTGCCGTTGTTCGGGTGTTAGTGGGTCGGGCATAGGGGTATACAATAATACATATTACATCTCAATCACATAATAGTCACATAATGATATAACTGATTTACAGTTGGTTAAGTAACAAAAATGATTGCTTAATCACTCTGCCGTCACATAAGATTACGACCATATCGGTACATATTGCGCATACTTCCTTGATTTGTTTTTGTCGTCCAATCGTATTAAGTTAGCAGAAATGGTATCTGATATAATACGTGAAGCAATAGAATAATTGGCATCAGAAATTTCTAACCGGCTTCTTAAACTTTCGTTGGTCATTTTTTCACCTGCTACATATTTCAAGCAACAATGCTGATAACAAACTCTAATTTTATCCTCCCTATTCATCTGACGTAATGTTTGAGGAGCAAACATGACAACTTTTGTACTAAAATCATCTTTTATAAAATCGGGAGCTGGAAGTTGGAATAATTCGCATTGATGCAATGCTCGATCCACACCACTTCCTCGTTCCTCACAGAAATTCATCCGTCGCATAATAGACGCGAGAAGTTCATTTCGGCTGATAGGAGTATGGTCTATGAATCGAAGCACATCAATTAGCGGCTTACCTGGGTTAGATATTTCCATCCGATTGGTATATATTTCAATCATTGGAGACATACCGCCCATGTAAAAATCTTGATGAATAAGTGCATTTGCCACAAACTCACGAATAGCTATTTCCGGATAGATAGGATTGTCTTTTCGTAATACTTTTCCAATTTCCTCATTTATAGGTAATCGTTCGTTGATATAATTTACTAAACCTTCAAAGCCGATGGCATATCCTTTATTCCCGACTTGTTCTCGTATGGCATGTAGTTTATTGGTCCCCTTATAGAAAATAACACGAACTGCTTTACGGGAAAGCATATCAAAAACTTGCAAATTGGTAGCAAAAAGGATTGCTCCTAAGTTAGTGATATCATAGCATGAAGCACGTTTATGAATTAACTTCTCCTCCGCTAATTTATCTAAAATAGCAGTTTTAGTTTCTGGAAATGGAATGTGCAGTAATTTAAATACAGATGCGTAATCAATCAAATCTAATACCTCATCTGCATTTAATCCGCTTTTGGCTATTTTAGTCTCAAAACAGTTATTATGAGTATTTTGCCATATTTTTCGTTCGATTTCAGGATGCTCGGCTAATGGTTTCTTGTATGAACCAACTCTTGTATATGCTACACCTCTAAACTTGACAGGTGTGTTACCTGCTGAATCAATGACAAATAGGACAACCCTTTTTTCGTTGATTACAATGTCATTATGGATTACAAAATCAATACGTGGGGACAATTGTGTGGCAATCCAGTTTTCCAATTCCTGATTGCCTATTTTTTCATTTGTAGGATTATAATCTGTCCCGACAATTTCATGCGTATCATCTTTTAAACCAAAAACAAGATAACCCTTAGATTGACCCATATACGCAGCACCATTTGATAAAGCTGAAATATATTCTCCGATTAATTGCGGGTTATAGTTGTTCTGCTTTATCTCCACCCACTCGCATTCTTTGGGAGAAGCTTGTATGTCGGCAATAATTGTTTTGATTTCGTTTGTAATCATAATTGTGTATATTCTTTATTAGATTATCTTTATCCATTATTGTCGCTAATTATCTTCATTATATAACCGCTCTATGTATTCAAAATTTATCAATTCTCCGTGTCGCATTTTTCCGGCGATATTAACTGGCTTTCCGCCTAACGAGAAGAAATGTCCTAAATAGAATTTCATAGCACCGGATTTGGGATGGATCCTCATATCGGTCACTTCATAGTATCCTTGCAAGTCATACGAAACCATAGGCATCAAATATTTGATGCTCATCAAACTAACCGCAGGAACCGATTCCATGATATAATCTTCTGCTTCTCCAGTATTATACTTGTCGTAATTCTTATCACTCTTTCTAACAAGCGCCGTAATGATGCATCTGGCATTTTTATCTATCGCAGGAACTGTGACATGAAGTTGAGTCTTCTCCTCCTCGCTAAACAATAAAACGAGATCTGTGTCCAAATGGTCTTGGGGAATTGGGTGCCAGTAGAAATACTTGCCAATCAGGTTAAGCGTGGCGGTATTATCCACATTCTTGTCCAAAGCCATTGCCATGCAGTTGGTGGAAGCGGCATAAGGCGCAAACACTTTGCCAAGCACCTGTTGGAAATTGTCATGCATAAACGCTTCCGCTTCTTCCTGTACTTTAGGTTTGATAGCATAGAACTTATACTGCGACTGAAGAACTTTTTTGATATTGTTTCGGAATTTAACTCTGAGTTCTTGCGTATGCTCCCCTGCACCTTGCACATAGCACGCAAGCACAAAAAGAAAGTTGATGTTGTATGTTTGCAGAATAAGCGTGTCGCGGTCAAAGAGCCGGTTCTCAAAATGATAAGAGATCCTGTATTCCTTACCGTCACTCGTTTTTTCCAATTGCAAGTTGTCATCACTATAATTGTCCAGTTTGCCGGCTTGCAGATGTCCGCGAATAAAGAAATTCGGTGTGATATTGTAGCCCTCGGTCTTGTTGTCTCTGTATAATAAGTTCTCCGACTCAAACTCTTGAGGGTTGCTGTTGAAGAAATCAATATTGTATTGTATGACATTCTTGGCGTATGTGAATTGCTTGTAGATAGAATTCGGACCGATGTCGTTGTCATCTTTGTAATACTTGCTGTCGCCGATGAAATAGATTTGCTTCTTGTCCTCTATCAGCGCATTATCGCGGTAGATATGGTCGATTATCTTTCCGTCTTTCTGTTCCTTTAATCCACCGCGGATGTCATTGTCTCCGATGAGTGAATCAATCATATCCTCGAATACAAGGTTGAACTCGCGGACAAGCATAGCCTGCTCGTCGTCGTTGTCCTTGCTTTGGACATATTGCGATTGCTCAAAGAACGTGAATAGCAGGTTCCACAACAGCACCATCTCGTCCGTGAAATATTCGCGACGGTTTTGACGGAGTAAACGAACGCCTTTTCCGCTGCCTATCATGGATTGAATGGTTTCGGGTTTAAGCAAGTCATACCCGAATACCGGACGGACGTTGAACTTGAATTCCTGTGCCAGATAGTTCAGTACCGAATAAAACAGCACAATCAGTTCTTCGTCGAAGTTGATGCCTTTCTGTTTGGTGTGAGGTTGGATATAAATGGGATCTCCGTTTTGGATGAGTGCCTGTGTTCGGGAGATTGTTTTCTGCCAATGTATCTTGTTCTGTCCGGAATGTTTGAGGCGGGTAATATAGGCAAACAAGTTCTTGTGCTCTTTGTCAAACTTCAGCAGAGAAAGCACAATATCTATCATTGTCTCGCTTCTCGGACCTTGGTGGAAAACCACGTTCTGCAATATTTCCGTTTCCTCTCCTGTCTTGTCTTTGCGTTGGAAATAGAGTTTGATGGCTCGGTATACCCATACGGATAGACTGAACACATTTTTTTTGTGATCTGGCTTGAGTTGCTCGAAGTCGACAATCTCTTCCGGATCGTATTCTCCAAACGCTTTACCATCGATAATGAACACTTTCGGCAGGATAAATACCATGTCAGGAATCTTGTGCGACAGGAAATAACCCACGTAAGGTATCTTGGCTTTTCCGTCACGCAGTTCCGTGAAGTAGTGCGGGTCGAGTATGGCACTCAACTTGTCCTTTGCGTAGCCGTATTGCTCAATGAGAATTTTCATTTAGGAGTAACCTTCAGGTATTCCATAAATTGCTGCAATGTATCTGTCGCTTGGTCTCCGTACAGGTCTTTGAAAGTGAATTTGCTCAATTTGCCATCATCGGTTGTTTCCCCGTAAAAGAAATACTTGTTGTTTTCCGTCTCATCGCGCAGTACTTCGTACCAGAGATAGAACATCACTTTGCTCTTGAAACCTACTTCATCAATGGAATGTTTGATGAAGAAGTTACCCATTTGCTTGTCTTCGCTTTGGGTAAGGTCGAAAATCTTCTTGTTCACTTGCTTGATGAAGTCAACCCACGAATAAGATTTGTCGCCGATGGTGATTTCAAAATCGCCAGAATTGATGTTTGTATCATAATTGATGGGCACATATTCCCATTCCCAACGGCGCTTGAAAGCGCTGTCCATGGGGAACAGACTCTGGTCGGAGGTGTTCATGGTGGCAAGGATATGCAGATTTGCTGGCAAACAGAGCTTTCCGTCTTTGATGCCTTCTTTATTCGTCAAAATATCTTGACCATTTTTATCTTTGGCTTCGTTAAGATATTTTGCCAAGTCCTTGTCGGCTTTGATTTTGTATTCGGATTTACCATCCTTTCTATCCAATAGTTGGATCAGGTCGCCAAAAATTTGTGCGCAGTTACCGCGATTGATTTCTTCGATTACCAGATAAGCCGGTTTCGAGGGATTGTTATATGCGTAAACATAAGCGTCTGTAAAGACTTGCGGCACAAATTCATATACTATCTCTTCATCTTTGCCGGTCAAAGTCTTTTCCTCTTTGGATGTCGGTTTCATGGTAGGTTTATAACATCCTACAAAAGAAGCATAATCTGTATCTGGATGGAAAGTTGTACGGAACACATTGGGCAAATCTTGTTCTTCTCCGTTATCCAACAATTCTCCTGTCAGTTTCTTTACTTCGTGGCTTTTGCCTGTACCTGGGGCTCCGTAGAAGATTTGTTGAAGGGTTGTTGTATTGTTATCGTTTTTATTGCCAACTCCACTTTTTTTAATGTATTTTTTAAGGTTGGGAAAAATTTTGGTGTATATATATTCATTATCCTTATTTAGGATATCAAATATACCATAATCTAATGCACCAATGTATTTACTATAATTAGAATCACCATCAAGTACTGCGGGTGTCAATGCTGATTTATGATTGCAAAAATCCGAAAATATTAAAGCATAACCTGTATTTGTTAGTATATAAGTTTCTTTGTCAATTTTTGTTATAAGATTAGCAAATGTGAATGCATTAATAATTATGTCATCTCTGGTTTTCTCAAATGAAGTGTCATTGTTTTTCTCTTTTAAATATTTTAACAAACTTGCATTTGAAAGCACCGTGTTGGTTTGATAGTATGTGGCGATAACATTAAATACATTATCTACATAATTACCATCTTTAAATACGCCTAATTTTGATAGTAGAATGAAGGCATATTCTTGAATTGTTATGTCATTATTCAAAATAGCACAGCCTAAAGGTGTCAACCGAAAAACTCCCGCTGGCTCATTTATTTCCAACAATCCCATTTTCCTGCAAAAAGTTGCACGCGCGGGGCTTTGCTCATTACCATTTTGTGAATATACAGCAATGTTTATACTTTCAATTTCAAAATGTTCTTTTGCTTGTGAATATACAGGTTCCACAAACCTTTGAAACGCAATACCATATGCAATGTTTTTTTCTTTTGCATAAACAGGACCACCTAATGAATTAAAGGCACCTATTCCGTGTACAAAAAGTTGAATAATACTCTCGGAAATATTTACCAAACCATCTACTGTACCAAACTGAATTGCCATAATACATTATTTTAAAAGAGTTTACAAATATGGAATGAGGGTTTTTATTATTTCTTTTAACACAGGGACAACAATTGAGTTACCTGCGTGGCGATAAGCAATGCTGTCATTGACAACTATTTTAAAACTATCATCAAACCCCATCAAATTCATACATTCGCGTGGTGTCATTTTGCGGCCTACGGCATCAACAAGACCTTTACCATCTTTGAAATCAAATTTACCTACATAAATGCGCTCATCATTATAGTGGTGGGGTTTGGGTTTCTCAACTCTAAAATCACCAATCCAATTGTCTTGCTGATAGGCAGTTTCACAGCCAATTACATCTTGGTTTACTCTTGACCGCCTTAAATTCTTTTCTGGTGTTGTAATCCACTCAAACCCTTTTTTCCCAAGATAGTATATATCACTTACTTCCCCTTTTTCAAGGTATTCTGTGCTTTTATGTTTCAATTCCATTTTTTCGGGGAAAGTATATGGCTTGGTGTATATATCTTCTCTAAATCCAATGAGGAAAAGGCGGCTTCTTAATTGAGGGTGATTATAATCTTTGGCATCCAAAATGTCCCATTCAATGTGATAACCTAATGATTGCCATACAGAAAACATTGCCTTCCAAGTTTTCCCACCATCATTTTTTGTTACGTTTTCTACATTTTCGTATATGAAGACTTTAGGTTTGGCTTCATTTATGACACGTGCATAGTCATAAAACAATGTACCCCTAACATCTTCTAAACCAAGTTTCTTTCCATAATTAGAGAAACTTTGGCAAGGGCTGCCACCAATTAAAATGTCCAAATTACCTTCATATTCTTTTGCATCCAAAAACCGTATATCTTCGTGCCATTCTGCATCTGTAACATCATAATTGGCGAAATAGGCATCTTTCACATAGTTGTGCTCTGGCATATTATCATACAACGCTTTAACATATTGTTCGCGTTGTTTCATTGTCATATTGGGGGTTAAGGCAATGATTTGTTCTTGTGTTATAGCAAGTTTGTGTTTTACAGGACTCTTTCTGCCAACTTTATTGTATTCAACTACAACATTTGTTTGGGGGGGCGTTTCCGTTTTATGTGCAAGTTGAAACAATAAGTCTGTTTCCAATTTGCGTAAATCTTTCTTCACACCAATTTTACTAATGTATTCTTCACAAAATGAATACAATTGTTCATCATTAAGACCTGCAGTAAGTTTAAATAAATCGCCATAAGTAAGAGGCAATTCCCTTTCCCCATTGTCGCAAGCAAACAAAATTTTATGTTGTATGTTCAACTGCTTTAATGCGTGTTCAAATGCACCAATACCACTAAATAATGTACCTACCTTTATCACAGTATTATATTTCCCTTGCCCTACAAACACCTAAAAATCGGACTATGTTTTCAAAATCTTATTCAATATCTACATACAAACAACGTGGGTGTTTGCGCCAATAAAAAGGTGACGCTTAATGTATGCAGAGCCATTTTGCCATAGCAAAACGGCAAAGGCAAAGATAAGGAAAGTTGGAAATGTTGTAAGGGGTGTTGATAATTGTGGGGCGAGTCTGGCACAGACTTTATTAATTTGGTGTGATTGTTTGCTTTGAGCCAATTGTCAATTTTTTACTCAAATTATTTTACTCAAATATAAATAAGTTGTATTGCATAAGGACAGAAGTATCACAAACTTTCCCACATTTAAACATTATGGCTCATAATTGATACTTCAACAGCCAAATACTCTGCGATAACAAATTTAACTTTTGTACTATCAGGGGAAACACAATACCGATATCTTCCATTTTGAACCATTACCCAATCACAACAAATTGCAGAATCATCTAACCCAACTAGAATGCGAGATAAACTATTACTACCAACTTCGGGAACAACATCTCCAGAATATGGATTTTCAAAATCATTCAATAAAAGGTTAGACATATTTTCTAATAACCACATATCAACCTTATATTCTGAATCCCAATTTATTGAACTGTTCTCATGTGCTAAATGTCCAAATGCCAATTTGGACATAACAAGTTCAAATCGGTTCTTTTCAATATCACAAATTTCAATGTCTGCAAATTTTCGAAATTGACTTTTTATCCTTTCCGACAACCCAAATGAGTGAGATAATGTTTTTCGTGTTTTCTTCCTTCTTATTAAATTAGTATTCGTTGTCTTTTCCTTCATGCAATCGATTAAACAAGAAACATATTCCTCATCTATAGAAAAATCATGATTGCATTTTTGACAGCATGGTACGACACGCATGTTTTGTGGGTAAGGTTTGTCAAGAAAGCAACGAGAGGGGACATGATCTTCGGTCTCAGCAAAACCACCGCAATATGCACAACAATTATTTAGTCTGTCATCAGCATAATATGTTTTATTTGGATTCATTTACCTTTAAAAATTCTATCTTCTATGATATGCCAAGAAATCGCGGTTTGGCGCTGTATTACGGAACAATGATATTTAGTCTATTTTATTCGTTTTAATAAATCCTCTGTGGTAAAATCATCCATCTTAATATTACCATTGCTTTATGCGGACATGGTTAATGTGGTCAATAATGATGTAAACATGTTGTGATATTTAATAATGTTTGCTCTCATAATGCGGAATTCGTCATCATTGTATATTTTATCTCCATTCCATGTTTTTAAGATTTCATTTCCATTTTTATCTTTTATACTAATGCAGTGGGCTAAGTTATTTCGATTGAGAATGATAGAATCATCATAGTTTTTGAAAAATGTGGTATCTGTACAAATAGCATGAGCAGAGTCAATATCTGAAAGCACAATGTTAATGGCATGCGCTTTTTGTGAAGAATCTAATTTGCTGACATATTCTGTTAGATCTTTTTCACGCCATATGTGAAAACATTGCTTATCGCACTGAGTACTAGAATTTAGCATTTTATGCCAAGTTTTTTCTCGATTCGCCGTGATGTGGTCATGGAATGTACGCATTCTCTCTGGAGAATTGAAATATGCTAAAATGATTTGTTCCATTAAGACATCCAGTTCACTCACCTCTGCCATAACAAGACCTCGTAATGCAGTTATGTCGTTTAGCTTTTTTACGGTGAGTTCTATTAACAGTTCCATTTGTGCTAAAAGTTCATGGTAAGCACCAGCCTTTCCTGCAAATGAGAAAAAAGATATACGATTTACGTGTATTGTAGGTAATTCCTCCATGGCAGAGTAAAAAAGTATTTCAGTATTTACGTTCTGCTCACGTACATATTCAATAAAATCATCACCTTGCTCGTCTGTCTTGCTATCGCTAATGTTGTAATCCGAGAATATTACATCAAAAGATTGAGTGCCCAAGGCGGCTTTCGCTTCTTCAATGTTCTCACACATTGTTAAATGTGGCTCAAAGAATAAACGACTTACATAATCTATAAGATGTTTGTCGTGTCCAAGTCGTATGAATGTTTCTTTGCGGTCATCAACCCAAAGAATATTATATTTTATTCTCATTTTTTGAACGATATAATAAATTCTACACCTTTTGTTCTCTTATTATTTACCGAAATAAAACCATTCATTCGGGTAATAATTTCTTTTGCGTAATATAATCCGATGCCTCCGCCACCCGTCGTAGAGAACCTATATTCAAAGATATGTGGCAGTAGCTCATCGGATAGAGTATCTCCATCATTAGAGATGTGTAATTCTATGTGGTCTTCATTTTTGTGCCATGAAATATCTACATTTTTGGCATGATGTTTTGGTGCATTATTAAGGATGTTGTCAACTAAAATAATAACCTCTATTGGAACAAATTTGTATATGTGCTTATATGAAGTCTTTTCAATATTAATCTTAATCTTTTTATGTGTTAGAAGATATAGATTGTTGATATATTCATCAATAAATGTTATAATATCATCAGTTATCTTATTTACTTTCGTGTCAAATTTTGCTTTACTAACAAAGTTAGATAATGTCAGTATCATCTGATTTTCAAGTTCTGCATAACGCATATATTCCAAAGCTTTTTCCGTCTCTCCATTAATTAATGATTCGGTAGCAGATGCAATATATTCTGCAATAGAATTAGATGTATGAGTTATATGATGTTGCAAACTTTTGAATTCTTTAGTATCATTCGGAACATCAGATAATAAGAATAAATTTTCTGTATTCAGTTGTTGAATTTTTTCTTGATTCTTTTTATTTTCTTCTTCTTTGTTAGCATTCTCTTTTTCTAATTCTCCAACCGATTGTTTGAGCTCAGCCACACGACGTTCAACAGCTTTTGCCTGTTTGACAAATTGTGGATTATTTGTCTCTTCAGCCATACGGGTGAGATTTTTCACAAGTTGAGTGGCACTTCTCTCCTGTTTAGATTCGTAGATTTGCAAAAAATCCTGATTATATTGAACATCAATTACCTCTTTTGCTTTTGTCAAATTAGAAATAATGTTCAATATTTTGTCTTTAACATCTTCGGGCTTTAGTTCTGGCTGAATAATTTCACCTGTCTCTTTGTCAAACTTTTCATCACCCCATTTAATGATACCTACGGTATAAGTTTCAAGACGGCGTAATGCTTTGTCATAGAAAAACTCGACTAACTGATTCCATGATTCATTTTTAACAAATCCACCATCACGACTAGTGGTTTCTCTTAAATCAGATCGTTCGCCATTAATCTCAATGCGGCCCAATAAATCACGGGTTCCCAAGAAACGATAAAAACCTTGCTGCTTGCGTCGGTCTATTTTTAGAGTATCATCACCTTCCTCTCCAAAAGGATATATGCGAAATCCATTTTTGTAAATAAAAACGGAACCGTATTTAACGGAATCAACACCCATTATTTTTTTGAAGTTGATTTTCCCGGCTCTATTTAATACAAACAATACAATATCTATATCATATAATTTATCATATGGATTGCGCTCCGTTAAAGTATATATATCTGTACCTCTGTCTGTTAATGTTGTTGTGATTGTTCCACCATGATTTGTAATACTCACTTTGATCTGAGTTGTCTTTAATCCTAATCGTTCAAAAACAATATTTCGAACAACACCATTAACCTTGTCCCTATCATCTGTTTCTTTCTGATCTTGTAATAACTCGTCGTTGGCAATAATCTCAATCGCAAAATCGTTAACATCATTCCCCTGTATGGGGTTAATAAGCTTTTCCAAGGACACTTTCAATTTCTTTATCCTATCTCTATCCCATATATCTCGCAGTCCAGAGATCTCTAAAATTGTTCCTTTCTGAAAATCTTCATAGTTTGTTGTTGATAAATTATCATGTTCCACTTTGATATCTATGAATTCCTGATTTGAGTCTTGTTCAAAAGAAGTCCAATCTATCTTAAGATTCTCTATTAAAGCATTAGGTGCGTCTTTAATTGAAAGAAGATTAAGATACCTTCCCAATCTATCACAAGAGAAGCGACCAACACCTTTAGCTCCGGCAAAGGTGCGTTTGTGTTGGATTTTATCTCTGTAATCTTTGTCCTCCGTTCCATCCCTTTTGTCAGAATGCGCAACAAACAACCATTTGTTTTGTAAATCTGATTTGTCCATTCCTCGTCCATTATCCCAAATGATAATTCTGGCGTTTGTCAAGTCATATTGATTTTCAAAAATAACTTTTACTTTTTTTGCATGTGCATCGAAGGAATTCTTAACCAATTCGAAAACTGCCACGAATTCATCAGTTATCAATTCTCGTCCAATAAGATCTTTTAAAAATGAACTTATTTTAAACTGCATCTGTTCCATATCGTAGCATATTTAATAAAACTATTCCTGCCTGTTCCGCAAACAACGGCGGGATGGCATTGCCAATTTGGGTATAGCGAGGCACTTCCACCTTGCGCATCTTGCCACCAGTGGTGTATTTCTTCTTGATTTCGTACCAATCAGGAAACGATTGTATGCGGGCGCACTCGCGAACGGTCATGATGCGGGGTTCGCAGTAATGCAAGTAGTCGTCTGGATGTCCGGTAATGGTTGGCGAAACAGCGTTCGGGTCTAAAACTGTAATCCCGCGCTGCATAATTCCCCATGGCTCCCGAGCTTTTCCGTCAATTCGTTTGCCGCGTTGCGGATATTCGGCCAACAACCGTTTATAGCAGGCGATTTTGTCAGGTGTTTGCTTTGCAAAACTATGACTGTCTGCTATCTCGTGCTCTTTAGGATAATCACCTCGCATCAATTTTTCGTATGCAGTCAACTTATTCTTGCCGTATTTGCCAGAATAAAAACCTTTCCTGTCGGGTGTAGGTTCTTCTCCGTTAGAGCGAAGTAAATCAGAAATTGCATCCTGCAATGTGGTGGTAGATTTAAGCCCTTTCTGCGACAAGAATGCATCTCTGTTTTCCATCAAAAATTTCTCAAAATTCTCGGGAGAACCAATTTCATCTCTAATACCTACAAGAATAAATCGCTTGCGTCGCTGCGGAACGCCATAATTGGAAAAATCTATGACGTGTGGTTTTACATTATATCCCAGTTTTTTCAAACCGCGTATTACCTTACGTGAATAAGGTTCGGTGCCATCTTTTTTATTCTTGTCAAAAGCATAGGTGAAGCCTTTTACGTTCTCAAAAAGAATCATTTTGGGCTGCACCAATTCAATAAATTTAATGTAAGAAAACACTAATTGGTTTCGAACATCTTCCTCTACACGTTTCCCTGCCATAGAAAATCCTTGACACGGAGGTCCGCCAGCAACTAAATCCACTTTACCTTGCAGTGATTTTAATTGCTCCGGATATTTTTCAAGCACTTCGTTAATATCGTGCTCGGTTTGTGGCAACCAATCAGGCCAATCAAAATGTTTTTTGTTGTCAATCAGGTTGTATTTCAATGTTTCAAATGCAAATGCATTCTTTTCAATGGCAAACAAACCTTTCCATCCCGCCTGATACAAACCAAGCGATAAACCTCCACAACCTGCGAAGAGATCGATTACGGTATATTTATTAAGGTTTTCCACGTTTCCACACATCAAAATCAGTTTGTAAACATACTTAATGCCTGTTTTTTTTGCAATAGTACTTTAACTGAATTTGTCACCAACTCAATTACATACTATAGATTGGCTTACAATCAACAAACTAGTCAATATAGATTCGCATAATTGATAGATTGGTATTTAAAGCAAATCAAAAGGCGATTGTAGCCATAAACTATATCACAATCATTAACAAGCAGAATTAAATCTGCTTAATATTTGTTTTTTGCAAAAATTAAGCCTTTTTGAGCCTATTTTTGACCTAAAATATAGCAGAAACGAGGCTTGTGAATTTTAGAATATACGCGCAAACTATTAATATTGAGTGGCTTAGGTGCCAATTATAGATTAAGCAGATTCAAATCTGCTTAATCTATAATCCAAACAAAAAAGCCCGACCAAGTTGGCCGGGCTTTGTTTTATCTCTTATAGAATAATTATTTCGTCAGCATGCTGCAGCCCATAAACTTCTGGATGCACTCGGGCAGTTTGATGCCTTCGGGTGTCTGGTTGTTCTCGAGCAGGGCGGCCACAATGCGCGGCAAAGCCAGCGAACTGCCGTTCAGTGTGTGGCACAACTGCGTTTTCTTTGTCTCTTCGTCGCGGAAGCGCAGTTTCAGACGGTTGGCCTGGAAGGTCTCAAAGTTCGATACCGAACTAACTTCGAGCCAGCGTTTCTGTGCGGCCGAGAACACTTCAAAGTCGTAGGTCATTGCCGATGTGAAACTCATATCGCCACCGCAGAGGCGCAGAATACGATAGGGCAGGCCCAACTTCTGCACAAGCGACTCAACGTGAGCCACCATCTTGTCCAGAGTCTCGTATGAGCGCGACGGGTGCTCAATGCATACAATCTCAACCTTGTCGAACTGGTGCAGACGGTTCAGACCGCGCACGTCTTTGCCGTATGAGCCGGCTTCGCGGCGGAAGCAGGCGCTGTAGGCGGTGTTCTTAATTGGCAGGTCTTTCGACGATACAATCACATCGCGGTAGAGGTTTGTCACAGGCACTTCGGCCGTCGGAATCAGGTACAAATTGTCGAGGTTGACGTGATACATCTGGCCTTCCTTGTCGGGCAGTTGGCCGGTGCCGTAGCCCGATGCCTCGTTCACCATCAAAGGCGGCTCAATCTCAAGATAGCCGGCTTTCTCGTTCTCTTCGAGGAAGAAACTGATGAGCGCGCGCTGCAGTTTGGCGCCTTTGCCTTTATAAACGGGGAATCCGGCGCCGGTGATTTTCACGCCGAGTTCGAAATCAATCAAATCATAGTCTTTTGCCAGTTCCCAGTGCGGTTTGGCATCTTCGGGCAGATGAGGAATCTTGTCGTCGACAAGTTTCACAATCTCGTTGTCTTCAGCGCCTTTGCCAGGTTTCACCAGTTTGTAGGGCAGGTTGGGCAGGCGCACCAGAATGTCGTTCAACTCAGCGGTGATGGCGTCGAGTTTTGCGGCCAGAGCCTTCTGTTTCTCGCCAAGTTCGGTGCTCTTCTGCTTCAGTTCGTTGGCTTCGGCAGCCTTGCCTTCCTTGAAGAGTTGGCCAATCTGTTTCGATATGGCGTTGATTTGAGCAAGAGTGTCGTCCTGCTCTTTCTGTGTGGTGCGGCGCTCGTCGTCCTTTGCCAGAATCTGGTCAATATAGGTTTCTGCGTCGAAGTTTTTGATTTTCAGTCCCGCAATGACTGCATCGCGGTTCTCTTGAATTAACTTGAGAGTTAACATATTGATTTGTATTTGTTTGCGTGGTATAAAACAAAAAAGAGGATGCCATCGAACGACGGTCAGCCCCTTTCTTATCTTACTTGATTAAAAATCTATGCTTCGGCAGGAATAACCGATACGTACGATTTGTTGTCACGTTTCTTAACAAAAGAAACTGTGCCATCTACAAGAGCGAACAGGGTGTGGTCTTTGCCCAAACCTACGTTGTTGCCCGGATGGTGCTGTGTGCCCCTTTGGCGAACGATGATGTTGCCGGCAACAGCGGCCTGGCCACCGAAAATCTTAACGCCCAATCTCTTACTTGCTGATTCACGACCGTTCTTTGAACTGCCGACGCCTTTCTTGTGTGCCATAGTTTATTATGCTTTAATGTTTTCAATTTGAATTTGAGTGAACTGTTGGCGGTGGCCATTCATCTTCTGATAACCTTTGCGGCGTTTCTTCTTGAATACCATCACTTTATCACCCTTAACCTGTGTCAGCACCTTGGCTGATACTTTTGCGCCTTCAACAACCGGCGTTCCTACTTTGATGCTGCCTTCGTTGTCGACCAGTAAAACTTTGTCGAAGTCAACAACTGCGCCATCTTCTGCTTCCAAACGGTGAACAAAAATCTTCGAGTCCTTCTCTACTTTGAATTGTTGTCCGTTAATTTCAACTATTGCGTACATACTTTTGTGTGTTATATTTTCATAACTTTTGGACGGCAAAAGTAGAAAGTATTTTTCAACTTGCAAACATTTGAATCGATTAATCTGATTTTCTCAACACATTTTTTTTGGCGCTATTTTTTGAAAGTTAATTCTTCTGATATACAGCCATTTGCGCGGTTGATAAATTTCTTTTTCAGATTTATTGCCGTTGGGCGGGCTCTTGGTGTTATATATTTTTATATTTGCTCAACAGATAGCAGAGAAAATGTCGAAGGTTAGACTCAAAGTTTTGGGGCTGTCGTGCAGCCAAACCCAGTCGGGGGCTTATGCGCTTATTCTGGCCGAGGAGAACGGCAACCGCCGCATTCCAATCGTCATTGGCGGGTTCGAAGCCCAGGCCATCGCCATTGGTTTAGAACGGCTGCATCCGCCGCGCCCGCTCACTCACGACCTGTTCATCAACTTTGCAAAAACGTTCGGCATCACCATCACCGAGGTGAACATCTACCACCTTGAGGAGGGCATTTTCTACTCGGAACTGGTGTGTATGACCAACGGCTCGTATATGAAAATCGACGCCCGCACATCGGACGCCGTGGCGCTGGCCATCCGCTGCAACTGCCCAATCTACACCACCGAGCAGATTATCGACAAGGCTGGCATCGTCTTCAATGCCGTTGACGAGACCGCCAAACAGCCCGAAGCACAAAAAGCCGAAGCCGAGGCTGAACCGCAACCATCAGCCACCGGCACCGACAAGTACGAGAAGTTGAGCGTGAAGGAACTAAAAAAACTGCTCAGCAAGTCAATCTCGAACGAGGACTACGAAGAGGCTTCACACATCCGCGATGAGATTCAGCGGCGTGAAGGAAAAGAATGATACCATAATAAAATAAGAAAGGGGAGAACAATCTCCCCTTTTTTTATTGTACGCCTCTACCCCATCGCCCTTAGAACTCAATCCGATAAGCAATATTCGGGAAAGTGAGCGATGTGTAGTAATCCACAATCTTGTTTTTGCGGGTGTTGAATCCGCGGCCTTCGAACGACTTAACATTCAGATACTCAACAATAAAATGGTGCGCCACGTGCTCTTTGTTGATGGTGTATTTCATTGAGAAGGCGAATCCGACGTTGGTGTCCATTTTCTTCTCGAAAGGCTTGTCTTCCTGAAGCGGCATTTCCCAAAGCGGGTCGTTCTTAACGTCTTCGAGCGTAAGTCCGTCAATTTCAGGTGTGTATCGGCCACCGCCCATAACCGTCAGACGGCCATTGATTCCAAAGACATTCTTCTTGTTCAGGCCGACCATCCATTCCTTTCCGCCCAGAATGTTGGTAATGTAGCCAAGGTCGTAGAGCGTGTGGTGCCACTCGTGCTGCGCGTCGCGGTATTCCGAGTTGAAGACTGTGCCAGTGAACATTCCGTAGAAGCCGTTTTTCAGATATCGCTCAAGCGTCAGGTCGATGCCGTAGTTGCGGGCCAGACCGTCGTTGGTCAGTTTGCGGACTTGCAGAAAATTGCGCTCGTTGATGGCCGAATAGGTTGTTCCTTCCTCAACAGGCACGTCGAAAAGCCATTGATAGTAAGGCTCAATCTTCAGAATGGCGTTGTCGCCAAGGCGCTGCGCGAAAGTGAGCGAAACGTGGTGCGAGCGCGTCAGGCCAAGGTCTTTGTTGGCTTCCGTAGCCCCATCGTCGGCCAGAACAAAATATGCGCCAATCGATTCCTTGCGGCTGTTCATTGCGTAGGCCGCCGACAGTGTGGTTGACGGCGTGGCCTGATATTGCAGACTGACGCGCGGCTCAACAAGCGTCTGATTGTTCACGCCGAAGTACATAACATTTATACCCGCCACCGTCGAAAACTTCTGACTCAGAGCCACTTTGTGATTGGTGTAGGCTCGCGCCAGACAGGTGTTGCCCTCGGCGTCGTAAACGTGGTACATTTCGGGGTCACCAATTCGGTGAACGTAGTCGTCGCACGCCTTGAAACTCATCTGTCGGTACTCAACGCCGTTCTGCATTGTGTATCGCGACGATATTTTCCGCTTATGCTGAACGCTGACAATCAGGTTGTTCTGACTGTTCTTTCCTTCCAAGTACGGCATTTCCTTCAAATTGTCGTCGAAGAGTTTCGAGTACAATTTATAATAAGAGCCCGTGTAGGCCACCGACGAAGTAAGCGTGCCGCCCCCGTCGAAGCGGTAGGTGTGCGTCAGACCGCCAGCGCAACTGCGTTGGTTTGCCCACGATTCGCAAGCGTCCCAAAGCGATTCCCACTCAGTCGAGTCGGCCAGTTCGTTGCCAAAATTGTCAATCAGACCAGTGAACCACACGGCAAAGGTGCCAGCCCGTTTGGTCGGGAAGTTCAGTTTTAGGCTTAAATCCTGATAATCCATTGTTTGACTGATATTTATAGCGTGCATTTTCTTTGCGATTTCCATAAAACTGTAGCGGTAATTGACAAGGTACGATGCCCCCGATTCCTTGCCCAGCGGGCCTTCCGAAGCGAAATCGACACCGAGCGTGCCCAGTTGGAAAGCGTGCTCATATTTGGTATTGTTGCCCGTGCGCATTTTCATATCGAACGCGCCCGACAGAGCGTTGCCATATTCGGCAGGCATTGCGCCCGTCATAAAGTCGCTGTTGGCCAGCACCGTACCATTGAGCGACGTGAAAATGCCGCCGCCCGCCATTGTGATGTCGGCAAAGTGGTTGGGGTTGTTCACCTCGATGCCCTCAACACGCCACTGCAGCATTTGCGGCGAGTTTCCGTGAATGCTGATGCCGTTGTAAACACCGCTCGACGCCACACCAGGAAACATCGACGCCGTGCGTGCAGGGTCGGCAATGCCGCCAGCGTAACGCGACGCCTCTTCAACACTGAACATTCGGGCGCCCACCATTGCCATCTCGTTGAGCGGCATCTCTTTGTTAACCTGCGGTTTAACCACCACTTCGCTCAATGTTGCGACACTTTCGGTCATTCCCAAATTCAGCACCATCTCCTTGCCCGACGACAGCAACTGCTCTTTAAGTTCAAGCGGCTCGTAGCCGATAAAACTCACCCTGATGGTGTGCCGCCCCACGGGCACTTTCTGTATGGCGAAATGTCCGTCGGCATCAGTTGTTGTTGCCATAGTTGTCTGATTGTCAACCATAACGGTTGCACCCGTCATTGGCTCACCCGACGCCACGTCGGTCACCTGTCCACGGATTGTCTGTGTTGTCTGCGCTTGCGCAAAAGTTGTCAAAGCAACAATCAATGTTGCCAAAAAGGCTAATCTTTTCATTTTCGAATTATGTTTTTTGTTTTTAGTTACGCACTATTGATGCGAAAATATGAAAAGGTTGCAGTTTGGGATAAAAAATTTTTTGCATTCGATTTTCGAAACCATTTTGCCAATTCTGCTGTAGATTTGTGTGTGTTATTGAAAATTGTTTTGTTATGAAATTGCAAGCATCAATACCAGAAACCATCCGTTCATACGCCATAATGACGGTTGGGCTGTTCATCTATTCGCTTGGTTGGGCATCGTTCATTCTGCCAGCGCAGGTGGTTAGTGGCGGCGTGGCAGGTATGGCTTCGGCCATTTTCTACGCCACTAACTTTCCCGTTGAGTATTCCTACATCGGCATCAATATTATCCTTTTGGCATTGGGACTCAAGATTTTAGGGGCATCGTTTGGCGTGAAAACCATCTATAGCATTATAATGATTACGCTTTTTGTCCGCATACTGCGTAGCGTGATAACCGAACCGATTGTCAACGAGGCGTTTATGGCCACCGTGATTGGCGGTGCCATTGGCGGTTTGGGCATCGGCATTGTGTTCATGCAAGGCGGAAGCACGGGCGGCACCGACATCATTGCAATGATAATCAACAAGTACCGCGACATCATGCCTGGCCGCGCCATAATGATTTGCGATGCGATGGTGGTTGCCTCGTCGTACTTCATTTTCGGCAGCGTTGAGAAGATGGTTTACGGCTTTGTGGCGATGTTCACACTCACCTATTGCATTGATTTGGTGCTTGTTGGCCAGAAGCAATCGGTGCAGATGATGATTTTCTCGAAGCACTATGCCGAAATTGCCGACGCCATCACCTCGCAACTCGACCGCGGCGTGACCATTCTCGAAGGCCAAGGCTGGTACTCGAAGGAGGAGATGAAGGTTCTGCTGTCGATTGTGAAAAAAACGCAGGTTCAGGCCGTGCGCAATATTGTCAAGCAAATCGACCCGCAGGCGTTCATCTCGCAGGAGGCGGTGATGAGTGTCTATGGCGAGGGATTCGACAAGATGAAGTAGATTTTTAACGGTGTCGCTTACGCGAGTAATTTTTAGAAAATTTGTTTTAAAAATTTAACAAAATTCATAAACAACTGATTTTGAATGATTTTGTTTTAGATTTTCTTATAATTTCTGCCCGTTAGGGCATACAACCAAAAACAAAAAAAGGGCGATTTGCATCGCCCCTTCTTGTTTTATCTCTAACCGATTTTATCAGATTCAAAACCGAATTTTGTGGAGACGCCACGCTGTGACGTCTCTACCAATATCAATCATTCACCATAACGCGTTTGGCGGTGGTGCCGACTTTCACGATGTAAATGCCGGCGACATTTACCTGCAATTCTGCGCGGACGCGATTAATCGCGTCCCTACATATCAGGCGGCCCATGGCGTCGTAAACGTAGATGGCATCGGCGGCGTTCTCAACAACAATGGCGTTGCCGTGGGCGTAAACCTGCAAATCGGCGGCGGATTCTGAAACCGCGACGGGCGTTGGCTGCGGCGCGGCAACATTGCCCCAGCGGATTTGCTTCTCTTCAAGGGTGTAATCCCACTTGTTGCTCCATGAGTATGGCGCGCTATCGAACTCAATATCAATCTCAACATAAGGACAATCGCGGAAAACGCTTCTTCCCAAAATAGATACCGACTGCGGGACGTTGGCCTTTGTGAGATTGGTGCAGTTGGCAAACGCCATACCGCCAATGTTGCGAACGGTGCTTGGAATTTCAACCACCGACAAGTTCCTGCTCTCGAAGAATGCCATCTGGCCAATGTAGATAACCCCCTCGGGAATGAAGGCGCGCTTGCTGTTGCCAACGTAGGCTGTGAGCCGCGTCTGCTCGCGGTCGGCATAGATGTAATCGCCTGAGGGATAGCCGTTGACTGTGAGCGCACCCCACGGCTCGCCATCGGCAATGCCGTAGTACTCAACATTTTTCACATATAAGAAGGCATCGTCGCCAATGGTTTCAACGCTATTTGGCAAAGTGATGTTTTTCAGATGGTGGCAACCGCGGAACGCCAACTCGGCAATGGTTTTCAGATTGTCGCCACCCGACACATCGGTCAAATTGTGGCAGTTGGCGAAAGCGCCCTCCTCAATGGTTTTCACCGAGTTTGGAATAACAAGGGTGGTTAGACTCTCATTGCCATTAAACGCCTGAACGCCAATGGATTCAACGGTGCTTGGAATCTCAACATTGCCGCCCGTGCCGTTGTATTGTATGAGTTTGGTTTTTGAGGCATCGGCAAAAACAAAATCGCCCTCAACGGTTGTGGCTATCACATTCTTGGCTCCGCACTGACTCACATCGGCCGTGCCTGAATAGGTAAGGTTCTTGACTCCCTTGAACGCGTTCTTGCCAATGCTCTCCACAGTTTTTGGCAGGTTAACATTGTCGATTCCGGTGCAGCCGCTGAACGCGCCCTCGCCTATCTCTTTCACCGACGCGGGTATCTGAACCGATTTCAAATCAGTGTTATCCTCAAAGGCATTCTCGCCTATGCTCACCACGGTGCTTGGAATGGTTATATTCGCCTCACTGCCAGTGTATTTGACGAGTTGAGTATGCTCAAAATCGGCATAGAGGGAACCTTTATCATCGGCATAATTAACGGCTGGCACACCTGCAAACGCATCTTTGCCGATGCTGATTACTGAACTTGGAACAATCACCTTCGACAACCCCGTGCAGCCGCTGAACGCCCAGGCGCCAATGGTCTCTATGCCTTTGGCAATGGTGACTTTAGCAAGGCTGGTGTTGTCTTTGAACGCTCCGTTGTCGATGACTGTTACTCGGTAATTTTCACCATCGACCTCAACCGTTGCGGGAATATCCACGCTCGTTTCTGTGCCATTGTATCCGATGACCTTTGCAGTCTTGTCCCCGGCAGAGAAATCGTATTTCAGGCCTTTGACCAACTGCTTGTTGATGTCGCTCAGGAACTCATCGGAACAGAAATAATCCTTAAACACCTCACCATCGACTATAAGCACAAAGTTGCGGATTGAATAGTCGCCAGCAATATCGCCAAATTCAAACTGAAGGTCGACAGAATCTTTTGCGTGGCGGCCAAGGTGGCCTTTCATGCTGAATGTCTGCCAATTGGATGTTGGATAGAAGTGGACGTTGCGAGTAAGGTTGCCTCCAACGAAATCTTCACCAGCGCCAGTAAATTCATCAACAATCATCTGCTCAACGGCATATTGTAGTTGCCAACCCGATTCAACATATTCAATACCTAACTTATCGCACATTGCGATTGCTTCATCATCATAATAACTACCCAACCCTCGACCTTGAACGAATGTAAAGTGGCCGGTTTCGTCGCCATCAGTTCCGTTGCCATCATACTTGGCTTCGAAAATAATCTCGAATTCCTCGTCGCCAGTTTTGCTTGGCGCATACCACGTAGGCGGGTCGAATCGGCTAGACCAAGTATCGCCAAAATATTCGTTTCTAAGTATTACATTCTCATTGTAGAAAGGTGTTGCGTTAACAGGGTTCCAACCTTCCAGGCGTGAGTCATTGGCTTGTAATTGCTCCAGCGGCTCCGGCTCTGAGTTGGAGAAGTAGGATGCAAACACCTTGTCGTTAACCTTGAATGTGAAATTCCGGATATCATATTCGCCTGAAATTGAGCCAAATTCGAACGAAAGGTCGACTGAATCCTGACCATTGCGGCCAAGAAGGCCTCTTATGGTGAATGTCTGCCACTCTGAAGTTGGACGGAGGTGAACATTGCGGAAAGGCTTGCTGGGCTCAAATTCATCAGTTTGCCCAGTAAACTCTTCAACTATCAACTGCTCAACATACATTTGCAACTGCCATGAGGAGGTTAATGCTTCATCAATTCCCAGTTCGACGCATAAATCCGGCACTTCTTCATCATTATAATAGACGAATTGGCGGCCCTGAATGAATGTGATATCGCCTTTGCCGTAGCCTATAAACCTGGCATCGAAGGAAATCTCGAATTCATCGTCTTTATTGCCCGGATTAATCCATGCGGGCGGGTTGAATTGACAATCCCATGTGGAAATAGTGCCTGGTTTTGAAATTATTATGCAATCATCGTAACTTACATAAGGTTCTCTCCAATTCTGATACGTCCAACCTTCCAATCGAGATTGATCAATTGTATAGCCATGAGTGGGGTAAGAAGTAATACCCGGAGGATAGACGTAGCCTTCTATGCCATAGAATGCATTTTCGCCAACTTCTATTCCTTCGGGAACGATAAGAGTGGTTATCTGGCTGCCATAGAATACGTAGTCGTTAATGGTGGTAACCGATTCGGGGATTGTGAATTCGGTTATTTCATCTTCAATGCCCTTAATGTATAAATGGTTGGCCATCAATAATGGACTGCCATAGTAATAATAAGGATTATCTTTATAAGATATAGCGCAAAGGCTCTCGATGCTGGCGAATTCGGCTTTTTGCAATCCGCTGCAACCCTGGAATGCGTAATTCTCAATAGTGGTAACCGATTCGGGAATTGAAATCGATGTCATGGCGCTGCAATTCTGGAAGGCATACTCGCCAATGCTTGTCACGCTATAAGTTACACCATCAACCTCAACCGTTGCGGGAATATCCACGCTTGTTTCTGTGCCATTGTATCCGATGACCTTTGCAGTCTTGTCCCCGGCAGAGAAATCGTATTTCAAACCTTTGGCCAACTGCTTGTTGATGTCACTAAGGAACTCATCGGAACAGAAATAATCCTTAAACACCTCACCATCGACTATAAACACAAAGTTGCGGATTGAATAGTCTCCAGCAACTTCGCCAAGTTCAAACTGAAGATCGACAGAATCCATTGCATGGCGGCCAAGGTAGCCTTTCATGCTGAATGTATGCCAATCGGATGTTGGGTAGAATTTCAAGTTGCGAGAATTGTTAAGGGTGTTAGGTTCATAATCTTCAGGTTGACCGGTGTATTCATCAACAATCATCTGCTCGACAATATTTGATAATTTCCATACGGCGTCAACTTCTTCAACTCCCAACTGTTTGCACAATTCCTTCAAATCACCAACAAAGTAACCAAACCCTCGGCCTTGAATGAATGTCAAGAGACCTGTTCCGTCTCCATTGGTTCCGTTGCCATCATACTTGGCTTCGAAAATAATCTCGAATTCCTCGTCGCCAGTTTTGCTTGGCGCATACCATGTTGGCGGATCGAATCGGCGAAACCAAGGATCGTCAAAATATTCGTTTCTAAGTATTACATTTTCATCGTAGAAAGGTGTTACGCCAACAGGGTTCCAACCTTCCAGGCGTGAGTCATTGGCTTCTATTTCAAAAACAGTTGCAATGTTTTTGCCTGCCCCCCAGGGACTGCCTTTGGCAAGGCCTGAGTAATCAATGGTTTCAATGCCAAGGAATGCTGTCTCGCCAATGGTTTTGACTGAATTTGGAATTTTTACCGATTTAACAGTTGAATTATTTGCAAACGCTCCATCGCCAATGGTTGTCACACCATTAGGGATAACCACATTGGCGTCAGAGCCATTATAGCCGGTGAGTTGTTTATGCTGCTCCCTATCGGCATATAAGAAACCATTATCATCAGCGTAATAAACGGTTTCAACGCCAAGGAAGGCATTGTCTCCAATAGATATAACAGAACTTGGAATAGTTACCGATTTGACATTTGAATTATTTGCAAACGCTCCATCTGCAATGCTTGTCACACCAGTGGGTATTTCTACATCTTTCTCATTTCCAGTGTATTTAACAAGTTTTGTGCGCTGAAAATAGGCATATAAGAAACCTTTATCATCGGCGTAATAAACGTTTGGCACATCAGCAAATGCTTGGACGCCAATGGTTTCTACAGAACTTGGAATGATTAACTCAGAAAGGTTGTTGCAACCATATAACGCATAGTTGCCAATGACAGTAACGCTTTCGGGAATGGTTACCGATGTTAAGGCGCTACAATCACGGAATGTGCCCTCTTTTATTTCGGTAACAGAGTTTGGAATGGTTATCGATTTCAAGCCTGTATTATAGAAAGCCCAATCTCCGATTTCGGTTACAGAATTAGGTATATCTACCGAAGTAAGGTGAGTACAATTTTCGAACACATAGTTGCCAATGACAGTAACGCTTTCGGGAATTGTAACCGATGATAGGTTAGAGCAAGACTGGAAAGCATAATCGCCAATGCTTGTCACACCATCAGGGATAATCACATTGTCGTTGGCGTCAGTGCCAGTGTATTTGATGAGTACGCCGTTTTCATCAATTATAAAATCGTTTGATGTGTTTCTACCTGCTCCCCATGGGCTGCCTTCGGCAGTGCCGGAATAGGTTATGGTTTGTATTCCCCAAAACGCATATTCGCCAATGGTTTCAACCGAAGAAGGTATTTCTATTGTTTCCAAATCGTCACATTCAGCAAACGCCCATCCTCCAATGGTTGTTACAGAACTTGGTATTTCGATGTTTTTTATACTTGCCGCCCTAAATGCATCGTTTCCAATACTTGTTACAGAATTGCCCAAGTTGACTGTTTCAAGATTTCGACATCCGTTAAAGGCTGAATTGCCAATGGTTTTAACAGAATTGCCAATGGTTACTGATTTCAAATTTCCGCAACTGACGAAGGCATCATCACCAATAGTGGTGATAGAATTAGGAATTGTTACAGAAGTTATACCATCGTTACCAGCAAACGCGTAATGACCTATACCTTTAACAGCAAAGTTTTTGCCCATCGTTATAGATTCTGGTATCACCAAATCGCCCGAATAATAGTTTGAGGCATATCTACAACCAGTATCATATTGTTCGAATTCTACAGGAACTATCTCAACCTCACCTTTGTTCTGCACTTGGTATTTGATGCCGTCATAAGTGAAGCAAAGTCCTGCATTAGAGAAATCGGCATCGCTTTCAATTGTTATTGATGTCAAGTTTTTGCAATCGCTGAAAACGTTATCGACAATTGAGGTAACAGATTTTGGCACAAACAATGACGTGATGTCACTGCAACCGTCGAACGCGTCCTCGGCAATGCTTGTCACACCATCAGGGATAATCACATTGTCGTGGTCGTCAGTGCCTGTGTATCTGTAAAGTACGCCGTTTCCAATTTGAAATTTGCTTGCGGTGTTTTCTAAGGCGCCCCACGTGGCTGAAGGATCAGCGGCATAGTATATTTTTGGCACGTTAGCAAAAGCGTCTTCGCCTATGGATAAATCATCACTAGATGGAACTGTTAACTGGGGAATGTCAGAGCAACCAGAAAAAGCATAGTCGCCTATGTATTTTATGCCACTTGGGATGGTTATCTGGGAAAGGTCAGCGCAACCTGAAAAAGCACTTTTGCCTATAGTTTCCACGGTACTTGGGATGGTTATCTGGCGAATGTTTGTGGAAGCAGCAAATGCCAATTCTCCAATGCTTGTCACTCCTTCAGAAATTGTAACCGATGTCAGTTCATAGCATGAATAGAAAGCCCAATCATCGATGGTTGTCACAGTTCCAGGGATTTTAACCGAAGTTAGGTAATGGCATTCTCTAAACGCTTCGTTGCCTATGCTGGTAACCGTGTATGTTACTCCATTGTATAGCACTGTTGATGATATATCAAGGTCGCCTGGGAGGAGGGGTGAAACTGTGCCAACTGAAACATTGGTGGTGCCTTCAATAATGGTGTATTGCAGATTGTTAACTTCAAAAGATGTTTGCGCCCACACCTGTGCGGCAAGAATAGTGGCAAACAGTAATGCGATTATCTTCTTCATTTTTATTTGGTTTATAGGTTTATTCGTTGTTGTATGGTAGAGACGTGCCATGGCGCATCTATGCAAGGTTTCCGTAAAAAATTAAAACATAAAAATGCGATAATTAATTCTCAACCTTCAAAGATAGAAT
Source organism: Salinivirgaceae bacterium (assembly GCA_016284875.1). Taxonomy (GTDB): domain Bacteria; phylum Bacteroidota; class Bacteroidia; order Bacteroidales; family SZUA-534; genus RUG13583. The sequence goes on along the minus strand of JAEEPS010000008.1, from coordinate 14,584 downwards.
TTTTTAAGTAATAAGTTATAAGTTTTGGAAGTTTTAAGTTTTCTAAGGTATGTAGTAGGGCTGTCACATCGTGGCAGGCGAAAAAAAAGAGAAGTAATAAGTTGGGTTTTAGGGGGGTGTTGTCGTTGATGTCGATATTTCTCTTGACTTGAAAGAGTAATTTTGTGGCCGAAATATTCGACCGCAAATCATCACATTCGGCATTTTGAGGTGCCAAAATGGCACTTCAAGAAACTCAAATCAGCCAATATCCATCATGTCAAAAAACATCAGACGCGTGTGGCTGTCTTCATCCTTTTGCGTCAAAGTCTTGAAACCGTTCTTCTCATAGAAATGAATGGCTGAGAGATAGGCGTCAACTGTAATGTAGCGGAATGCTGAACGGCTTTGCTCCGTATTCAATAAATCCTTGACTTTCGACATCAGAATACTGCCTATATTTCGCCCTTGATAGTCTAATGCAACAGCAAAACGCCCGATTTTAATGCACGGATAACTACGGAACTGCTTGCTTACCGGAAAACTAGATTTGATTTTCTTCCATTGGCTGTTCGTAATCTCATTGCGACTAATACGGTCGTTTAGCAGACAAAAATAAGCCACAATACGCCCATTGTCTTCAACAAGAAACGTATTGGCAATACGCAATTCAATGGCTTTTTTGGCGTCATTGAGCAGAAATTCGTTCAAATCGCCGTCTCCGCAATCGAAACTAGTCAATTCAAAATCAGGTGTCAGCGCGACAAGATTCATAGCCTACCAGCAGACTTTAATAATTTTGTCGGCTTCAGCAACCTGCTCCTGGAATTTTTTACGAAGTTCGGCGCGCTCTTCGGGCGTACGGTTCTCTGCCACCGCCCGCTGCCATTCAAAATTGAAAGCGTCGATACCCTTCAAAACCGGTGTTTCTCTAATTGGTCGTGCCATAACTCTTGGTTTTTAATCTTTTAACTGCAAAGATAGAAAATTTTTGAGTTATAAGTTATCGGAGTGCTAAGATTGTTTCAATCTGCTCCTTCACATTGACAATCAGCCATGAGGGAGTAGAGGTGGCGCCGCTGATTCCAACGCTCGACACTCCAGCGAACCATTCGGGGCGGAGTTCGTTGATGTTTTCAATAAAATATGATTTCTCGTTCACCTGACGGCACATTCCAAAGAGCGCTTTGGCGTTGGAACTGTCGTGGCCGCCCACAAAGACAACAAGTTCGTGCTTGGCGGCAAATTCTTTGAGGTGAGGGCCGCGGTTGGCCACCTGGCGGCAGATGGTGTCGTGCCAGTTGAATTGCTTGGCGTTCTGCCCGATGATTTTCACCAGTTGCATAAACTGGCCTATGTCTTTGGTAGTCTGCGAGAAAAACTCGATAGGGCGCGTCATGTCGATTTTCTGAAGGTCGGCTTCAGTCTCCACCAGAATGGCATTGCCGTCGGTCTGGCCAATGAGCCCAACCACTTCGGCGTGGCCTTTTTTGCCGAAAATCACCACTTGTCCGCCGCAAGCCGACATCTCCTGATAGGCTTGCTTGATACTTTGCTGAAGCCGCAGAACAACGGGGCAGGTGGCATCAATGAGTTGGATGTTGCGCTCTTTGATGTTGGCGTAACTGGTTGGCGGCTCACCATGGGCACGAAAGAGCACGCGGGCGTTGTGGAGCATGGCAAACTGCTTGTTGTCAATCACTTTCAAGCCCATCTCGGCCAGGCGGTTCACCTCGAGCGGGTTGTGCACCATGGCGCCCAGGCTGTAGAGCGGCTCGCCTTCCGACAGCGCGGCAGTGGCTTTGGTAACGGCGTTTTTCACTCCAAAGCAGAAGCCCGAATCAGGGTCGATGGCGATTTCAACTTTGCTCATTTACAAACATTTATTTTTCGCACAGATGACACAGAAAACACAGTTTTTATTATTCCACAGCAAAATTTGTTCTAACCGAGTCCAACTTTGATATTCGTTTCAGTGAAATTCAGTGTCCTGGCGCAGCCAGTCAGTGTTATCTGTGCGATAATTTTGCCTCATCCACAAGTTTGAGAATAACGTCGAACTGCTCCTCGCGCGTCATGTGGCTGTTGTCAACCACGTGGGCGTCGTCGGCCTGGCGGAGTGGAGACACCTCGCGGTGCTGGTCGAGATAGTCGCGCTGGTTCACGTTTTCAAGAATCTCGTCGAAGGTAACCTTCTCGCCTTTGGCTGTCAGTTCGTCGAAGCGGCGCTGGGCACGCACCTCGGGCGATGCGGTCATGAATATTTTCAGGTCGGCGTTGGGGAAGACCACAGTGCCAATGTCGCGGCCATCCATCACAATTCCGCCTTGACGGCCCATATCTTGCTGCAACTTAACCATTTGGCTTCGCACAAAATCGATGCGGCTAACGTAACTAACCTTGTTTGAAACCTCAATGCGGCGGATTTCGTCTTCAACCTGCTCGCCATTGAGCCAAGTGGTGTTTGCTGATGTCAACTCGTTGTGAGTGAAAGTTATGCTGATATTGTCGATTACTTTTTTCAAGCCCGCCTCGTCAACAGTGCCGTCATCGCTAATGAGGCCGTTGCGCATGCAGTAGAGCGTCACGGCGCGGTACATTGCGCCCGTATCAACATAGACGTATCCTAATTTTCGTGCAAGTTCCTTTGCCACAGTGCTTTTTCCGCACGATGAGAAACCGTCGATGGCGATGGTTAGTTTTTTATTGCTCATATTCTTGGTTTTTGGTGAATCGTTTAATTGGTAAATCGTTTCGCTGTTTAGAGGGTTTAGCGCTTCGCTGTTGAGAAGGTTTAGATTCTCAACTTTCTAAACACTCTCAACCATATTATTCTAAATTGTTAATTGTTCACTGTTAATTTTCAATTTTCAATTTCAAACTCCTAACTCCTAAATATTATTGACATGCACCGTTCGTGTTGGGAATGCAAAATTAATGCCCTCGGCGTTGAAGCGCGACAGAATCTCAACATTGACTTCCGATTGTGCGGCAAATATGTCTTCACCTTTGACAATGAAATAGATAAAGCACACGTCTAACGACGAATCGGCGAAATTTTTCAGATAGACATGGCAATCATCCTTCAGATTGTCGTGGCGGTGGGCAATATCTTCCAGAATGCCGAAGGCCTTCTTCAACTGCTCGGGAGTGGTGTCGTAGGTCAGGCTGAGGTCGAGCACAATGCGGCGGGCAGGCTCGCGCGAAACATTCTCAACGGCGTTGTCGATGATGTTGGCGTTGGGGATTGTAACCTCGGTGCCATCGAGTGTGGTGAGGCGGAAACTGCGCAACCCGATGAAACTCACGTAGCCGTCGTAGTTGGCCACCCGCACGCGGTCGCCAATGTTGAACGGGTTGTCGATGAGCATGGTGGCGCCGCCCAGGAAGTTGGTCACAGTGTTTTTGGCAGCCAAAGCCAATGCCACACCACCCACGCCAAGTCCAGCCAGAAGTGCCTTCACATCGTAACCCGTGTTGGAGAGAGTGATGGCAATGCCCGCGCCCCAGATAATCACCTGTACCAGATGCTTGATGGTAGGCAGCATCTGAATGGTGCTGCTACTGCTGCCGTCTTTCTGATTTTTCGACGAGATTACACCGTCGATTATCGCTGTGACAAAATTCGACACAAACCAGGTGATGCAAAGCAGAGCCACAAATGTGTAAGCCTTGCTCACCGTTGGTCGGTACTGCTCAATGGGGAAATTGGAGAGTGCCAGACGGAGGCCTATCAGAATGATTAGCACGCTGATGGGCATCAGCAGACTGCGCACCATGCCTTTCGATTTCTCAATCGGCATTTTTGTGAATCGGTCGATGATTTTTGGCAGAATCAGCATTATCAATTTGCTGATTATCACCGCAACAACAATTTCAATTACTGCTTTCAGCCAATCGAACCCAGTGGCTCCTAAAAACACAAAGTCCTTCATATCAGTGGGTTATTTGTTTTTGACAGATGTTTGCAGAGTCTCATAGACATTCTTGGCAATACCCTGCCAACTGTATTTGTCGAAGAAGGCCTGCGGAGTGTCGCCCGCGAGTGTCAGCGCGTTGACGAGGCTGTTGGCGAACATGTCCCAGTTGTTGTCGACAACCACTTGCAGTTTGTTGCCGCAAACCGTTGTGTCGATGCCAATTGCGCCCATCGATGTTGAAACCACAGGACGGTTCTGCCCGATGGCCTCAATCACCTTCGACTTGATGCCGCCGCTTTGCAGCGCGGGGTTCATCACCACGTCGGAACTGCGGATGTAGGAGTTTATGTCCTCAACAAATCCCGCATAGACAACATTGTTCTTTTTCAGGTCGTTGAAGCGGCTCTGATACTCTTTTGAGAGGCCGCCGCCGCAGATGAGAATCTTGTATCCGCGGTCGCCCATCAGTTTTTTAAGCCTCGGGCTGATTTCGTCGATTATGATAGAGAGCGACTCAATGCTTGGCAGATATTTCAGCACGCCGAAGAACATAAAAATCTTGTCGTCGGGATTGATGCCGTGGCGCTGGAGCACACTGGCGCGTTCCTCAGGATTGAAGACTGGCAGCGAGGTCTGCTCTATGCCGTAAGGTTTCAGAAAACATTTTTCGGGGCTCAGATTGAACTTGTTGATGGCAATCTGACGGTCCTGGTCGGTGGTGAAGAAGGCGCCTTTGGCCATTTTCATTGCAAAACGCTCCCACTCGAACATTGCTGGCCACCACCATTTGCCTGTGGCCATCGACCTCAGATATTCAATATTGATGGAGTGGATGAACACTGGCACACCCGTCTTTTTCGACAGCGTGCCCATCCATCCCAGCACGGGCTGCTCAAGAATGATGACATCGGGCTTGATTTCAAGCACCTGATCGTAGATAATCTTGTAGTTGGCACGCGAGATGCGGCGGAAAGCCGAGCGCGGAACAATGGGGCGGAGTTCGAACGAGCACTCGGGAGTGGTTGAGCCCACACCTGTGATGACGGTGAGGTCCGATATCATTCCCAAGGCGTTCAAGTAGCCAAACACGCCTTTCAAATCGCCAGAAATTGGCGGGCAGAGAGGCTCAGGAGCAATCGATAATATTTTCAGTTTTTCCATTCTTGTTCGGTTTTATTTGGGGCTTAGCAGCCGTTTGTATTCGTCGGGATTGTTCAGTGTGCTGATGGCCTTGAGCAGCGTTGGGTCAGTCTGGAGTTGTGCCTTTATTCTGCCTTCCTGATAGTAGTAGCGGCTTGCAATCTCCTCCTGAAGCAGAAGACTAATCTCGCTTTTGTGAGCCATTAAATCCTGGTCTTTATTGTGTTTCAGCGCGTTGCGGAGTTCGTCAACTTTTGCGCTGATGGTGGTGTCGTGTTTTTCTTGTTTGATGGTCTTTTCAAGTTTGTCGAGCATTTTTTCACTTTCGAAAGTGTAATCGTAATCCTTGTCTGCCAGGAAGTTAGTGAATTCCGCGTAGTCATCATCGCTGATGCGGAATTTGTCGGGAACGGCAATGTTGTTGTGCTTTTGAGCGTACAACGTGGCAAAGTCGAAAATCAAGTTTTTGCTGTAAAGGCTGAAGGTGATTTCGCTCATGGTTTCGGGCTCAATCTTCACATCGGGCAGAACGCCGCCGCCGTCGAACACCTCACGTCCTGCGCGGGTGTGGAACATGGTGATGAGTGAGTCGGGCACCTTGCCCACACTGCCGTCGGCGTTGCGGTGCGAGTAGTCCAAAGCCTGAATGCAGCGGCCGCTCGGAATGTAATATTTGGCCGTGGTGAGTTTCAGTTTGGTGTTGTAACTCAGGTCGCGGGTGGTTTGCACAAGTCCTTTTCCGTAACTGCGCGAACCAACAATCACACCGCGGTCGAGGTCCTGAATCACACCCGACACAATCTCCGACGCCGAAGCCGAACTGCTGTTGACCAGCACAGCCAGCGGCAATTTGGTGTCAACGGGTTCGCCTGTGGCGTAGTAGGTTTTGTTCCACATTTTCACCTTACCTTTGGTGCTTACAATCTCGTTCGATTTCTCCACAAAAAGGCTCAAAACCGCGATGGCCTCGTTGAGCAGACCGCCTGGATTGCCGCGCAAATCAAAAACCAGTCCTTTGAGTTGGTTGTTCTTTTTCAAGTCGAGCAGAGCCTCTTTCACCTCTTGGCTGCAGTCCTCGGTGAAGTTGCTGAGCCTGATGTAGCCGATGCCGTCGGCCACCATTCCGTAGTAGGGCACGCTTTTCACCTTGATTTTCTGCCGCGTGATGACCACCTTCCGCTTCTGCTTGGTGAAAGGGGTTTCAACCGTGAGAGTGACTTTCGAATTGGGCTCACCCTTGAGCAGTTCGCTCACTTTTTCGCTTTTCATATCGGCAATATCGCGGCCATCGATTTCAATAATAATGTCGCCAGCCTTGATTCCAGCCTGGTCGGCAGGCGCCTCGGCAATGGGTTCGGTCACCTCAACATACTTCTCTTTGCCGTGGATATAGGCTCCAATGCCGCCGTACTGGCCTGTGGTCATGAAGCGGAAATCCTCAATATCCGACTCGGGAATGAAAACCGTGTAGGGGTCGAGCGACTTCAGCATCTCGTCGATGCTCTTTTTCACAAGGTCGCCTGGCTCAATCTCATCAACGTAATAGATTGAGAGTTCGCGGAAAAGAGTGTGGTAAATGTCAAGATTCTTGGCCAGTTCAAATTCTTTGTCGCCAACGGCGGTGAAGCCTGCAACGGCGGCAATGGCAGCAACAATGACTGCGATGCGGGTTTTTCTTCCAAAAAATTTCATAATCAAATTCACTCAAAAGGAGTGAAACAAAGGTAAGAATAGTCTCGAAATTGCACAGTGTTTGACGTTTTTTTGCAAGCGGAAACGCATGAAGCGGTCGTTTTGCAAAAATGAAGCCGACATTTTGATTAAATTGCCCCCTTCAAAAACAATAATATCGGCAATGAAAAAATTAGCGTTACTCATAGTGCTTTTGGTCGGCTCATGGTCGGCACAGAGCCAGACTCCCGAGAAAAATCTTGAAAAATACTGGCACTACCGCGACCGTCTGCGCCAGAGTTTTATAGTTGTGAGTCAGGATGTTGAGGAGGAGGGAGTGAACATTCCTGCGGGTGAGATTTATGGCGATACCGTGAGTTGGAGCGATGGCAATTCCATCATGAGCCACTATCTGGCAATGCTCGCAACCGAACTTTATTTGCTGAAAATCAACGGCCAGGACTATTCGCAGACGCTTGCCGAACTTTATTATGCCATGCTGGCCATGGAGAGGCTCGATTTGTACTCCGAACCGCACTGGCGGCGCTTTGAGGGAAAACTGGCTCTAATGACCCGCGACAAGGAACTTCAGGAGAAAAACATTCAGACGGTTGTCGCTCTTGGAGCAAAGCCCGTGGCCGAAGACTTCACACCCGATAAAGCCGACATCAACGGCATGCACCTGCGTTTCGACATCACTCAGGCTTTCTGGAACAAGCACAGCACGCACTTCGGCTGCAAGGTGTTTGAAATTGTCGGCCGCCACCCGATGGAGGAAATCAGCCAGGATGTGATGATTCATAATATTGAGGGACTGTCGCTCGTGGCAAGGCTTGTGGGCACCGAGAACGTGGCCAATGTTCCCGTAACATTCAGGACCGACATCATTCCGCAGTATCTGACAGAAAAGGGAATTAAAAACGGCGACAACATCGATTTCTCACTTTGGGTTGGCGACATTATCAGCCGCTATGTCAATTGTTTTCAGAGCAGAAAGCCACTTAGGCTGGTTTTAAAGAAGAACCATTGGGTGCTGCGCAACACCGTAACTGGCGAAAAGGTTCAGCAGGGCTCGGGCGACATCGGCTGGGACTCGTGGCTGTTCTACAACTACGGACTTGTTGCTACAGGTTGCGAGTATAGTGGCAAAAATCTGCGTCATGCAAAAGCCTATAGAAGAGGCGATTGGATGTTTCAGAACATACTCACCGAGGGGTTCAACTCCACTGTCAAAAAAACTGTTTTGAAGATTCTGGCTCCAGGCTACGACAGGCGGAATGTCCGTATCACCGTCGATGTGCTGACGGCGGGCGTGTACGAACTGCATATTCTGCTGATGAAAGGCGTTGCAGGCATTTGCAACAAGGCGCTTGGCGAAAACAACGATGACTACAAGGTGCGCTCGCTGGCCTGCACTAGCAACTATCTGGGCGACAGCACCTACAAAACGCTTGTCGAACGCCGCAGTTACGACCCGTGCCAGTCGGGACAGAAAACGGTGTATGAGCATTTTCCGCTGATGAGCCTGGCTCTCAACGATTTAGAAGGAAAACAAATGTCATTTGGAAGCAGCGAATACCAGTCGGAGAAGGAAATCTACGAGTCGCTGCTCAACTCCGCTCCTTTCTGCGGCCCGACAGGCAACTGCAAACTTGACTCTGACCATTACGCCTACGATTGGTCGGAAACATCGCGCTGCGTCTGGCCAGAAAACCTCCGCCCGGGCAAATGGCGCAAGTGCAACAATATGGAATTCAACGGTTTGGATTACATGATGCTCTACAATCTTTACATGATAGCCTTCAGCCGCGAGCAGTATAAGTCGGGCCAACCTTCAAACGCCCCTGCTGGAGCCGTTGACGGAAGGTTGTATCGTCAGTCGGAATCATCTGATTGCAATTGTGATTGAGTGAAATCAAGCGGATTGCAAACCCTATTTCACAAAAAAAAGAGCATCGCCACAAATGCAGCGATGCTCAAAAAATCAATCTAAATTATTCTGCAACAGATTATTGTGCACCATAACCCTTAACGGCGCCAAAGAGTTTGAACAGGTTGGCTGAGTAAGGATATTTGTTGGCGTACATCGAAACTTTCGATTGGATTGAACCAACTTGGTTCATGCCCATTGCAGAGCGGAACTGGTTGGCAGCAGAGTTCGGGTTGTAGTCAGTCGACTCAGTGTAAGAAGCCGAAAGGAAGCCCTGCAGATAAGCCTGGTCGAGAATGCCTTTGAATACGCTTGCGTCTTTCAAAGTTACGTTCTTCTCGCAGCTCTCAATGCCTTTAACATCCTCGAAGTCCTCAAATGCCTCATCATCAACCTTCAGGTATTTAACTGACGGGCTAACAGTGTAGCTAACGTCACCCTTCTTGTTGAGGAAGAACATGTTCTCGTCGAGAGTAACTTTCTGCTCGCCCGGACGGTTGTTCATGCTATTGTCGAATGCCGACATGATGCACAAGCCCATGAGGTTGTGGCTGATGTTGGCGTCAACTTTGCTCAAAGCGCGAACACCATAACCCATGTCGCCGAAATCTTTGGTGCGGCTCCATGTGAAGAGAACGGTGTTGTACTCGAAGTTCAGACGAGTATCGAAAGCCTTAGCGCTGCGGCATGATACGTTGCAAGCCATCATACGGCTGTTGATGAGCAGGTTGTTCTTGATGTTGACAACGCCTCTCAGGTGGTTGAGGTTGATAGCGTAGAACGAACTGTTCAGAATCAAGCAGTTAGCGATGGTGAAAGTACCAGTTGTGTTACCATAGATAGCATATTTCTTCAACGAAGCGAAAGGATAGTCACCTTTGGTAGGAGGCTCAAGCCAGTAACCAGTCTCAACACCCTCTGGTTTGCCTTCTCTTGGGTGGTAAGCGTTAACTTCGCTGTGGTCGATAAAGAAGCCGTCGAAAACAGTTGTGCCTTTGTCGTCAGTAAGAGTGAACTCTACAGTACCGTTTTTCGGAGGAGTAGCGTTCTGCTCCATTTTCGGACGGATGATTGACTGATACTTCTTGAAATCGCGGGTTTTGAAGTCTGTTGAGTATCCACCGTAAAGCTCTACAGCCTTGGTGATTTCGATGTGACCTACACCAGCTGCGCCACCATAAACGCCTGCAGCAACATAAATCTTGTCGCCCGGAGCAGCTTTTTCAAGTGCGCCGTAAATAGTTTTCAACGGAGCCTCAGGGGTAGTTCCTTCATTCTTTTTTGCTCCCTCTGGCGATACGTACCAGGTGGTGGCAAACGCCGGCACTCCCATGGCTACAGCCATGCATAATGCCATAAAATTTCTCATTTTCATTTTTTGTTTTGAAATTTTAAATGTTTGGACTCCTATTTTTTTCATTTTTCAGCACTGCCTTGCTCACGATGCGAAGTCCTTTAGACACCGTTGCAGAAACAACGCTTCAATTTGGTAGCTCTAAAAGTAGAGTTGCTATTCTTGACCTTGTCTGGCCAAAAATCTTTTACAAAAGTATGCCTTTGTTTCTCTTTTGCAATAGGTATTTATACCTATGGGTAGATAATCAACTGTGTATTAGTGAAATATTTTTTTGTTTTTAATGGTTCGGCTTTTACTGCAAGTTGTGTATGAAGCGAAAAAGATGACGATTTCATGCGTTTTTTGGACTGATTATTGCCATATGCCGCGCGGATAATCACCGATTCATAAATCATTATTTTTACTGCATCTAAAATTATTAAAAATGAAACGCTTCATAATTCCGCTTGCTTTTGCTGCCGCCCTCTGGAGTTGCAGCGAAAAAAACGATGACCAAAGTCCGGCACAGGTGAAAATCACGTTTTCAACCGATACTGTCAACGCATCAGCCTAAAGAGAATCGTTCACAGTGAATGTTTCAACCACGGGCAACGAGTGGCATATTGGAGATGTGAGCGATTTCATTTTCGCGGAAGCGCTGGACACAACCGCTACGGCCGGCTCATTGGCAATAACGGTTTCTGCCAATCCAACGTTGGATTTCCGCACAGGTACTGTTACGATTCTGTCAGACACAGTAAGCCAAATCATAGCCATAACTCAAGCCGGAGCGGATAGTAACACGTATTATGTGCCTGACGGATATTCGCTTGTTTGGCACGATGAGTTCGATGGTTCGGAGTTGAACACCGCCGACTGGACACACGAGGTGAAAAGCAGCGGCTGGGTGAACGAGGAACTGCAGAATTACGTCAACCACAAAACTCGTAGTGGCACGTTAGTTACCGAGGTTAAAGACGGCCGGCTCCACATCACCTGTCTGAAAGAAAACGGCAAGATTTATTCGGGCCGTATATATGCAAAGGTGCGGCAGGGCTGGACCTACGGCTACATCGAGGGCCGCATCAAACTGCCAAAAGGCAAGGGCACGTGGCCGGCTTTCTGGATGATGCCCGTCAAATTCACGGCCTGGCCCGATGACGGCGAGATTGATATTATGGAGGAGGTTGGTTTCCATCCCGATTATGTTTCGTCGAGCCTGCACGCCAATGCCCACGTGCATTCGAACAACACGCAGGTTACGCACGAAATGAAATGCGATGGTGCAGAGGGCGAGTTCCACGTTTATTCCGTGCTTTGGACCGACAAGAACATCACAACCTACGTTGATGGCAAGTTGCAACTGAGTTACGATAACCGTGGTCTGGGCCGCGACGATTGGCCGTACGACGACCCGTTCTACGTTATCCTCAACCTTGCTTGGGGCGGCACGTGGGGAGGTATGCAGGGAGTTGATGAGACTGCTCTTCCGGCGACAATGGAGATTGATTACGTAAGGGTTTATCAGAAGGAATAAAAGATTAGGATGCGGGATAATACTATAGACCCCTGCCCCCTGATACCTAAAACCCTTACTTATACCTTACAACTTGCACCTTGTAACTTATTCCTTGCACCTTGTAACTCATAAATTCCTATTTTTGCCACCGTTATCAAACTTACAGAAGTGATTAAGAGATACGATTTTCTGGTAATTGGTTCTGGCGTGGCCGGAATGAGTTACGCGCTGAAAGTGGCCAACGCAGGCAAGGGCCGCGTGGCAATGGTTTGCAAGACAACTCTGGCCGAAGCCAACACTGCCAAAGCACAGGGCGGCATTGCATCGGTCACCAACCTTAAGGTTGACGATTTCGAGAAACACATTGAAGACACAATGATTGCTGGCGACCATTTGAGCGACCGCAAGGCCGTGGAGCAGGTGGTTCGCAACGCGCCGTCGCAGATTGCCGAACTTGTCAAATGGGGCGTCAACTTCGACCGCACCGACAGCGGCGAGTTCGACCTTCATCGCGAAGGCGGGCACTCTGAATTCCGAATCCTTCACCACGCTGACGACACGGGTGCCGAAATTCAGCGCGGGCTGATGGAAGCCGTCCGTCGGAATCCGAACGTCGATGTGCTTGAAAATCACTTTGCTGTGGAGATTATCACGCAGCACCATCTGGGCGTTGAAGTCACGCGCCGCACACCCGACATTGAGTGTTTCGGAGCGTATATTCTGAATCCCGAAACCAACAAAATCGATACTTATCTGTCGCGCGTCACGCTGATGGCCACTGGCGGAATCGGCTCAATCTACGCCACCACCACCAACCCCAACATCGCCACAGGCGACGGCATTGCAATGGTCTATCGCGCCAAGGGAACGGTGCAGGATATGGAGTTTGTGCAGTTCCACCCCACGGCGCTTTTCCACCCTGGCGAGACGCATCCCGCCTACCTTATCACCGAAGCGATGCGCGGCTACGGCGGCATTCTGCGTCTGCCCAACGGCGAAGAGTTTATGCACAAGTACGACGAGCGCCTGAGCCTTGCACCGCGCGATATTGTGGCCCGCGCCATTGACAAGGAGATGAAAATCCACGGCCTGGACCACGTCTGCCTTGATGTCACGCACAAGGACCCCGAAGAGACCAAGCACCACTTCCCGAACATCTACGCCAAGTGCCTGAGCATTGGCATCGACATAACCAAGCAGTACATTCCCGTTGCACCTTGCGCCCACTATATGTGCGGCGGCATCAAGGTCGATTTGAACGCCTGCTCAAGCATCCGCCGCCTGTATGCCGTTGGCGAGTGCTCGTGCACGGGTCTGCACGGCGGTAACCGTCTGGCTTCCAACTCGTTGATTGAAGCCGTGGTTTATGCCGACGCTGCTGCGAAACACAGTCTGCAGCATATTGATGAATACTCGTTCAACGAGCGGATTCCCGAATGGAACGACGAAGGCACGATGACCAATGAAGAGAAAGTACTTATCGCTCAAGATGTTAAGGAAGTGGGGCAGATTATGAGCACCTACGTGGGCATTGTCCGCAGCAACCTGCGCCTGAAACGCGCTTGGGACCGCCTTGACCTGCTCTACGAAGAGACCGAAGACCTTTTCAAACGCGTCAAAGCCACCCGCGACATCTGCGAGTTGCGTAATATGATAAATGTGGGCTATCTGGTTACCCGTCAGGCCATTGAGCGCAAAGAGAGCCGCGGCCTGCACTTCAATGTGGATTATCCGCCTGTGACGAAGGATTGAAGGATTGAATGCGTGAATAACTGAAGGGCTGATTGAGTAGGAGACTTTCGGCTGTTCTTCCTTTTCCTATTTGTAGAATTGTCGTCTGACGTCGTTTGCCCGATGCCAGTAGTTCAATTTTTTTCCTATCTTGCCCCTACAAAAACTTATAACTTTTAAACTCATAACTTAAAACTTCCGATGTCCGAAGATTTTCTGCATTTCCTTTGGAAAAACGGCCTTTATCAGATGCCGCTCACTGAGTTCTACTCGGGCGAGACCATCGAAGTGCTGAATCCAGGACTGCACAACCGCGACCAGGGCCCCGATTTCTTCAACGCGCGCATCCGCATCGGGCAGACTGTTTGGGCGGGGAATGTTGAGATTCACCTGCGCTCGAGCGATTGGCTGCGACACCGCCACCAAACTGACGACCACTACAACAACGTTGTGCTGCACGTGGTGGGGCAGAACGATGCCGAAATCCGCAGCCAGGCGGGGCAACTCATTCCCGCCGCCGAAATCCGCTGCCCGCAACCGCTGCTTGAGCGCTACCAGTTCCTGATGCGCACCGACCGTTGGCTGCCGTGTCAGTCGTATATTGCTGATATCGACCCGTTTGTGATGCAACAGTGGTACGAGTCGCTGACCGTTGAACGGCTCGAGAACAAAACGGCCGCTATTGCCGAAAACCTGCGGCTCACGCAGAACAATTGGGAAGAATCGTTCTACTACACAGTGGCGCAATCGTTTGGTTTTAAGACAAATGCGCAGCCTTTTCTTATGCTCGCCCAGTCGCTGCCGCTCAACGTGATTGCCCACCACAAAAACAGCCTGACGCAGGTTGAAGCGCTGCTTTTCGGTCAGGCGGGGCTGCTGCCAGCCGAGCCAGCCGACGCCTACACGCAACTGCTCGCACGCGAGTATAACCACTTGAAAATCAAATATCGGCTTGAGCCAATTCCGAGCCACGTGTGGAAATTCGCCCGAATGCGGCCAGGCAATCTGCCCACCGTCCGCATTGCGCAGTTGGCGTCGCTCATCAGCAAATCGTCGGCGCTGCTGTCGAAAATGATTGAGTGCCAATCGGTTGACGATGTCAGGCGGCTTTTCGCGACAAGCGTTTCCGACTATTGGCTCACGCACTATGTTTTTGAAAAACCGTCGGCGCGGAAGGACAAGAATTTAGGCGACGCGTCGCTCAATCTGCTTGTTATCAACGCTTTTGTGCCGTTTATGTTCCACTACGGAAAGAGCATCGGCAAGACCGAACTCACCGACCGCGCCCTGCAGTGGCTCGAAGATGTGCCCGCCGAGCGCAACACAATTATCAGCCAGTGGGAAAAGTTCGGAATCGA
>JAEEPS010000007.1 GCA_016284875.1 Salinivirgaceae bacterium | reverse complement strand
AGAAATTATGTCTGACGTTGCAGCAAGAGTAAAGGCTATTATTGTTGACAAATTAGGTGTTGACGAAAACGAGGTTACCCCCGAAGCAAGTTTCACTAACGACCTGGGTGCCGATTCACTTGACACAGTTGAGTTGATTATGGAATTCGAGAAAGAATTCAACGTTGCCATTCCTGATGACTTGGCTGACAAAATCACCACTGTAGGTGACGCTATCGCTCACATCGAGAAAAACATGAAATAATATTCTTTTCATAGAATTGGGTTTTAAATTATGGAGTTGAAGAGAGTTGTAGTAACAGGCATTGGCACAATCAATCCCTTAGGACATAATCTAAAGGAAACTTGGGAAAATGCAGTAAATGGGGTTAGCGGAAGTGACTTGATTACTCACTTCGATGCATCCAAATTTAAAACCCAATTTGCCTGTGAGGTCAAAAATTACGATGCCAACAACTATTTTGACCGCAAAGAGGCACGCAAAATGGACTTGTTTGCGCAGTTTGCATTGATTGCCGCAAAGGAGGCCGTTGAAAATTCAAACATCGTCGACAATGTCGACAAAGACGAGGTGGGCGTCATTTGGGGCTCAGGCATCGGCGGACTCACCACTCTCTACGACGAGGTTATGGGCTATGCCGAGGGCGGACAGATTCCGCGCTTCAACCCGTTCTTCGTTCCAAAAATGATTGGCGATATGGCAGCCGGCCTTATTTCAATGAAATACGGTTTCCGCGGTCCGAACTTCGGAACCGTTTCGGCTTGCGCATCATCGACCAACGCCTTGATTGAGGCATTCAACTATGTTCGATTCGGAAAGGCCATTGCCGTTGTTACAGGCGGCTCTGAGTCCACCATCGACCAACCGGGCATTGGCGGTTTCAACTCAATGCAGGCTCTCTCGACCAACAACGCTGAATACAAGACGGCTTCACGCCCGTTCTGCAAAACCCGCGACGGTTTCGTTATGGGTGAGGGCGGCGCATCAATCGTTCTTGAAGAGTATGAGCACGCCGTGAAACGCGGTGCTACCATCTACGCCGAAATGGTCGGCGGAGGCGCTTCGGCCGATGCCTACCACATCACAGCCACTCACCCCGAGGGCGAAGGCGCAATGCTCTGTATGCAGCGTGCTCTGCGTGACGCACAAATGAAACCCGAGGACATCGACTACATCAATGTTCACGGCACATCAACACCTGTTGGCGACATTCCGGAGTTGAAAGCCATTGGCAAAGTATTTGGCGAGCACGCTTACAACTTGAACATCAGTTCAACAAAATCAATGACCGGCCACATGCTGGGCGCAGCTGGCGCAATGGAGGCAACCTTCTGCATCATGGCGCTTCGCGACGGTATTGTTCCGCCAACCATCAACCACCGCGAGTGGGATCCACAGATTGATGAGAAACTGAATCTGACTCTGCACAAGGCACAGAAACGCGAAATCAGAGCGGCTTTGAGCAACACCTTCGGATTTGGCGGCCACAATGCTTCGGTCATCTTCAAGAAAATTTCTTGAATGCTTTGAGAATCAGGTTTCTATCGTTTTACGTAAAGCGATTGTTCTGCACTGATAGGCAGTTCATTAACGAATTGCACCGCATAACCAAACTTTATCCGCAAAACGAGGACTTGTACAAACTGGCGTTTGTGCACAAATCGGCATCGCTCAAGTTGCCCAACGGAACGCATGTCAACAACGAAAGGCTTGAGTTTCTGGGTGATGCGATTCTCGGCTCAACCGTGGCCGAATATCTCTACCGCAATTTCCCCGACAAATCGGAAGGTTTTCTGAGCCAAACGCGCTCGAAAATTGTGAACGGAGAATCGCTGGCGCAGTTGGCGCAGTCGCTCGGGCTCGACAAGTTCATCGTGTCGCACGCCTTCCATTTCGACACCAACAAGAATATTTTGGGCGATGCCTTCGAGGCTTTCATTGGGGCTCTCTATCTTGACCAGGGTTACCGCGCGGTGCGGAAATTTGTTGAGAAACGCCTGATAGCCAAATATATCGACATTGAAAAGGTCTTGGAAACCGACACCAACCACAAGAGCCGGCTGCTCGAGTGGTCGCAACAGAAGAAGGTTGAGGTTGCGTTCAACACAAACGCCATTGACAGCGATTCGCACACACCGCATTTTGTGTCGGAGGTCATGGTTGACGGGCAAAAAGTGGCTGAAGGACACGGATTTACAAAAAAAGATGCCGAGCAGGACGCTGCGCACACGGCATTGTCGGTTCTATTGTAAATTTCAGTATTTTAGCAAAAAAATCGATGAAACTGAAAGTTGAAGCGGGCAATGGTGGCATAGAGCAGATAACTGTTCTGGCGGTCACGTCGTATGAGCCAATCTATCGGCTGGCCTGGCTTTTCAATCAGCAGTTTGGGTGGAATCTTGCCGAATCGGAGGCGCTTTGCGCCATGAATGAAAACAATGATTTACAGTATTTTCCTGTCTATGCGTGGAGCGATAATGAAAGCGGTGCCAACCTTTATCTGGTTCAGCACAGCGAGGAGCAGGGAACACTGATGCGCATAGTGAACTATTGGTTCCGCCTCGAGAACACTGAAAACGCTTCTGATATAATCCAGAAAATCAAGACGATGACGGAAATAATGTATGTGCAGGAGATGAAGCCAACCTCCCAAAACAAGAAAACCGTCATCTTCAGGAATCCGCTCTATAACAATAACTTATGAACGGCTAGCGATGATTCATTTATCAGATTTTGACACTATAATTTTCGATTTTGGCGGAGTCATTCTCGACATCGACCCCGACCTTTCGCGGCGGCGATTTGCCGCGATGCTGGGCATTGAAAAAGCCCGAATGCTCGAGACTGAGCAACTGCCGCAACTCTACGAAACAGGAAGCATCAGCCGTACCGAATTTGTTGACAGAATTAATCGTATTGCCGGGACAAACATTTCCGAAGGCGAAATAATTGCCGCATGGAACGCTATGTTGCTCAACTACAAACCCGCTCGCATTGAGTGGATCAAGCGGCTGCACAAGACACATAAACTACTGATGCTCAGCAACACCAACGATGCTCATTTCGAGTATTTCCACAACAAACTCATCAGCGAATACGGAGTCACTTTCTACCAACTTTTCGACCACGTTTATCTCTCGCATGAGATGGGCTTGCTGAAGCCGTCGCAGGAGATTTACGAGACGGTGATTCGTGAGCAGCAGTTGAACCTAGAGCGAACCATCTTCATCGAAGACACTCCTCGTAATGTTGCTGGCGCACAGGAAGTTGGGCTGCCGACGCTACTCATTCCGCGAAACGGTGAGTTTTATGAGTTTTTTGAGGATTGAGGTGGATTTGTAGTTAGCCTTCCACCACATCGTCAGGCCGCGGGAAATCGCGCAGAAACTCCACTTTGCCGCCATCAGCCATTTTGCAGCAGAAATGGCTCAAGCCGTTTGTAACAATCAAATGCCCGACGCGGAGTTGCAGGTTATAGGTGGCAATCTGGTCAAAAACCTTCTGATTGATAGCCACTTGCGGTGCCTTGCACTCGACAATGAGGCTTGGTTTGGCCTGGCGGTTGAAAATCACAACATCGCAGCGTTTTTGCAGACCGTTGTAGGTTATCGGGTGTTCGGAGGCCATCAGTCCCAACGGAAAACCCAGCGTCAGAAGGTGCTGAATAATGTTTTGCCGCACCCACTCCTCGGGCGTTAGCGCAACAAACTTGCGGCGCAGCGGGTCGAAAATCTGATTCTCGGCCTGTTTGACGCGAATCTGCTGCGAGTAGTCGGGTAGATTGAGTTTGTCCATAGTGCAAAGTAAATGCAATCGCGGTTTCGAACAGCATTGCCGACAAAAAAAACGAATGAATTGTGGCGGATAATGCTAACACACCTATATTTGTGAAAATATCGTCACAATGATAGTGCAGGCTATATTAATATTGGTGTTGCTTCTGTTCGCATTCTTTTTTGCGATGATGGAGGTGGCGTTCGTCTCGGCCAACAAATTGCGAATTGAACTTGACAAGAAGCAGAATAGTTATTTCTCGCAAATGATTGAACTGTACATCGATAAGCCCGCCCAGTATTACTCCACAATGGCCATTGGCAACCTTCTGGTTGTGGTTTTGCTGGCGATGGTGGTGGCTGGCCAGAACGATGTGTGGCAGATGTTGCCGCTGAACGCGATGGTCATAGTTGCGATTCAGATGGCGGTTGCGTGCCTGCTCTACCTTTTGGCCGATGAGATTCTGCCCAAGATGCTGACTTTTCACGAGTCGGGCAACCTACTGAAAATCATGTCGGTACCCGTGGCGCTGTTTTATTACATGTTCTATTTTCTTTCGAAAATTACCTATCACATATCGCGATTCATATCCAACCGACTGACAAGCAAGAAGATAAGCGACGATGATGCAGTCTATTGGGGAGCGGTCAATTGGGATTTGCTTGCCGATGAGAAGATTGCCGAGGCGAGCGACGACGACGAGTCGCACGATGTGAAACTGTTCCGTAACGCCCTTGATTTTTCCGATGTCAAACTGCGTGAATGCATGGTTCCTCGGCCTGAGATTGTGGGCATTTCCATCGATGAGTCCATCGACGAACTCAAAAAACTTTTCATCAGCAGCGGACTTTCGAAAATAATGGTCTACAAAGGCTCAATCGACAATGTTGTCGGGTTTGCGCCGTCTATATCGATGTTCCAGCACCCTGCCAACATTGCGTCCATCACGCGCAATCTGCCAATTGTGCCCGAAACCATGCCCGCCAACAAACTGCTCACGCTTTTCATCCAGAACCACCGCAGCATTGCCCTTGTGGTCGATGAGTTTGGAGGAACATCGGGCATTGTCACCATGGAGGATATTCTGGAGGAGATTGTGGGCGACATCCAGGACGAGCACGACAAGAAGCGTTACCGCGAACATAGGTTCAACAACAGCCATTTCCAGTTCTCGGCCCGTCTCGAAATCGATTATATCAACGACAAGTATGACCTTGACCTGCCTGTGTCGGAAGAGTACGAGACTTTGGCAGGATTGATTCTGTCGCACTATGGCGCGATACCCAAAGTGCAGGACGTGGTGTCGTTCGGCAAGTTCCGATTTACCATTCTGCGGGCATCGGCCACCAAAATTGAGTTGGTCGACCTTATCGTCAGTTAAATGCGCAAGATTCCGCGCATGGCGCTCCCTATGGGCGAATCTGGAGGGATGAAGGCAAAAAAGCCAGAAGCGTATATTGTTGTGTATAAGCAATATGGCCAACAAAATCACAAAAAATCCTTTTTTCTATGCGGAAAACAAAAATTACTATCTTCGTAGCCTAAATTTTTGAAACAAATAATTAAAAATAAACAATGGCAACATTACAGAAAATACGTGACCACGCAGGCACTCTAGTGACAATCATCGTGGCATTGGCCTTATTGGCATTCATCGTTGGCGACCTTTTCAAAGCCGACGGAACTTTCGGTAGTTCAAGAAACAACGTCGGCACAATTGCTGGAACCGACATTCCAATTCAGTACTATCAGGCAAAAGTTGACGAGAACACCGAAATCTACAAGCAGAACACTCAGCAGAATTCGCTGGAATCAGCCGTTTACGATCAGATTCAGGATCAGACTTGGGAACAACTTGTCCGCGAATATGTTATTGATGAGGAATATGAAAAAGCAGGTATCAATGTGACAGCCGATGAACTTTACGACATGGTTCAGGGCAACTTTGTTGATCCTCAGGTTATGCAGATTCCAATCTTCCGTGATGCCCAGACTGGCCAGTTCGACCGCAATCTGGTTATTCAGTTCTTGAAAAACAAAGATTTGGATCCGTCAGGTCAGGCAGCCGCATCGTGGGCTTCGTTTGAGAAGAGCCTGGTTCAGAACAAGAAAGACCAGAAATTCCTGTCGCTGGTTGGCATGGGAATGTATGCCACAAAACTTCAGGCAGAGAAAGAGTCGGCCGACAAGAACACCAAATATGATTTCGACTACATTCAGTTGCGCTATAGTTCGGTTGCCGATTCAGTTGTTAAGGTTACCGATAGCGATTTGAAGAAATATTACAGTGCTCATCAATCTGATTTTGAGCAGGATGAGTCGCGCGATTTGTACTATGTAACTTTCCCGATTGTGGCTTCAGACGAAGACCGCCAAAGCACAATTGAAAGTGTTGAGAAGATTAAAAATGAGTTTGCAAGCAAAGATAAAGACGCTCTTGAGCAGTTTGTAAACCTTGAGTCGGAGCAGCCTTTCAACGGCAAGTATCTTGCAAAAGAGGACCTTTCGGCTCCGATTGCCGAACTGTTTGACGCTGCCGAAGGCACTGTTGTTGGTCCGTATGAGGAAGGCAACTATGTGAAGATTGCCCGCAAACTTGGCAGCGCAAGAGTTGCCGATTCTGTTGAGGCCCGCCACATTCTCATCCGCCCGTCGGCATCACTGTCTGACGAGGATGCAAAGGCAAAAGCCGACAGCATTCTGAACGCCATCAAGAAGGGCGCATCGTTTGCCGAAATGGCTGAGAAATTCTCGGCTGACGGTTCGGCACAAGATGGTGGAAACCTTGGTTGGTTCACCGAGGGCCAGATGGTGAAAGAGTTCAACGATGCCTGCTTCTTTGGCAAGAAGGGCGATTTGGTACTCGTGCAGACTCAGTTCGGTTATCATGTTGTTGAGATTCAAAACCAGACCGCACCTTCGCAGAAGGTTCAGGTGGCAATATTGGCTCGTGAAATTTCGGCTAGCAACAAGACTGTTGATGCCATCTACGGCAACGCAAGCCGTTTCGGCAGCAGTTACCGTTCTCTGGACGCTTTCCGCAGCAATGCTGACAAGGAAGGTCTTTCACTCCGCACCGCAAATGTTAAACGCAATGACCGCCGCTTGGCTAATTTCGAAAATCCGCGCCAAGTCATTCGTTGGGCTTACAAAGCAAGTTTCGGTGAGATTTCTGAAATCTTCGAACTTGACAATCAATTTGTAATTGCAATAGTATCAGGCATTCATAAGAAAGGTGTTGCATCGTTCGACGAGGTTCGCAACGACATTGCACGTCGCGTTCTTATCGAGAAGAAAGCCGATTATCTGATTTCGAAACTCAACGATAACAGCAAAGGCGCTTCAACTCTGCAGGCTGTTGCCGACAAACTTGGTGAGCAGGTTAAAGAGGCCAAGAACGTTTCTTACTCTTCGTACTCAGTTCCGTCAGTTGGTGTTGAGCCGAGTCTGCAAGCCGCAATGGTTACTTTGGACGAGCAGAAAATCAGCAGCCCGATTAAAGGTAACAACGCTGTTTACTTGATTCAGGTTAAGCAGGTTGAGAAAGCCGAGAGCGTTGATTTGGCCCGCGAGCGCGAGTTGCTGCAGCGCACCAATATGTCGAAGGCTGGCTATCAGGTTCTGTCAGCAATCGAGGCTGCCGCCGACATTGAGGACAACCGTTCGAACTTCTATTAGTAGATGATTAAAATCGCCATAAAAGGTTGGGCATTGTCCAACCTTTTTTGTTTCTTTAAAATTCGTTTCCAGACGCGCCGCTCAGTAGCCGTCGGATTTTTCATATAACGATTAAAACAGTATGATTATGAGCAAAAAAGTAGCATTAATCACAGGCATAACGGGGCAAGACGGCTCGTTTCTGGCAGAGTTTCTTTTGGAAAAAGACTATGAGGTTCACGGCATTTTGCGCCGTTCGTCGTCGTTCAACACGGCCCGCATTGAGCACCTTTATCTCGATGAGTGGGTGCGCGATATGAAGCAGAAACGTCTTATCAATCTGCATTATGGCGATATGACTGACTCGAGTTCGCTTATCCGCATTATCCAACTTGTGCAGCCCGACGAAATCTACAATCTGGCCGCACAGAGCCACGTGAAGGTGTCGTTCGACGTGCCCGAATATACCGCCGAGGCCGACGCTGTCGGCACGCTGCGTCTGCTTGAGGCTGTCAGAATTTTAGGTCTTGAGAAGAAATGCAAAATCTATCAGGCGTCAACATCGGAACTCTTTGGCTTGGTGCAGGAAGTGCCGCAGAAAGAGACAACGCCGTTCTATCCGCGCAGTCCGTATGGTGTGGCAAAGCAGTACGGTTTCTGGATTACGAAGAACTACCGCGAGTCGTACGGAATGTACGCCTGCAACGGCATTCTGTTCAACCACGAGAGCGAGCGCCGTGGCGAGACGTTCGTCACCCGCAAGATAACGCTGGCTGCCGCACGCATTGTACAGGGCTATCAGGACAAACTCTATCTGGGCAACCTGAACTCACTGCGCGACTGGGGCTACGCCAAGGATTACGTTGAGTGTATGTGGCTGATTCTGCAGCAGGAAAAGCCCGACGATTTTGTGATTGCCACTGGCGAGTATCACACCGTCCGCGATTTCTGCACGCTGGCGTTCAAGACTTTAGGCGTCAATCTGCGCTGGGAAGGCGAGGGTGTGAACGAAAAAGGCATTGACACTGCCACGGGCAAGGTTCTGGTCGAGGTGGACCCGAAATATTTCCGTCCCGCCGAAGTTGATCAACTGCTTGGCGACCCCACCAAAGCCAAAACAAAACTCGGCTGGAACCCGCGCAAGACAAGTTTCGAAGACCTGGTGAAGATTATGGTTGAGCACGATATGAAGTTTGTGAAGAAGATTCATTTGAAGGCGAATATGGAATAATAAAATCTAACCGATTCAATCCGATTTTATCCGATATGGAATTGTTGGAAGAATATACCAATAGTAAAAAAGATACCCTGGCATATAAAGTGATAGGGTGCGCTATGAAAGTACATTCTAAATTAGGACCTGGGCTTTTGGAATCGGTATATAAAAAGGCTTTATTGATTGAATTGAAAAAGCAAAACATAAAGGCAGAAAGTGAAGTTCCAATAAATGTCACATACTGTGGCGAAGATTTAGGCTTGGGTTTTCGTATAGATGTTTTGGTAAAAGACATTTTAATCCTTGAATTAAAATCGATTACCACCTTTGAAACTACCCATTACAAGCAATTGAGCAATTATCTTCATTTGGCAAATAAACCATTAGGCTATCTGATTAATTTTAATGTTGACGAACTTGTTATAGGAATAGGATTTGAAAAAGTACGGAATTTTCAATATAAAGGTGATGTTCCTAAATGGTTGTACTAGAATTATTTCGGATTAAATCGGGTAAAATCGGTTAGAAACAAAAAAAATCAAAATATGGAAAAAGAATCAAAAATCTACGTAGCAGGCCACCGCGGAATGGTGGGTTCGGCCATTGTGCGCGAGTTGCAGCGGCAGGGCTACACCAATATAATCACCCGCACTCATAAGGAACTCGACCTTTGCCGTCAGGCGGATGTTGAGGCGTTTTTTGCGGCCGAGAAACCCGAATATGTTTTTCTGGCGGCGGCGAAAGTGGGCGGCATTGTGGCCAACCAAAGTGCGTTGGCCGACTTTATGTATCAGAATATGATACTGGAAATGAACGTGATACACGCTGCCTGGCAGAACGGTTGCAAGAAACTTGAGTTTCTGGGTTCGTCGTGCATTTATCCGCGAATGGCGCCGCAGCCGATGAAGGAATCGTGCCTGCTGACGTCGGAACTTGAGAAAACCAACGAAGCCTACGCTTTGGCGAAGATTTCAGGCCTGAAATACTGCGAGTTCCTGAACCGCCAATACGGCACCGACTATATCAGCGTGATGCCGACCAATCTTTACGGCCCCAACGACAACTACCACCCCGAGCACAGCCACGTGCTGCCCGCGCTGATTAGGCGCTTCCACGAGGCAAAAGTGTCGGGTGCGGCGTCGGTAACCTGCTGGGGCGACGGCAGTCCGCTGCGCGAGTTCCTTTATGTTGACGACCTTGCCAACTTGTGCGTCTTCCTGATGAACAACTACAGCGGCAACGAAACCGTCAATGCGGGAACGGGCAAAGAGTTGACAATAAAACAATTGACCGAACTTGTGGCGAAAGTAGTGGGCTATAAAGGCGAGATAAAATGGGACACCACACGCCCCAACGGCACACCGCGCAAACTGCTCGATGTGTCGAAAGCCGAGAAGTTGGGCTGGCGCTACAAAACCGAACTCGAAGACGGAATCCGCCTTTCGTACGACGATTTTCTGAACAACCCGATGAGGGCAGAGCGATGAAGGGTTTAGAAGGTTGAGAAAGATGAGATGGTTTAGAAATGAGGAAACTCAACAGCGAAGCACTAAACTTTCTCAACAGCGAAGCGCTAAACCTTTTTAACAAAAAGAACTGATACAAAACAAATTAAACAGACAAGATATGAACATAGCGATTGTAGGAACAGGATACGTCGGGCTGGTGTCAGGCGTTTGCTTTGCCGAGATGGGTATCGATGTAACTTGTGTCGATATCGATAGCGCGAAAATTGAGCGGCTGAAGCAAGGCGAGATTCCAATCTACGAGCCTGGTCTCGACGAGATGCTGCTGCGCAACGTGGCGGCTGGCCGTCTGCATTTCACAACCGACCTTCGCACCTGTCTCGACAATGTTGAGGTGGTGTTTTCGGCCGTGGGCACCCCGCCCGACGAGGACGGTAGCGCCGACCTGCAATATGTTCTGGCAGTGGCTCGCACCTTCGGGCAGAATATCAGCAAATACACCATTCTGGTAACCAAATCGACAGTGCCTGTGGGCACGGCGCAGAAGGTGAAAACGGCCATTCAGCAGGAACTGGACAAACGCGGTGTTCAGGTCGATTTCGATGTGGCTTCGAACCCTGAATTTTTGAAGGAAGGCGCTGCAATCAAGGACTTTATGGGCCCCGACCGCGTGGTGGTGGGTACCGACAGCCCGCGCGCGCAGAAGATTATGGCGAGGCTCTACAAGCCGTTTATGCTCAACAGCGAACGAATGATTTTCACCGACATTCCGTCGGCCGAAATGATAAAATACGCGGCCAACTCGATGCTGGCCACCCGCATATCGTTTATGAACGACATTGCCAACCTGTGCGAACTTGTTGGCGCCGATGTGAATATGGTGCGCAAGGGCATTGGCAGCGACACCCGTATCGGCCGCAAATTCCTTTACCCTGGCTGCGGCTACGGCGGCAGTTGCTTTCCGAAAGACGTTAAAGCATTGATAAAGACCGCCGAACAGAACGGCTACCAAATGCGCGTGCTCAAGGCTGTTGAGGAAGTGAACGAGCGGCAGAAAGCCATTCTTTTCGATAAACTCAACAAGCGATTCGATGGAAATCTGAAAGGTAAAACCGTGGCACTGTGGGGATTAGCCTTCAAACCCGAAACCGACGATATGCGCGAGGCACCCGCCTTGGTGCTTATCAACAAACTGGTTGAGGCTGGCTGCACCGTCAAGGTTTTCGACCCTGTGGCGATGGACGAGTGCCGCCGCCGCGTGGGCGACAAGGTGCGCTACGGCAAGGATATGTATGACGCCACCGTCGATGCCGACGCGCTCATTCTGGTGACCGAGTGGAAGACGTTCCGAATGCCGAGTTGGGAAGTGCTGGCGCGCTCAATGCACAACAAACTGGTGATTGACGGCCGCAACATTTACGATGCCGCCGAACTTGCCGAGTCGGGATTTGAATATTGCAAGATAGGCTGATGAACGTACTCGTAACAGGCGCCGCTGGATTTATCGGGTTTCACCTTGCCCGCCGCTTGCTCGAGGCTGGGCACACGGTTACGGGTATCGACAATCTGAACAGTTATTACACTGTCAATCTTAAGAATGCGCGTTTGCCCGAGTTAGGTATCGATGTCAGCATAATCGATGGCGGACAACCCGTTAAAAGCACTGTATATCAGCAATTTGAATTTATAAAACTGAATATTGATGACCGCGAGCGGCTGCCGCAAGTTTTTGAGCGTGGGCGGTTTGATGTGGTTGTTAATCTGGCCGCGCAGGCTGGAATGCGATTCTCAATTGACGAGCCTTTCTCGTTCATTGACAGTAATATAGTTGGTTTTACCAACGTTCTTGAATGTTGCCGCCACAGCCAAATCAAGCATTTGATTTACGCGTCGTCGAGCAGCGTTTACGGCAGCAACACAAAGGTGCCCTTTGCAGAAACCGACCGCACCGACAACCCCGTCAACCTGTACGCCGCCACCAAGCGCGCCAACGAACTGATGGCAAGTTGCTACTCGTCGCTCTACGGCATACCCGCCACAGGGCTGCGTTTTTTCACGGTCTACGGCCCGTGGGGCCGCGCCGATATGGCCCCAATGCTCTTTGCACGCGCAATCAGCAGCGGTGAGCCAATCCGCGTTTTCAACGGCGGCGACCTTTTGCGCGACTTCACTTATATCGATGACATTATCGACAGCCTGATGCTGGTGCTCACCAAACTGCCTGAGCCACAAGCCGATGGTCGCCGACACAAGGTTTACAACGTCGGCTGCTCGTCGCCCGTGCGGCTGTCCGATTTCATTGCGTTGCTCGAGGACGCGCTTGGGCGCAAGGCCGAAAAGCAGATGCTGCCAATGCAGCCCGGCGACCTTTATCAGACTTTTGCCGATTCGTCGGCCTTTGAGCGCGACTTTGGGTTCCGCCCGAAAACGTCTGTGGCAGAAGGCGTTAAGCACTTTGTCGAGTGGTTCAAATGGTACAACAGCCAAACGGTTTAACTTCGGAACTATGGCACTGACGGTTTACTTTTTCGGGTCGCTGCCGAATGGCGTTGAGCCCTACTACGGCGGCGGCGAGGTGGGCAACAAACGCACCGTCGATATGCTGCGCCAATTTGGCTTTAAGGTGCGGATTGTCAGAAAGTTGCGGTGCAAACTCACGGCTTCGCAATTTGTAAAACTGATAACCTATCCGTTCCGTGCCGCAATCGGGGTTGGCGCGTTTCTGGGCTTGCTTTTGTTCGGCTCGCGCAAAGCGATAGTACACATTTCGGGGTTTTACGGCCCGACAATCTTTTTTGAATACATTTTGGTTGAAGCCGCCAACTTGTTGGGTTACAAGATTATATACGAAATGCGCGGCGGCGGTGCCGAAGCGTATCACAAAAGTGGCTCGGCCATTTATCGGTTATGCTTTGCGCGAATTGTCCGCAAGGCGAGGGTGATTTTCTCGCAAGGCGTTGAGAATGAGCCGCTTTTGAAGTCGATTTCTGACACGCCAATCTTCTACTACCCGAATTACGTTGAGGCAAGTTATCTGCCGTCAGCATTGCCGCAAAAGCCTGAAAACGTGGTTAATCTGATATATTTCGGCCGCATTGAGCCGCAAAAGAACGTGAAACTGATTGTCGAGGCCGCAGCCATTTTGCAGAAAAAAACGGATATCTCGCTGACAATCATTGGAAAAGGACAGCACGGCTACGTGAGCGAGGTGATTCGCCAAATGGAACAGACGCTCAAGCCTGGCACCTACACGTTCATTTCGGGCTACGCTCGTATTGGCATTCGTAACATTCTGCTCGACAAGCATTTTCTGATTTATCCGTCGACGCTTGCGCGTGAGGGGCAATCGAATTCCATTACCGAATCAATGAGTTGCGGTGTGGTGCCCGTTTCGAGTCCGCAGGGATTCAGCCGCACCGTTATCGGCAACGACCGCCTGATTATCAACGAACTATCAGCACAAAACTATGCCGACCGCGTTCTTGAAATCCTGGCCGACGGCAGTTACAGCCAATTGAGCCAATTTGTCTACGAGCGCATAAAATCGAACTACACGCAAGCGGTGATTGAGCCGAAGTTGCGAGAGCAGTATGAGCGGCTTGCTGGGGAGTGATTTTTTTTGACAAACTGACATCTTTCATTTCCTATTGTCAATCTTTTCATTATCAAGGTGGCTGGCAAATATTATATTTGCGGTTGGTTTGGCAATTTGGTTGCGCGACCGTTATAAAGTTTGAAAATGAAAATTTTAGTAACCGGCGGAGCGGGATTCATAGGCTCGAATTTGTGCGAGGCGCTGCTAGAGCGCGGCGACATTGTTGTCTGTCTCGACAACTTTTCGACAGGCCACATCGAGAACATCAACCCGCTGCTCGAACGTTTTTCTGACCGTTTCAGCCTGATTGTTGGCGACATCCGCAACTTGAGCGACTGTCAGACGGCCGTCAGCGGTGCCGATTATGTGTTGCATGAGGCCGCCTTGGGTTCTGTGCCGCGCTCAATTAAGGACCCTGCCACAACCAACGCGGTGAATATCAGCGGATTCTTGAATATGCTCATCGCTGCCCGCGACGCCAAGGTGAAGCGTTTCATTTTTGCCGCAAGTTCGTCAACTTACGGCGATTCAGCCACCTTGCCAAAGGTTGAGGATGTGATTGGCCGTCCGTTGTCGCCATACGCCATCACAAAGTATGTCAACGAGTTGTATGCCGATGTTTTTGCAAAAACTTATGGCATTGAGTACATCGGGCTGCGTTACTTCAACGTTTTTGGCCGCCGTCAGGACCCGAATGGCGCGTATGCTGCGGTTATTCCATTGTTTGTCAAGAAGTTGATAAACCACGAACAACCCACCATCAATGGTACAGGTGAGTACAGCCGCGATTTTACTTACATCGACAACGTGGTGGAAATGAACCTTTTGTCAATGCATACCGACAATCCACAAGCCGTCAATCAGATTTACAACACGGCTTGCGGCGAGCGCACAACATTGAATCAACTATTTGATTATCTGAAAGAAAACTTATCGAAATACGATGCTGAAATTGCAAAAATCGAACCTGTTTACGGTCCGAACCGCGCGGGTGACATTCCACATTCTCTGGCATCGATTGAAAAAGCCGCAAAATTGCTTGATTATAAGCCAAAATTCTTCTTTAAGGAAGGTCTGCACGAGGCGTGCAAATGGTATTGGGAAAATTTGAAATGAACGAAATATGAGTGAAACAAAAATCTGTGTAATCGGTTTGGGTTATGTGGGATTGCCGCTTGCCCGCTTATTTTCAACAAAATATCCGACTGTCGGTTTCGATATGAATCAGGCGCGTGTTGATGCGCTGATGCAAGGCCACGACGCCACGCTCGAGGTGAGCGACGAATTGCTGCAGGCGGCTTTGAAAAACGGCTTCCGCTGCACGTCGGACATTGAGCAAATCCGCGACTGCAACTTCTACGTTGTGGCCGTTCCCACCCCCGTTGACAAGGACAACAACCCCGACTTGACGCCGCTCTATGGCGCCAGCACAACCATCGGACGAGTAATTGCCAAAGATGATATAGTTGTTTATGAATCAACCGTTTATCCCGGTGTAACTGAAGACGAGTGCATCCCAGTAATCGAAGAAGTTTCGGGACTGAAATTCAACGTCGATTTCTTTGCAGGGTACTCGCCAGAGCGCATCAACCCAGGCGACAAACTGCACACCGTTGAGAAAATCAAGAAGGTGACATCGGGCTCGACGCCTGAAATTGGACGGAAAATCAACGAGGTTTACTCGTCGGTCATCAGCGCGGGAACACATCTGGCTCCGACCATCAAAGTGGCCGAGGCGGCAAAGGTGATTGAGAACTCGCAGCGCGACATCAACATCGCCTTCGTCAACGAGTTGTCGAAGATTTTCACGCGGATGGGCATCGACACCAACGACGTACTCGAGGCCGCATCCACCAAATGGAACTTCCTACCGTTCAAGCCAGGACTGGTGGGCGGTCACTGCATCGGCGTTGACCCATACTATCTGGCGCAGTGCGCTCAACGCTACGGTTACAATCCTGAAATCATTTTGGCTGGCCGCCGAATGAACGATGGAATGGGCGATTATGTTGCAAATCAGGTGATTAAACTGATGCTGAAGAAGGGCATTCAGGTTCTGGGCTCGAACATTCTGATTCTGGGCTTCACCTTCAAGGAAAACTGCCCCGACGTGCGCAACACAAAGGTTTTCGACATTGTGCAGTCACTGCGTGAGTACAATCTGAACATCACAATTTTCGACTCGTGGGCAAATGCCGCCGCCGCAAAACGTGAGTATGGCATAGATATTGCTAGTAAAATTGACAGTCAACAGTTTGACGCCGCCGTTCTGGCCGTGGCCCACGACGAGTTCAAAACGCTCGACATCGAAAAGTTTCTGAAAAAGAACCACATAATTTTCGATGTGAAAGGTGTGCTGCCGAAAGAAATGGTGGATGGCAGACTTTAGTTGACAAACAAGTTGCCAATATCGTGGAAATGAGTAATTTTGATGCGTTAAAAAATGTGTAGCGCTGTGTTTTGGAAAGTAGCCATATCGTTTGTAACAGCCTTTGTATCAACGTGGTTCATCTACGGTTGGGTGTTGAATTTCGCCATCAAATACGGCATTGTTGACAACCCCGACGCCCGCAAACTGCAGCGCGTGCCTGTGCCTGTGCTTGGCGGCATAACCGTTTTTGTTGGTATTCTGATTGTTACAATCCTTGGCGTTTTCTTCTTGGACACCAAAATGCTCACAATCACAGTCATTGCCATGACGGTGATGCTGATTATCGGCACCATCGACGATGCCAAAGGCTTGTCGCCTGCAGTGAGATTCATCTTCGAGATAGGTGTTGTGCTGTATGTCATCTATTTAGGCGACATTAAGTTAGGTGATTTTTACCGACTCTGGGGCGTTCGCAGCGTTCCCGATTATTTTTGCGTTCCGCTCACGGTGTTCGCATCGGTGGGCATCATGAACGCCATCAACCTTATCGACGGTGTCGATGGCTACTCGTCTGGCTTTGGCGCAATGGCTTGCTCGGTGTTCGCCATCATGTTCTATGCTCTTGGAAATCAGACAATGATGATAATCGCGGTGGCTGCCGCTGGCGCGCTCATCCCGTTCTTCCTTCATAATGTGTTCGGTCGCAAGTCGAAAATGTTCATTGGCGATGGCGGCACGCTTCTTATGGGCACCATCATGGCGCTGTTTGTGATGTCGATACTGACAACCACCCCCGCTAGCACCGTTCTCATGCTGAAAGGCGTAGGTCTGATTCCGTTCACATTGGCCGTTCTGGCCGTGCCCGTGTTCGACACGTTAAGGGTGATGCTTGCCCGCATTATCAACGGCTTGCCGCCTTTTCGCCCCGACAAACTGCACCTTCACCATCTGTTCATCGAGATGGGATTCTCGCATGTGGGCACCACTGTCTGCCTGATTCTCACTGACTTTTCGGTGGTGGTTGTTTGGTTCCTGTCGTACAAGTTGGGCGCATCAATCAACCTTCAACTCTATATTGTTCTGGCATTGGCCCTGCTTGTCACCTTCGGATTCTATCAGTTTGTCAGAGTCCAGCAGCGCCGCAATTCAGCCATTTACAGATGGCTGCTGCAAGTGGGCGAGGCATCGCACGTTGAGCGTAAAGGCTTCTGGGACCTGATGCGCCGCCTTATGGACCGCAAGATGGAGAAGTGAGTTAAGTTTTAAGTTCGAAGTTTTTGAGTTGTAAGTGTAAGGTTGCACGGCCTTCGGCAAAACAATAAATCTTTTAAATCCATTCTGCTTTTTTCGCACTTAACTCTTTTTCAAGAGAGTTCACCAATTAACTATTGTAAAATACCCATGAAAAAACGGATAAGCGTTTTTTAAGCGATACCATTTTGTATTTTTGCTATCTTTATTATTAATAAGCCATTGTCGTGCGAAACCCGCACCCGACAGTGGCGAAGCCGTGGGGAAAAGTTATCTATATCAAACCATTAAAAATACGGCTGGATTTGAAAACAAATTGAATTATTTATTTTTGCAATTGGTTATTAAACCATAAAGGAGTTAAGTTATGTGCACTTGTGTCGACAATATAAAGGCTTCATACACCGAGGTAAATAAAGTGATAATTAGGGTTGCGCGGAAATCGTTCGATGGACCAACTGCCGCTGCGGGTAACGTAAAGCCTAATATTGATGCATTTTTAGACGCTATCAATAATTTTTCGCGGGAAGTTTATGAATTGACAAATGCAATAAACGAATTTGTTGAAATAGTTCGAATCAATTTCTGCGACATAACTTCTGATTTGGCCAAAGAGTTGATTAGCCGGTCTAATAGCACCATCGGAAAAATGAAACTGCTTCACCAAAAACTTCTGGCATCGCCGCTTTATGTGGGAATGGAAACGGTAGTGAATCTCTATTTCGATGCAATGGCAGATTATGAAGAGTTATGTTCCGACCTTAAAATATTGCGCGTCGACGCACAAAACAACAAGCAGTTGCAGGAGACTCTCGCGGAACTTGACAAACTAGTCGGAGCATGATTTTTCACACAACCAGTTCTTTCCGCCAGGCGATATTATCTCTCACAAAAAGAGTCAAGGATGGCTATTCAACGGTTGTGGAAGATATTTGCAGGGCGCTTCAAGATATGCCTGACAATATTATTCGCGATACAAACGATAGAATAATACAACAACAAAATTACCGTATTGTAAAACTTAGAATTCCGAATTCGGGACAGCGGTTGGCCAAAGCCAATGGATTCCGCCTGATTTATTATGTATCACTTGTTGATGAAACTGTTGTGCTTCTTCATGTTTACCCGAAGCGCGGACCACAAGGAGTTGGCAATATTACAGATGCAGAGTACAATAGGCTTATTGGTGAAATGATTCAGGAGAGTACTGACACGACATTGCACCAAGTTGATGTAACGGACAATCTTGCAGAACTTTCAACTGAAGCACATCTTTAGCTCTATAAAGAAAATCAACAATATACACACGTGCCAATATTATAATATTGGCAACTTATAATGGTTTAAGATTACTGCACAAAATTGGCAGTGCTTTTCCTTGCACGGCATAAATAAACTGATGAGATTTGTGCCAGTTTAATTGAAGAATAATTAGACAATACAATTTATAAAATAGAAAATCCAAACTTCAAAAATATGAATTACAAACTGTTAGATTTACAAGTACATGGTGACCGCCGTGGCAAACTTATCTCGTTGGAAGGTTTGAAAAACATACCTTTTGAAATCAAACGTGTGTATTATATGTTTGACACGTTGCCAAATGAATCACGTGGCTTTCATGCTCACAAGGAATTGGAACAGATAATTATTGCCATGGACGGAGCGTGCCGTTTTATTCTCGACGATGGGCAGAAACGCGAGCAAGTTCTTTTGAACCGCCCTGATGTTGGCTTGTATATTGGCAAAAACATGTGGCGCGAGATGCACGATTTTTCCTACGGCTGCAAACTTGTGGTTCTTGCTAGTGAGTATTACGATGAAAAAGAGTACATAAGGAATTATGACGATTTCTTAAAATCCTTGAAATAAGACTGATATGATTCACCAATTAGCAGACTGCAAATCTTCACAAATCGGCGAAAACACCAACATTTGGCAGTTTTGTGTGATTTTTCCTAATGCCAAAATTGGGGACAACTGCAACATATGTGCAAATGTGTTGATTGAAAACGATGTTACTATCGGAAACAATGTTACCGTTAAAAGCGGAGTTCAACTTTGGGATGGCGTAACAGTTGAAGACGATGTTTGCATTGGCCCGAACGTAACTTTTACCAACGATTTGTTCCCACGCTCTAAAAATCCTGATTGGAAACTGTCGAAAACACTGATAAAAAAAGGCGCGAGTATAGGTGCAAATTCCACAATTCTCGCAGGTGTCACAATTGGCGAGAATGCCATGATAGGAGCGGGAAGTGTTGTTACAAAATCGGTTCCTGCGGGCGAAGTGTGGTTCGGAAATCCTGCAAAATTCATTAGAAAAGTATAAATCATGCAAATACCATTTTTAAGTTTAAAATCGATAACCGAAAAGTATTCCGACGAAATCCATGCGGCTGTGCAGCGGGTTGTTGATTCGGGTTGGTATCTTCAAGGCAAGGAGAACGAAACCTTTGAAAACAACTATGCAAAATACATTGGCTCAAAGTATTGCATTGGAGTTGCCAATGGATTGGATGCGCTGATTTGGATTGTCAAGGCATATAAGGAATTAGGTTTTTTCAACGATGGTGACGAAATAATCGTACCCGCAAACACATATATCGCTTCAATTCTTGCAATCACCGAAAACAATCTGAAACCTGTTTTGGTGGAGCCGACGTTTGAGAATTTGGAGATTGACGATAACAAAATCGAAGAAAGAATCACGTCGAAAACCAAGGGCATTATGATTGTCCACCTTTACGGACGTTGCGCCTACACCGACAAAATTGGCGAACTCTGCAAGAAGTATAATCTTAAACTGATTGAGGACAACGCGCAGGCTCACGGATGCCGTTTTGGCGGCAAGCGGACAGGTTCGTTAGGCGATGCCGCAGGGCATAGTTTCTATCCTGGCAAAAATCTCGGTGCATTGGGCGATGCGGGTGCAGTAACAACAGATAATCAGGAACTTGCCGAATGCGTTCGCGCGTTGGCAAACTATGGCTCGGCAAAGAAATACGTCTTCAAGTATTGTGGGCGTAACTCTCGTTTAGACGAGATTCAGGCTGCGGTTTTGGATGTTAAACTCAAACATTTGGACGAAGATAATGCCAATCGTCAGCGGATTGCTGCGTATTATTACGACAACATAAACAATCCGAAAATCACGCTACCCAACCGTTTGGATGATAAGAACAACGTATATCACCTGTTTCCTGTTTTCTGTGAGCAACGCGATGATTTTCAGCAATATTTGAAGAACAACGGTATCCAAACCATAATCCATTACCCCATTCCGCCACACAAGCAGGAATGCTACAAAGAATGGAACGGCATTTCATTGCCAATAACGGAACAAATTC
This sequence comes from Salinivirgaceae bacterium, assembly GCA_016284875.1. Taxonomy (GTDB): domain Bacteria; phylum Bacteroidota; class Bacteroidia; order Bacteroidales; family SZUA-534; genus RUG13583. Next base: position 47,038 of record JAEEPS010000007.1, on the reverse strand, counting down.
ACAATCAGGAATTAAGTCTGCCAATCAGCCCTGTCTTGACATTGGCTGAGGCGGAAGAAGTGGTAAGGGTTATCAATCGATTCTGATTAATGGCTGAGCAGGAAAACCAAACAACCGCTTATCGCAGCATTTTCAAGGCGACTTCGCTTTTCGGCGGCGTTCAGGCCTACCGCATACTAATCGGGATAATAAAATCGAAGTTTGTTGCGGTGCTGTTGGGGCCTGCGGGTATGGGTATAATGGGGCTTTACAGTTCTGCCATTCAACTCATACAGAGCATATCGTCGTTTGGATTGTCACAAAGCGCGGTGCGCGATGTTTCAGAAGCAAATGGCAGTGGCGACACAAAGCGCATAGGCTTGGCAGTTGCAGTTGTAAGGCGATTGGTTTGGATAACAGGTCTTTTAGGGCTTACTGCCACAGCCGTGTTGTCGCCAGTTTTGAGTAAGACCACATTCGGAAATTACGACTACACTATTCCATTCATATTTCTCTCGGTAATTCTGCTTTTAGACCAGTTGAGTGCTGGCCAGAAGGTAGTTCTACAGGGAATGCGAAAACTAAAATACCTTGCAAAATCCACAGCAATAGGCTCAACAGTAGGCTTGATAGTCTCAATTCCGTTGTATTACTTGTTTGGCATAAAAGGTATTGTTCCAACACTGATACTCAATTCGGTAACAATGCTCTGTCTGTCGTGGTATTTCTCGCGGAAAGTTGAGGTTGAAAAAGTTGAGGTAACCAACCGACAGACTCTGCAACAAGGTAAATCGATGATGAAGATGGGTGTGGCGATGAGCATTAGCGGCATTTTGGTAACACTCATTGCGTACCTGTTGCGCGGATTTATCAGGCACGAAGGCGGCACGGAGCAAGTTGGATTGTTCTCGGCAGGGTTCATGCTCGTCAACACATACGTAGGTATGGTGTTCGATGCCATGGCAACCGACTATTACCCACGGTTGTCGGCCGTGAATCAGGACAACGAGAAATGCCGCCAGGTGATGAACCAGCAAGGCGAAGTGGCAACACTAATCATAGCGCCACTTTTGTTGTCGTGCATGATTTTCATGCCGTTCATTATCAGGCTAATCTATTCCGACAAATTCTTGCCTGCCACCGATTATATTCTTTGGGCGGTATTTGGCATGATGTTTAAAACTTTCTCATGGACAATCGCGTTCAGTTTCCTTGCAAAGGCCGAATCGAAACTGTTCATAATCAACGAGACAATAACCAATGTCTATTTCTTTGTGTTCAACATTGTGGGATATCATTTCCTGGGATTGACAGGATTAGGCATTTCGTTTATTGTGAGTTACTTTGTTTACAGTGTTCAAGTGTATCTGATAGCCCGAAAACGTTACGAGTTCTCATTCACAACTTCGTTTTTGAAAGTGTACATGTTACAATTGCTAATGGTTGGAGCAGGGTTTGCGTTGATTCACGTATTTGAAGGCGGTTTGATGTATTTGTTAACATTGCTATTAATGGCTTTATCCTTGGCATATTCATTGGTGGGGCTGAATAGAAGAATGGATATGGTAAAAGCCATAAGAAGTAGACTGAAAAATTAAATTTATAGAAATCTTATTTGACAATTTATAGATATGACGTTGGTTTCAAATAAAGATAATCCTTTGGTTTCGTGCGCCGTTATTAGTTATAATTCGGCAACAACAATTATTGAGACACTTGAGAGTATAAAAGAACAAAGTTACCACTGTATAGAACTGATAATATCGGACGATGGTTCAAAGGATAATACAATTGAGGTTTGTTCGGATTGGTTAAATAAAAACTCTAATCGCTTTGTACGTACAGAATTGTTGACAACACCGCACAACACAGGAATACCCGCAAACGCTAATAGAGCAGTAGACGCATGTCAGGGAGAATGGTTGAAATTAATTGCCGCAGATGATAAAATGCTGCCTAATTGCATAGAAGACTGTATGGATTTCGTCAACGAAAATCCTAACATTAAGTGGTTTGCTTCTATGTTCAGAAAATACAGAAACACTTTTGATGAGCGGAATTTCATTGAAACGAATCATAAGAGTGTAATATCTTTTTGTGAGAAAAATGTTGCAGGGCAGTTAAAAATGTTGGCATGGGAATTGCCGATTAATGCATCAACCCTTTTCTTTAAAACGGCGTTTAAAAAAGAAGTAAGATATGATATTAATTATTTTCATGAGGATGAGCCATTTTATGTGAATGCTTTAGAGCAAGGGGAAAAATGCTATTTTTTGGAAAAAGAAACCGTGTGTTATAGAGTCCATGAATCTGCAAGCATAACCAATGATAAATTGTTCAATTATAAGATGCTGACTGCGTCGCGAGACTTGAAAAAAGACAGATTGCAAAAATATCTCACAAAACATCAAATTAGAGGGCAAAGGCTATTATGGATGACTCAAGACATTTTTGAGCATTGCGGTTTGAATAAAAAGAAAAGAATAAATAAAATATTGTATTATACAATATATACTTTGATTTGTAGATTATTTCATCCAACAAAAAAATAATTATGAATAGTTACAAAACAACTATTCCGATAGAACAACCAACCTTGTCCAAAATCGATTTTTTTTTGGTATTTTGGCTGATATGCATCAGTGGGAATCCGTTGTTTGGGGAGTTAGGTGGAAAATACATATATCTTGGAACCACAATAGGCGCAGCGGCAATATCTGTATATTATGCCAAACCGCTTTATAGTCTCAAGTTAATAATGTTCATATTAGCAAGTGTAGTGCTATTCTTGCTTCAATCAACAATTTTGACAAGTTTTTCTGTTCTTGCCAATGCCAATTTTATTGCACGACTCTATTCGGGTTTTTTAATCACATCATTTCTTGGATATAAATTCCGTTATGCCTATATGAAAGTAATTTTTTTTGTTTCCGTAGTTTCACTTGTATTTTGGCTAATTAATGCATTTGTTGATTTTCCAGGAATTGAAATTGGCCAATATAGGTCCATTGTGGTTTTCAATTATATATTAAAAACAGATATTTATAGTTTTACTGGCCGTAGAAATAGTGGAATGTTTTGGGAACCCGGAGCTTTTCAAGGTTTTATTATGCTTGTGCCGATTATGTATATCGGACAAATCCGAGAATTACTACGTCAATTTAGGAAAGAATGTATTATCTTATTTTTGGCATTGCTTTCAACAATGAGCACTACTGGTTATGTGGTGTTTGCTGTATTGGTTTTGTTGGTAATTGTGAAAAACATACAAAATGTGTTTTTTAAATTTGTTTTAGCATTTTCTATGGCTGCAATATTTATGTGGGCATACAATACATTGGATTTCCTTGGCGAAAAAGTAGAAAAACAATATGATGATGCTTTGGAGTTAGGAAGAGGAGAAGTTTCTTGGTCACGAATGGGAGCTTTACAGATTGACCTCGAGAACGTAAAACGACATCCTATTATCGGCAATGGTTTTTTGCAAGATTCGCGATATGGTATTTTAGGGGACAAAATGAGAGGTGCTGGCAATGGCTTTACAGGAGCATTGAATAGCATGGGTATACCATTTATTATTTTTTATTTTTTTTTGTTATTTAAAAATGCACCAGCAGTAACAAGGTATGAGTCGATGATAGTTCCAATAATAATATTGTTATTACTTAATGGGGAAGCATTTTTGAATCACCCTCTTTTTTGGAGTTTAATATTTGTCAAGTATCCTGATTTGTCAAGTTCTGAATTATATGACGATATCTGTGCAGAAATACAAACAGATGGAGATATATTGGTTGCTAATTAAGAAATAATATGAAAGCACTTTGGCTGACATCTGGATATAAATTGTTAAAACAAAATGGCAGAACTGACACCTATAATGGTGGAGGATGGGTGTCATCACTTCAGCGTTTGCTTGAAGCTGATGGTAATATTGAGTTGGGCATTGCATATATCACAAACAATGAAGAGAAAATAGAAAGATTTGGAAATACAACATATTATCCTATAAAGGGAAAGAAATTATCACGATTGCAAAAAATCGGCAAATACTACGGCGGATATAAAAAACACGAAGATTCCGATTATGTAATGGAGTTACAAGTGGTTATAAACAATTTCAAACCAGATGTTATTCATTTGTTTGGATTGGAGAACAGCTTGGCCACAATTATTGGTAACACAAGCGTTCCATTAGTTGTACATTTTCAAGGATTATTGGGGCCGATTGACAATGCTTTTTTCCCACAAGCAATAAACAAATGGTCATTTCTTTTCCCTATTACGAAGCGGGAATGGCTTGCAAGAAACGGTTACATTTTTGCTAAAAACAGCATGCATGAGCGTAGCAAAAGAGAGGTTGAGTTGTTCTCGAAACTGAAATATTGTATGGGTCGTACGCAATGGGATTGTCAGTTGGCAACTCTTTTGGCCTCAACAGCGCGTTATTACCATGTTGATGAGGTGTTGCGTGAGAGTTTTTATGTGCATAAAGGCGAGTGGGAGTACAAACCGAGCGAAACTTTGGTAATATCGTCAACGTTGTCAGATACAATTTATAAAGGGCTAGACTTTATTCTAAAAACGGCAAGTTTGTTAAAACAGCATACGGACATTAAGTTTGAGTGGAATGTTGTTGGTATAGGAGAAGATGCGATGCTTGTACGTTTTTTTGAGCGCGCGTTACACCTAAAAAGCGCAAATTTGAATATAAATTATTTGGGCGTGTTGGATGAGACTGCACTTTGCAATGTTTTGCTTAACAGCAGTGTTTATGTGCATCCATCATATATCGACAACAGCCCTAACAGCGTGTGTGAAGCACAAATGTTGGGACTGCCCCTCATGGGTACTTACGTTGGTGGTGTGCCTACCCTAATTGATAATGGACGCACAGGCATACTGGTTCCATCTAATGCTCCGTATGAACTAGCTTGGCACATTATGCAAATTGCAACTGAGCCACAGCCATATTTGCGGATGGCAAAAGAGGGCTGCAAGTGTGCAATTGCGAGGCATGATAAGAAGAAGATTTTGCAAGATTTGAGAGAAACATATCAAGATGTAGCTCATGTTGGTACCAAGTTATTAAAAGAAAACACTAAATGAAACGGATAGCAATTTTGATGACGGTGTTTAACCGTCGAGAAACCACGTTGCGCTGTCTGCGACAAGTGGCAGAACAACATTATGACCAAAACAATTATAGCATTGACATTTATCTTACCAACGATGGTTGCACCGATGGAACGCCAGAGGCTATTAAAGAGAAATATCCATTAGTGCACATTATTCAAGGAGATGGTAATTTATTTTGGGCTAGAGGCATGCGTTTGGCATGGGATATGGCAGCAAAGCAAGATTATGATTATTATCTATGGTTGAATGATGATACTCATTTGTTTAAAAATGCCATTGATATGGTTTTGGCTAAAGCAAAAGAGACCGATGACAAAGCAATTCTTGTAGGCGCTACTAAAGATGAGTCTACAAATGAATGTACATACGGGATTATTATTAAAGGCAAAAAAATAGCCCCAAATGGAGAATTGCAAGAAGGGTATGGGATGAATGGCAATTTTGTGTTGATATCACGAAAAATATTCCAATTGTTAGGCAATATTGATTCACATTATCATCATGCAGGTGGTGATATTCATTACGGCCTTTTGGCAAGAGAGAGAGGAGTGCCAGTTTATTTGTTGGGAGATTATATTGGGACATGTGATGCTCATGACAAATCTGATAAATGGGCTGACCCGAATGTGCCGTTCCGCGAACGATGGAGGAGCTTAAATCTTCCTAATGGAATGCCATTGGGCATTCTTTTCTATCAACAACGTACATTTTACGGACTACCTACGGCAATATTTCATACTATAACAACAATTTTTAGATGTTGCTTTCCAAGGTTGTGGATGGCATTAAAGAAAAAAACATGAGAGTCAAGTGTTTTTAAAAATCATTATAGCTGACATAAATATGAAGTATTTAGTTATGTTGATTCGGATTATTATTTTATATGTTTGAGTATCAGTATTTTTTCACGCGTCTTTCCGCAAAAATGAAGATAATTATGGAAAGACAATACGGAAATCAAAAGTTGCTTATGCCGTTGATGTGGGGGGAACATTGTGTTGAGTGTTCTGCGCCTGAATGCTATTTTACGTGTGTCCGATTTCTATCGCGGGCAGATGGCCATTGTGCAAGATTTGAGCGAGGCATTGAGCCATTTGAGGTTAACGGTAAAGTTGGAGCAAAAATCATTTTTAAGCCATGGTCAAAACTTGAGGCAAAAATTGAAACGAATATACTGAATGGGAAATCATACCTTGATGTATATAAAAAAGTCTGTGCGTTTGGCTGGTTTAGTAAAAAGGTTGCCAAATTTATGCCAGGCTTTAAAATAAAGTCAAAATGTTTTGGCGCATGGGAAAAATATAGAAGAAAATTGGTTGGTAAGTCAAAATTGGCATTACCAGCCGCTCATTCTCACCTTTTGTACTATTCCATTGTAAATGAGTCAGAACCGACAGCGTTATTAATTGATTTGAGAAACAAAAATAAAGATCTGTTGTTGCGGGAAAGAGTTGATTTGCCAAAAGGAAGAATCTCATCAGAACTGCCATTAGAGAGGTATTATGAAGCCTCGGTTATTAGTATTCATCCTGCGGATGCAGACGAGAAGGTTGAATTGATATTTGAAGAGTTGGAAGTACAACCAAAGGAATCGCTCAAACAAGAATTAATCTCAACAAAAAAAGTAAAATGTGTTATATGGGATTTAGATAATACATTGTGGGATGGAGTGCTTATAGAGAGTGATAATGTGCAAATCAAGCCAGAGTTAATTGAACTAGTCAAGCAGCTTGATGCCAAAGGAATAGTGAACAGCATCGTATCGAAGAATAGCGAGGAACAAGCCACAAAGATTCTCGAACAGGCAGGAGTGGCGGACTTATTTGTCTTTAGAAAAATAAATTGGAATCCGAAAAGTCAAAATATTCTAAAGACAATTAAAGGCATGAATATTAATGCCAATACGTTTGTGTTTGTTGACGACAACCCGTTTGAGCGAGACGAGGTAAAAACGGCCATTCCAGAAATCACTTGTGTTGATCCTTCTGAAATCATAGCATTTGCGAAGACAGACCGTTTTGATGTCCCTGTTAGTGAAGATTCTGCCAAGAGACGAGATACTTATAGTATGCTTGAGCAGTTGAACAAAGAGCAAGAATTGTGGACAGGAAATATTGATTCTTTTTTGATTAATTGCCAAATCACACTAACAATCTCTTTTCCAACAGAACAAAACATCCCTCGTTGTTACGAATTATTGCAACGGACCAATCAATTAAATTCGTCTGGTCGTAGGTTAACGATGGATGAATTGATGAAGATAATCAATAGCCCGTCATATAAATGTTATGTAATGGAGTCAACTGACAAGTTTGGCAATTATGGGATTGTGGGGTTTATGATTGTAAGAACCGAAGAGAAACCTCGTATAACGGACTTTGTCATTTCTTGCCGAGTGGCGAATAAAAAGATAGAACCAACGTTGATAAATTTTCTTGCAGGAAAGCTTGGAAATGAGATTCTATTCGATTTTAAGAAAACCAATCTTAATGGACCGATGAAGGCTGTTATCAACGAGCATCATATGGCGAAGATTTCCGAACAAAATGATATTGAAACCTATTTGCACAAGCACAATCCGCAGTATCCGAATATTGTAACTGTAATCGATTTAACCAATGTCAAAAAACATAATTAAAAAAATACAGAACTATTTGTTGAAGAAGACGGTTTATGTAAGTACTATTCCAAACAAAGAGAAGGCTGTTTATTTAACTTTTGATGATGGTCCAGAACCCAGAATTACTGAATTTGTTTTGGAAGAGTTGGCAAAGTATAATTTCAAGGCAACTTTTTTTTGTAGAGGCGATAATGCGGAAAAGCATCCAGAACTATTGGCGTTATTACGCGAACAAGGACACATTATAGGAAATCATTCCTATAGTCACCATCATGCGTATAAAGCTTCGTCAAAGTCATATTTAACAGATGTCGAAAAAGCAGATGCGGTGCTACATACTTTTTTTTTCCGTCCGCCGCATGGTAGTCTTACCATTAAAAATTGGTTAGGATTGCGCCATAAATATCGGATAGTGTATTGGTCTTTAAACTCGGGAGATTCGGCTCTAGAGCATTTTTATTACCAACATGCCATTGATAATTTGAAAGCAAAAACAAAGTTTGGTGACATTGTGTTGTTTCATTTTTGTCATCTGCACGAAAAAGGAACACGTTTGTTATTGCCTGATTATCTTAAATGGCTTGCTGACAATCAATTCAAATGTGGGGTATTGCCCTTAGATCTTATGTGGTAGAATACAACTGTTTACAATAAAAAACACACGAAGTAAAGATTATGAATAGAATCGCATCGTTCGATTTTGTACGCACAATTGCCATTTTATTTGTAATTGCCATACATGCGTGCGCTCGGCTTAATGCAGCTATTGTGGTCGAATCAAATTCCTTTGGAATAATTCATTGGGGCGGAGCGTTATGGCATATAATTTATACGGCTGTTCCATTGTTTGTAATGCTTAGCGGAGCGTTGCTTTTGGGCAAAGATGAACCCATAAATTTGTTTTTTAAGAAGAGATTACAGCGCATTTTAATACCGTTCTTGGTTTGGAGTTTTGTATTAGGTACGTTTCTCTATTATAAAGAAAACCATATGTTATCGGGCTGTCTCACTTGGATAGTAAAGAGCACTTTGACTGGTGGTATCCATACCATATATTGGTACATATATCTTATTTTAGGATTGTACCTAATTACACCGCTTCTTCGAAAAATAATACAGCATAGTACAAGTGGATTGAAAATATACTTTCTTGCGTTGCTTCTTGTCATATATATTCTCGGCCAATATTTGCCATGTTTGCAATTATTCCACCGTTTTGTGTCTGACAATCTTTTGTACAGCTTCTATTTTGTCGCAGGATACGTTATTAGCATAAATGTTGAGCAAATCAAGCGATACTACAAATTGTTGGTAGTATTGTGTATTTGTGTTTATATAGTAGGGATGCTCATTTTTATGATAAACGCAAAAATACTTGATTCATATAGAATTATTGAAACGATATTAGTATTTACTCTAATTATTGCGTCCCCATGGCAATTTAATAGAATAGCAGGGGGAGTGAGATTAATCTCGACAATGAGTTATGGAATATATCTTACTCATTTTGCAATAATATCATTACTGTCAGGTTTGTCATTCTTGCAGTATATTAATGCAGCAATTTACCCTTTAGTCGCTATTGCAATGGTATTGCCGTTAAATATGATTATGCTTCAAATACTGAAAAAAATGGGGCTGGGTAAATGGGTTATGTAAAGAAATAATGTATGTCGAACATTTTTATTCGCACTAATATAGCCCCTTATAGGGTGGACACTTACAACGCGTTGCATGAATGTTTAGGTATGATAATGTGTTTCTATTCGAGAGAGGGCAAGGCGCAAAGATTCGATATCAACCAATTGGAAAACAACTGCTTATTTAGGCCTGTTTATTTGAAAGGCATTAAATTGAGGGGCGAAACTCGAAAAATATGCTTTGGTTTATGGAGAATGCTTCACAAAGAGAAGCCCGAAGTGGTGATTGTGCCAGAATTTCAAATATCGGCTATGCAGGTGTTGTTATATAGGTGGATTACCCGAGGAAAGTTCAAGGTTGTGAGTATGACAGATGACAGTTACGATATGATTGTCAATCACAACGATTTCACCAAGATGCATGCATGGTTGAGACAAAATTTTGCAAAATGTTTCGACAATTTGATAGTTGTTACACCCGAAGTGGAACAATGGTATCAACAGCATTTCCATAAAGGTGTATGGATGCCCATTATTATGAACGAAATCAGGGCGGCAGCTAATTACGAGCGTCTTTTGCCGATTAGTCGTGAGTATGTAAAAAGTTATGGACTTGAAGGTAAGAAGGTGTTGTTGTTTGTCGGGCGTTTGGTCGAACTTAAAAATCTTTGTCGGGTATTAGACGCTTTTGGTCATGCAAACAGCGATGCGGTTTTCGTTATTGTTGGTGATGGCACTGAACGAGTAAAATTGGAAGAACGGGCAAAAGCGACAAACAAAGAAGTTATTTTCACTGGTAGATTTGATGGTGATGAGTTGTATGCTTGGTATAATCTTGCAAGCGTCTTGATTTTAGCAAGTTATCAAGAAGCTTTTGGGGCGGTAACCAACGAGGCGCTTTTGGCAGGATGTCGTGTGATTATTTCAAAGAGGGCAGGTTCTTCTTGCCTTGTAAATGATTTAAATGGCGAACTTATTGATCCTATGAATGTGCAAGGAATAACAGATGCCATTGATAGACAGTTAGGATTGGCTTTAATCCCTGATTTGACAAAGCCTCGAAAAAGCCTTATGACTGTTTCGTTCGAGGAGAGAATTAGTAACTTAGTTGGCAAGTTAAATACTACTATATGAGCAAGACAGTAGCAATAATTATTGCAGGCGGTTCAGGAAACCGTATGGGACAAGATATTCCCAAACAATTTATCAATGTGTATGATAAGCCTATTATTATCTACACATTGGAAGGATTCCAGCATCACCCTATGGTGGATGAAATTGGGGTGGTATGTCTTGATGGTTGGCACGATGTGTTGTGGGCCTATGCCCGACAATTCAATATCTCAAAATTGAAATGGGTTGTCAGCGGAGGAAATACTGGACAAGAAAGCATACGTAATGGAGTGTATAATTTAGAGGGTAAGTGCCAAGACGATGATATAATTGTTATTCATGATGGAATTCGCCCACTCGTCGATGACACGGTTTTGACAGATGTTATTCATAAGGCAAAAGAGTTTGGTAATGGAGTTACTTCACTTCCTTATAATGAACAGATATTTGTAGTGAATCCCGAAGATGATACTACCACAAAACAATATATACCACGCGAAACCCTGCGTCGTGTGTCAACGCCGCAGGCTTATCATTTTAAAAAATTAAATGAAGCATATCACGAAGCGTTCAAAAAGGGAATTGGTATATATGGCTCTGCATATACAAACACAATGATGGTAGAATTAGGAGAGACATTGCATTTTGCTGCGGGCTCGGATAAGAATATCAAGTTGACAACAAAGGATGATCTTGAAATGTTCAAGAGTTATTTGAAAATGGATAAGGACTCATGGCTGAAATAAAATGTTTGAATAAACAACACCCGCTTTATCAAGAAGACCTGAATACTATTTTGGGAATTAAGGGCATAGAAGAACTGCAAGGTAAACGGTTCTTGATTACAGGTGCAAGCGGTTTGATAGGTGTTTGTCTGATTGACGCCCTGATGCTATACAACCAGCAAGGAGCCAATATCAACATATATGCTGTCGGGCGTAGCAAGAACAAAGCCAAAGTGAGATTGGGTGAATATTTTGGCAATGAACATTTTCATTTTATTGAGCAAGATGTCAGAGAACCTTTGCCCGCTGATGTCAGAGTGGATTACATTATTCCGTTGGCAAGCAATACACACCCGTTGGCTTACTCGCAATATCCCGTTGAAACTATTGAAATAAATGTAAAAGGTGCGGAGTATGCGCTAAACAAGGCTGCTGAATGCGGTGCGATGGTTTTGTACCCGTCTTCAGTTGAGGTTTATGGCAACGCTAGAGGTAGCGATGTGTTTACAGAAGATTATACTGGGCAGTTGAACCTTTCAACCGCACGTTCCTGTTATACGGAGTCGAAACGTGTGAGTGAAGCGCTATGCCAATCTTATATTTCTGAAAAAGGGGTAGATGTAAAGATTGTTAGGCTGAGTCGTGTTTTTGGCCCTACAATGCTGATGAGTGACACAAAAGCGTCGTCGCAGTTCATTGTCAAAGCCTTGCGAGGCGAAGATATTGTACTGAAAAGCAAAGGCGAACAGTTTTTCTCATACACGTATGTGGCCGATGCCGTTGCGGCAATGCTGTTTGTACTTCTTCATGGTGAAGTTGGTGCAGTATATAATGTGGCCAACGACAAGTGCAATGTACACTTAAAAGATTTTGCATTGGCATGTGCTAATGTCGCAGGCACAAATGTTGTGTTTGATTTGCCGTCAGAGACGGAGAAAAAAGGATTCTCAATAGCCATGCAGGCCATACTCGATACAGGCAGAATAAGCAATTTGGGATTTAAGCCAAATTTCGATTTTAAAACCGCGATTGAAAGAACTATTAAAATATTGGGGTAACGCACATTATGAAATTGTCAATAGACACACCTAACGGGAAGTACACCTACAAGTTCAAGATAGTGTATAATGGCATTAAGGTAATGGACATGGTGATTGCTAAAGAAAACTTGTTATTGTTCAATTCTATTGCCCAAAAGAAAGGATTGAAGTTCGGTTTGATTTATGGAACATTATTAGGTGCCATTCGGGAACATGATTTTATTGCTCATGATGAAGATATTGACTTGTTTATTATGCGTGAAGATTTAGACATATTTAAGTCAATGTTGTTCGAATTGAGGGATAACGGATTTGAAGTCATTCGGTACGATAGGCGAGATGGTCTTTGTTCAATCATGAGAAAGGGAGAGTATATAGACTTTTATATTATGGCCCCGTTGATTGATGGTGTGCGCGAAACCGTAGGGGACCCTATCCCAGAAAAATATGTTACTAATTTAGTAGAATATGATTTTCAAGGAGAAAAGTTCCTTGCGACTCGATATGCAGAAGAGGCGATGATGTTTAATTACGGAGGCACTTGGAACGTACCAATTGTTATGAAACCATATAATATGTCTTTTATTAAGAGAATAAAGAGTAAGTTTAATTGGTGGTTTTATTATGTAATGCCCGATTTTATGTTTAATCCCATTATGGAAAAACGAGCGGTGAAAAAGATGGAAAGATATAATATGCGAGCAGAGCGTTTGAATGGTTTGTTAGGGCGAGAAGTTATTAAGCCTATACCTACAGATTGCTATAAGATAAGAAAAAAGAGAACGGCATAATATGTGAGCGCAAAACTGCCGAATCGCTGGCCGCAGCCATTGATCAGTTGTTGCTTAATCCCGCTCTGCGCCGCCAGATGGGGGAAGCAGGATATGATATTTTCAGGCAGAATTTCACATTGGAGAAGTTTGAGCACAGAATGTGCGAGTGCTTGGGGGCTTGTGTTTAACAACGGAGTTTTATAACCACGGAAAGCACTGAAACCACGGAAAATTGATTGCCGCAGGCGGCAATTTGAAATGCAGATTCGCTTCGCGAGAAATTGAAAGAAAATTTTGATAAAAAAATAAACAAGGTTTTATCGCTAACCAAACGAACCCAAATTTATCCAAAATATTGATTTTTTGTCTTTAGGTTTAGTTCGGATAAGTTTGGTTAGGAACAAAGTGTTGTCGCCTGCAAGAAAAACTCGGGTTGAAATCGGATACAATCGGTTAGAGCCAAAATACCCATTGGAAGTTAAACAAATAGAATTGTGAAAAATCAGAATAGTTATCGTATAGGTAAAACATATATTTCAGCAACCACCCCCGCCGATGCGCAAAGCCGCATTGAGCAAGCCACATTAAGCAGGCAGGGCGGATATGTCTGCGTGAGCAATATGCGGACAGTGGTTTATGCCAATAAGCACAACGATTATCGAGCAGTGATGGACAATGCCTTTATGTGCTTGCCCGATGGTATGCCGCTTGTTTGGATGGCAAAATTATGGGGGCTGAAAAGCGTGCACCGCACAACAGGGCCCGATTTGATGGTAGCGATGCTCAACGATACAACAAAAGGCCTGAAGCATTTTCTTTTAGGCGATACCGAAGAAACATTGTCGGCTTTGAAAAGCAGATACTCGCAATCGTCGATTGTCGGCACATATTCACCTGCATTCTGCGATGTTGACGAGTTTGACTATGATGATATTGCCAAAAGAATACGCGAGAGCAACGCCGATGTGGTTTGGGTTGCGTTGAGGGCGCCCAAACAGGATTTTTTTGCCGCAAGACTATTCGAATATTTGCCCGATAAAGTTCTGATTGGAGTTGGCGCGGCATTCCGTTTCGCATTAGGAGAGATAAAGCACCCTAATAAGATGGTGCAGAAGATGGGGTTGACGGGGTTCTTTTGGAGAAAGATGTCCCTTAAAAACTTCATTACTTATGTGCACTTTTTTGTAATGCTATCTATATTCACTGTAGAAATTCTATTTAGACGCATTTTTCATTTAAACTAACAACTATGTCCCCCGCCACACGCACACATTATACAAAACCGTCGCTTCTCACCCGAATTGGGCAGTTGCTTGCGACATTTTTTTCGTTGAAACACATTAAATGGTTGTTCTCGCTAACGGCTTATTATTTAATCAACTATGTGCGCGGACGGCGAAAAATGAAAGTCGGCAAACACACAAATATCCACCCTACGGCTATGATTCGCGAAGGCGAATTTGTCACAATTGGTGATAATTGTCTTATCAACCACAATGCATTGATACAGGCGGGGAAAACTGCCAATGGCTCAATAACAATCGGCAATTATGTGCATACTGGCGCCAATGTTATGATGATTGCTTTCAATCACGGATTTTACACAAAGGATGTGCCGACTAAGGAACAAGACTATGTTGAAGCGCCAATAGTTATTGGCGATGATGTCTGGATTGGCGGCGGTGCGATAATTCTGGCTGGCGTAACAGTAGGTAAAGGTGCGATAATAGCCGCAGGCGCCGTTGTAAACCGCGATGTTCCCGAATATGCTATTGTGGGTGGTGTGCCCGCTAAAGTGTTAAAATACAGAACCGATGAGAAAGGATAAAATCCTGTTATTATATGCCGATGCCACTCAAACCTTGCCTGTAGCCCGCTCGCTGCACAAAAAAGGATTTTTTTTGGCGGGAGTTTATGCGTCGCGGCTCAGTTACGGCTATCCGTCACGGTTCATTAGCAAAAGATTTCTTTTTGCAGATGTAGAAAACTCACAAGCGTATTATCAGTTTGTCAGGCAGATACTTGAAAGAGAGAAATACGTTGCGGTTATTCCGATGAACGATGATGCCGCCGTTATGCTTAGCAAATACTTGAACGAACTGCGTCAGTTCACCGCATTCGTGATGCCAGATTACGAAACATTTTCAAGGGCATACGACAAGCATTCTCTTATGCGGATTTGTCAGGAGAAAGGCTATCCGCACCCGCTAACGACAATTGTTGAAGATGGCCATATAGAACAAATAGACGTTGATTCTTTGCAGTTTCCGTTACTGATAAAGCCGAATCTAACAAGCGGTGGCAGAGGTATGACGCTGATTAACAACAAAGAAGAATTATTTGAGTCGTTTCCTGGCATATATGAAAAATACGGCAGTTGTCATTTGCAAACATACATTCCGTCAGGTGGCAGTCAGGTAAAGATTCAGTTGTATGTAAATGAAAAGCAAGAACTTGTCCAATCTTCTGTAATTAAAAAGATTCGCTGGTACCCCGAAAATGGTGGTAGCAGTTGCTGCAACACTTCGGATGAGAATGATAAGATTGTCGGAGTTTGTTATCAAATTTTGAAAGATATTGGCTGGGTTGGTTTTGCCGATTTCGATACAATTGAAGACCCGCGCACAGGCGAGTTGCTGATAATGGAAATCAATCCGCGGTTGCCTGCGTGCGTCAAAACACCTTTCGCCGCAGGAATCGATTGGGCGGATGTCATAGTGAGTGAATATTTGGGTAATCAGCATAGGTGTTACCAATCAAGTAAAAGCGTTTATCTGCGGCATTTGGGCTTTGAAACATTGTGGTTTTTCTACAGCAAAAACCGTTTCAAAACAACCCCCAATTGGTTTAAATTCATTGGTCGCAACATTTTTTATCAAGATATCAGTTGTTTTTCGGACCCGTTGCCGTTCTTTTTCGGTACATTCGGGAATGTCATAAAACAACTTTCACCAAAATTCAGAAAAACAAAATCTGGCACACGATAGCGTTATGAACATTCTAACCTTTGATATCGAAGAGTGGTTCCATATCCTTGATTTTGAGGAGACTCGCAACGAGGAGCAGTGGCGGACATACGAGGTTCGCATTTACGAGAATGTGGAGCGGCTTTTCCGCATACTTGAAGACACAAACTCGCGCGCCACTTTTTTTGTGGTGGGCTGGATAGCAAAGAATTATCCCGATTTGGTTCGTCGGATTGCCGAAAAATATCAGATTGGCAGCCACACAATGAATCACCAACTCATTTGGGAACAGACGCCGGCCGAGTTCCGCGATGATGTGGAGTCGAGTGTGAAGTTTCTCGAGGATTTGACGGGCAAAAAGGTAACATCGTTCCGGGTGCCGGGCTTCTCAATCCGCGAGAGTGAGGGGTGGGCGTTTGAGACTCTGGCGGAGTTGGGCATCACCACCGATTGCTCTGTTTTTCCCGCCCATCACGGCCACGGCGGAATGCCAACCTACAGCCGCCCCGTGCCGAGCATTATCAGTCGTAACGGCATCACAATCAAAGAGTTTCCTATCACAACAAAAATCATAGCCGGTCGCCATATCATTTTCACGGGCGGCGGTTATTTCCGGCTGTTTCCTTATCCGCTCATCAAGCGGTGGAGTAGCGGTCAGGAATATCTGATGTCGTACATTCATCCCCGCGATTTAGATGCCGGTCAGCCAATGCTGCACGGCCTTCCGCTCAAACGCAAGTTCAAGTCATACGTTGGGTTGAAGGGCGCTGAGGCCAAACTGCGTCAATGGCTCACCGATTTCCCCTTCACCGATGTCGCCACCGCCGAGCAACAAATCGATTGGTCGAAGGCGCCGGTTGTAAATCTTTGAAAAACATCACATACCATCAAAAAAATCCTCAAAACCGCTGCAAGTTTTGAGGATTTTTCGTTTGTGTGATCTCATAGGGAGTCGAACCCTAATCGTCAGAACCGGAATCTGAAATTCTATCCATTGAACTATGAGACCTTGACGGGCGCAAATTTAATCAAAGTTTGGACAGATGCGCAATAATTGCCCATCGGCAGTGATATTTCATTGGCGAACGTGGCATAATTGAAGAAATATGCCGCTGTATCGCTTAAAATGCAATATGTTATATATCAGGTATTTATTAAAATCAGCAACCCTCAAAAAATCATAAACTTTTTCAATAAGGGGCGTACCTAATAAAGATTTATTACCTTTGGCGCAGAATTTTAACACAAAAAAAATGAAAACGTTTGCTTTCAAATTTGGAATACTGGCAGTGTCGCTCATGATGGCGGCAGGCCAGACTGATGCACAACAGAAAAAGTATCTTGGCGACCCGAAATATGGGCCAGACAGTGCGGCTCGTGAGGAGTGCGCTATGCGTATGTCGCTCTACAACGAGTTCTACAAACAGAAAAACTACAAAGATGCCGTCAACGACTGGCGCAAGGTTTACCAGAACTGCCCCGCAGCCAGCAAGAACACTTTCATCCGTGGCGCCACCATCTACAAAAACCTTATCAAGGATGAAAAAGATGCAGGCAAGAAAGAGGCTCTAATCGACACCTTGATGCAGATTTACGACCAGCGCATTGTCTACTTCAAGCAGGAAGGCGCAGTGCTGGCTTCAAAGGGTGTTGATTTGTACTCTTATCGCGGAAAAGAGGCTGCTGCCGATGTTTATGAGATGCTGAAGAAATCGTGCGAACTTGAGAAGGGCGAGACTGGCGCAGGTGTTACAACAGTGATGATGCAGAGTGCAGTTGACCAATACCGTGCCGAGGAGGTTGACGGTGCCGAGGTGATTTCGGCTTACGAGTTGGCCATGGCAACAATCGATTTGGCAATTGCCAACAACAAGCAGATTGTGGCTGGCGGTGATGCCAAGAAGGTTCCTGCCGCGCAGAAAGAACTTGAGAATCTTGATGTTGACATTAAGAACGTTGAGGCTTTGTTCTCTGAAAGTGGCGCCGCAACTTGCGATGCTCTGATTGCAATTTTCGAGGCAAAATACGATGCCAACAAAGACGATGTTGAATGGCTGAAGAAGGTTACCAAACTGCTCGATAAGGCTGAATGCAACGCATCGCCGCTGTTTGCCAAGGCATCGGAGGCACTTTATGCTCTGGAGCCGTCGGCAGTTGCTGCCCGCAACCTTGCCCGACTGTTCCTCATCAAGCAGGAATTGCCAAAAGCCGCCGATTATTACTCGAAGGCTTGCGAACTGCAGGATGATGCACCTCTCAAATCGCAGTACTACTACGAGTGGAGTCAGGTTGTGTTCATGCAGAAACATTTCCAGCGAGTTCGCGAGTTGGCTAACATGGCCATCAAGGCAAACCCGAACAACGGTCGCGCCTATATCGCCATTGGCAAAGCATACGCTGCCGATGCACAGAACATTGGTCAGGAGCAGGTTGAGCACAACGCAACATACTGGGCTGCTGTCGATAAGTTCATGAAAGGAAAACAGGTAGATGCATCGTGCGAGGCAGAGGCTAACGAGTTGATAAACACATACAAAAAGCACTTCCCGAACAAGGAGGAGGCTTTCATGTTCGGTATTCAGGAAGGCTCGTCTGTGACTGTCGGAGGTTGGATTAACGAGAAGACAACCGCTCGTTTCTAATCATCTTCTTTGATGTTGAGGAAACCACATACGATATTAATTAAGGCTCTTTTTGCGGGAGCCTTAATTTTTATTTTGACTGATTGTCAGAACGATATGCGGCAGGTTAACGCCATGGGCGGGCTTACCGATTCGGCGCAGATAAGCGGTATCGATGTTGAGATAACTCGTTCCCTCAAGGGGAAACTGGCTGTCCGTATGAAAGGCAAGGTGGTGCGTCAGTTGTCGGTCACCAACAACACGTTTGAGTTCCCGAACGGCATTGAGATGTTCTCCTACGACACTTCGGGCGCGGTGACATCGCACATGTCGGCCGATTATTCCATCTACAACGACAAGGAAGGCACCTGGGAGGCCAAAAACAATGTTGTGGTGAACAACGAAAAGGGCGATTGCCTGAACACCGAATATCTTGTCTGGAGCCGCGAAAAAGGCACAATCGAGACAAACCAGTTTGTTAAAATCACCACTGCCGATGGCGTAATATATGGTGACGGCATGATATCGGACGAAAATTTCAATAATTGGGAAGTGAAAAACGGCCGCGGCGTTTTTGATATTGAAAATGAATAAGATAACACAAGTGTCGAGAGCGATTGTCGAGAGCCTTTGGTTCGCCGCCGCTCTCATGTGCGTGTTTATCGCCGTCAAAGAGTGTGTGCGGCACAACTATTCGGAGTCGTTGTTGTTTGCGGGGCTAGCGGTTTTGGCCGTGCTCTTTTTCCTATTGAGGCGCAACCAGAGGAAAAATGCTGATAAATAAGCAGTTATCTTTTAAGAAGAAACCTGTTTGCGAATGATGATTTTTCGCTAAAAACTTAATTGGCGATTTTGCAGAACTCACCTATATTTGTCAACCAATAAATATTGAAAATGAGCAAAAAAGAATCACATGTCACGACGCGCCAGTTGAGGAGTTCCTATCTGACCACCATCATCAGTATATCATTGGTTTTGTTTGTGATAGGCTTGGTTGGACTGCTGATTCTGAATGCGCATAAAATCTCGCGTCACGTCAAGGAGAACATCGGGTTCACCGTTTTTCTGAACAACGATGTGAAAGAAGTTGATATGATTAAACTCCAGAAGAGCCTCGATGCCTCGTCGTTTGTGCGCTCCACCGAGTTCATCTCGAAGGAGCAGGCCGCAATGGAACTGAAAGACGAGTTGGGCGAGGATTTTGTCAATTTCTTGGGTTACAATCCGTTACTGTCGTCGATAGACGTCAAACTCAAAGCCGAGTACGCCAATGCCGACAGCATAGCCAAAATTGAAAGGCGGCTGGTCAAATACTCGCAAGTGAAGGAAATATCGTATCAGAAATCGTTGATTGAGACAGTCAATCAGAACATTAAGAAGATTAGCATTGTGCTGCTCATTTTCTGCGGACTGCTGTTCATCATCTCGTTGTCGCTGATTAACAACACAATACGCCTTTCGGTTTATGCGCGTCGGTTCCTGATTAAGACAATGGAACTTGTCGGGGCCACTCGGGCGTTTGTGCGCGCGCCATTTGTGATAAAAAGTTTGTGGCATTCGCTCATCAGCATTCTGATAACGTTTGTGTTGCTCGGTGGTGTCATTTATATGATTGACAAGCACATACCCGAACTTTCGATATTGTACGAACTCGACACAATAGCCGTTCTTTACGCCTGCATCATGGTGATTGGCTTTGCAATCGTCTGGTGCTCGACCACGCTTGCCGTGAACCGCTATCTGCGGATGAAGGGCAACGATTTGTACGCTTGAAAAATTTGAAATAAACAGATAATCAATCAGGGGATTCACAATATCCCCACAAATGAAAGATTTATGAGTAACGAGACAGAAAAGACAGGATTTGCCTTGCCATCAGACAATTACAAGTTTGTCTGGATAGGAATTGCCATTATAGTCTTCGGCTTCATTCTCATGGCTGGCGGTCGTTCTGATGACCCGCAAGTGTTCAACGAGGCCATGTTCAGCGTCCGTCGGATTGTGATTGCGCCAATGATTGTCCTGGCTGGATTCATCTTTGAGATTTACGCCATCATGCGCAAACCTAAAAGCGAAGAATAGCAGTGTGCGCAGGTTCGGAAAACAAACCGCAGGTGGCGGCACTTTCGCAAAACCTGACGCAGCAGGATTATGAGGAAGGGCAGATTGTCTTGATAAACAAGCCGTTGCGTTGGACATCGTTCGATGTTGTCAACAAGGTGCGCTATTTGTTGCGGAATCAGTTTCATCTGAAGAAGATAAAAGTGGGGCATGCTGGCACGCTCGACCCTTTGGCAACGGGTCTTCTGGTGATTTGCACAGGGCGGATGACCAAGCAGATTGAGGCTTTGCAGGCGAGTAGCAAGGAGTATGTGGCCACATTCATGTTGGGCGCCACCACACCATCGTTCGATCTTGAAACGGAGATTGACCGCACCTATAGCACCGAAGGTATCACCCGCGAGAAGGTGGTGGAGGTGCTGAAAACGTTCGTCGGCGAGCAGGACCAGATTCCGCCATTGTTCTCGGCCAAACAGATAGATGGTCAGCGGGCTTACGTGGCGGCGCGCAAAGGTCACGATATTGAACTGAAGCCGTCGCGCATCACCATCGATGAACTTGAACTTATTGATTGCAGTCTGCCGCAGGTCAAGGTCAGAATAAAATGCAGCAAAGGCACCTATATCCGCGCTTTGGCTCGCGATTTCGGCCAGCGGCTCGAATCGGGGGCTTATCTCCACGATTTGTGCCGAACGGCGAGCGGCGATTTCAGGATAGAAAATGCAATTGACATTCTGGAATTTGAAAAAATTATCAGAAATATGAAACCCGTAGAGGAAAACATCGTAAAATAACTTTTATAAAGCACTTTTTAATGAAACTTTCACAATTTAACTACGATCTGCCTGAAGACCGTATTGCGCTTTATCCGACAGAGAATCGTGACGAGGCGCGTCTGCTGGTTGTCAATCGCAAGACAGGGCAGTTTGAACACAAGATTTTTAAGGAGATAATCAACTATTTCGACGACAAGGATGTTTTTGTGTTCAACAACACGAAGGTGTTCCCTGCGCGTCTTTATGGAAACAAGGAGAAAACGGGTGCGAAAATCGAGGTGTTCCTGCTCCGTGAGTTGAACCACGACCAGCGTTTGTGGGATGTGCTGGTTGACCCTGCACGTAAAATCCGTATCGGCAACAAACTCTATTTTGGCGAGGACGACTCGCTTGTGGCGGAGGTTATCGACAACACCACATCGCGCGGCCGCACATTGCGTTTCTTGTTCGACGGTCCATACGAGGAATTCAAAAAGACACTTTACTCGCTTGGCGAGACTCCTATTCCGCGCTCGATAAAGCGCCCCGTGGAGCCTGAAGACGCCGAGCGCTATCAGACCATATTTGCCAAATATGAGGGTGCCGTGGCTGCTCCAACAGCAGGCCTGCATTTCAGCCGCGAACTGCTCAAACGTTGCGAGATTAAGGGCATCAACTTTGCCGAAATCACACTGCATGTGGGACTTGGCAACTTCCGCTCGGTGGATGTTGAGGACCTGACAAAGCACAAGATGGATTCGGAGCAGATTCTTATTCCAGAAGAGGCCGCTAACACCGTCAACAAAGCCAAAGAGGGGCGCCATCAGGTTTGCGCAATTGGCACAACAGTGATGCGTACGCTCGAAAGTTCGGTATCCACTTACGGATTCCTGAAACCGTTCGACGGCTGGACCAACAAGTTCATCTTCCCGCCCTACGAGTTCAGCGTGGCAAGTTCGATGGTTTCGAATTTCCAACTGCCGCAATCCACTCTGATGATGATGGTTGCCGCTTTTGCAGGTTACGATCTTCTGATGGAGTCGTACAACGTGGCCATGAAGGAAGGCTACCGCTTCGGTCCTTACGGCGATGCGATGCTGATTCTTTGATAATCAGTCAAAATAGATTATACAAAAAAGAAGCCTCATTTGGGGCTTCTTTTTTTTGCAATGGGGTTAACGATGAGCCGTCATTCGGCAGCGGTAACTTTTGCTTCAGGCATCTTCAAATAAACCCTAGTAAAGTCGAAATAGTTCTGCGAGTTGATATACAATCCGTTAACATCGGCCGTGAGCAAGTTGAACCGTTTGTCGTTGTTTTGGTTAATGGTGCTCGACATGATGTAAGCAGGAGGGTTGGATTCAAACTTTTCGATGTTCGATTCGAGAAACGGTGTGATTTGGGCTGTTGCCACATCAAACACCACATTGGCTTTTCCGATTTCGAACAGATAAATCTCCTTTTTGGGCGAGGTGATGAAAGAGAACACCACGGAGTCGAGATAGGGCAGCGGCACGTTATCTTCTGATTCCCAATAATCGCTGACGCGCGTTAGAACAATCTGCTGCCCGATGATACTCGGATATTTCATGCGGAATGGGCCAGAGCCTGCTGTGCCGTTCACGCCGTATGCGTTGAAAGCCTCACGGGCAAAAACAAGCGCGTTGGTGCCAGCCAGAAAGTGAAGGAAAAGGTCGTCGGGCTTTTTCAGTTTAATCACAAGCACGCTGTCGTTCGGAGCCGCTATGCCACTGATATTCAGCGAGTCGCTTTTTGCGGCGGTTGGTAGAAAGGCATCGGCGCCCTCAATGTTTCTCACCTGTTGCGATACGCCGCGGTCGTGAGTCAGGCGGTTGCGGCAAATCTGCTCAATCGAGTATTTGAAGTCGGCGGCGGTTATGTGGCGGCCTTTCCCCTGCGGGAAGCAGCGGTCATCTTGGAACTTGGCGCGGCTGTCGAGCACAAAAGAATAAGTCAGTCCGTCGGCCGAGATGTTGTATGATTTTGCAACTGACGGAATGATTTCGAGTGTGCGCGGATTGTATTTTACAAGTCCCGAATAAACCTGATACAGAATTATTTGCTCGCTGCGTTTATCAACCTGTCCAGGGAAAACCACATGCGGAATGTCGCTGATATTGACATGCAGCGTACCGCCTGATTTTTCGCTTCTTGGTGTATTGACGGGTTGGCAGGCCACCATGAAAAGTGCCGCAAGGGCAACTGCCGAAACAAATGCTTTCATTACAATTCAATTTTTAATCAGCAATTTGAGAAAAAAAACTGAAATAGCAATAAAATTCTTTTTGCCGGATGTTTCACCCCCGTTCAACCTTCCGTTTTGTACCATATATTATAGGTGTAATCGCCCGAAGCGCCCTTTTTAGTGTTTGTCTTTAAAAATTTTGTTTTTCTTTGCGCCGATTTTCAAACCATAAGGAGATTTCTAATGCAAAAGAACCTTGTAATTGTCGAGTCACCAGCCAAGGCCAAGACTATTGAAAAGTTTTTGGGCAAAGATTATATGGTCACTTCGAGTTACGGACACATCCGCGATTTGGCCAAAAAGGGCTTCGGAATTGACATCGAACACCAATACAAACCAGAGTACGAAATTTCGCCCGACAAGAAAAAACTTGTGGCCGACCTGAAGAAAGCCGCCAAAGACGCTGAAACCGTATGGCTCGCGTCCGATGAAGACCGTGAGGGAGAAGCCATTGCGTGGCACTTGTTCGAAGTTTTGGGACTGAAAGACAAGACCACCAAACGAATTGTCTTTCACGAGATTACCAAAACGGCCATCTTGAATGCTATTGAGAATCCGCGCGGCATCGACATCAATCTTGTCAACGCCCAGCAGGCGCGCCGCGTGCTCGACCGTTTGGTCGGCTTCGAGTTGTCGCCCGTACTTTGGAAGAAGGTCAAACCGTCGCTGTCGGCAGGCCGTGTGCAGTCGGTTGCGGTCCGCTTGATTGTTGAGCGAGAGCGTGAGATTATGGACTTCAAGCCCGAATCGTCGTTCCGCGTTTTGGGCCAGTTCAACCACCCGACGCTCAAACTTGCCACCGACCTGAAAGCCGAACTCAACCATAAGTTCGCCAACAAATCGGAAACCGAGAAATTCCTTGACGCTTGCAAATCAGCATCTTTCAGCGTTGCCGATATTACCCAGAAACCCGCCAAACGCACACCAGCGCCGCCGTTCACCACTTCGACGCTGCAGCAAGAGGCCAGCCGCAAGTTCGGTTTTTCGGTTTCGCAGACAATGTCGCTCGCGCAGCGCCTGTACGAGGCAGGAAAAATCACCTATATGCGTACCGACTCTGTCAACCTGTCGGATGCGGCCATTAGTGCGGCATCGAAAGAGATTACCGAGCAGTTTGGCGCTGAATATCTGAAAGTTCGCCATTACAAAACGCAGACCAAGGGCGCGCAGGAGGCTCACGAGGCCATTCGCCCGACTTATCTCGACAAGTCGACAATCACAGGCAACGCCAACGAGAAGAAACTTTACGAACTCATTTGGAAACGCACCATCGCGTCGCTTATGGCCGATGCCGAAATGGAGCGCACAACCATTAACTTAAACATTTCCAATTCGAAACATCAGTTTGTCGCTCAAGGCGAAGTCATCAAGTTCGACGGATTCCTGAAGGTTTACATCGAATCGACCGACGACGAGGACGACGAGCAGGGAAAAGCCATCCTGCCGAAACTTGCGGTCGGACAGGCGCTCGATTACAACAACATAACAGCCAGCCAGCGTTTCTCGCAGCACCAGCCGCGCTACACCGAGGCCACTTTGGTGCGCAAGTTGGAAGAGTTGGGCATTGGCCGTCCATCTACCTATGCACCAACCATTTCCACAATCCAGAACCGCGAGTATGTGGTTAAGGAAGACCGCCCAGGCACGGAGCGCAAATACGAGGTGCTGACGCTGAAAGCGGACAAAATCAAAGCCGAAATCAAGACTGAAAACTACGGCGTTGAGAAGGGCAAACTCTTCCCAACCGACATTGGTATGATTGTCAACGATTATTTGGTTGAGTGCTTCCCGTCGATTTTGGACTACAATTTCACCGCCGAAGTTGAGAAGGAATTCGATGATATTGCAGAAGGTAAAATGGTGTGGTACAAAATGATAGACGAATTCTATCATCCGTTCCACGACACTATAAACCGCGCACTCGAGGTTACGGGGCGCAAAAACGGTGAGCGCGTTTTGGGTGTTCATCCCGAAAGCGGCAAACCAGTGATTGTCAAGATTGGACGCTACGGCCCGATGGCGCAGATTGGCGACGGTGAGAACGACGAGAAGCCGCAGTTTGCATCTCTTCGCCGCGACCAGCACATCGAGACCATCACTCTCGAGGAAGTGCTCGACTTGTTCAAACTGCCGCGCCAAATTGGTGAGTATGAAGGCAAAACAGTCACCGTGGCCATTGGCCGTTTCGGTCCGTACGTGCGCCACAACAACTCGTTCTACTCGCTCAAGCGCAATGTTGACGACCCGTACACCGTTACGCTCGATCGCGCCATCGAACTCATCAACGAGAAACGCGAAGCCGAAAAGAACAAGGTGATTAACATTTTCGAAGGCAAAGACGGTCAGATTCAGGTACTTAACGGATTCTATGGTCCGTACATCGCTTTCGACGGCAAGAACTACCGCATTGCCAAAGGCACCGACGCCAAAGCATTGACGGTGGCTGATTGTGAGGAAATTATCAAGAATAGTGTCGACAAGCCTGCCAAAAAGCGCGTCACCAAAAAAACGAAATGATTCTCGAAAGCGACATAGCGCAGTATTTCGACACCCGCCGACCTGACAATCTGAAGCAGTTCAGCACGTTGGAAGGTTTTTTGGGCAGCCAACTTTACAGCGAGCCCGACTTGCAAAAGTCTGTCGACGTGCAAGTTGCAATCATCGGCATCGACGAGACGCGCAACGCCTATCCAATGCCGTACGCTGCCAAAGCCGACAATGTGCGCTATTGGCTCTATCAGTTGGCGGCCTTCAACAACCTGAAAATCACCGACTTCGGCAACCTGATTTTGGGCAACAGCGCAGCCGACACCTATTCAGCCGTCAGTTACATAACCGAGTCGCTCGTCAGCGGCGGGGTTATACCTATATATATAGGTGGCTCTCACGATTTGACTCTGCCGATAGTCGAGGGGCTTTGGCGCGCCAAGGGCAAGATTGAAATCGGGCTCATCGATTCGTGTTTCGACATCGCCGACAGCCTGAATGCCACTTCGCGATCATATCTTCTTGATATTCTGCGGAAATATACCAGCAGCGTGAAGTGCGATGTCATCGGCAGTCAGGTCTATTTCACATCGCAGAGCCAATCAGATTTGCTCGATGAATATGGTGTCGACAAGTATCGGTTAGGCACTGTTCGTCAGAATATCAACAGTTTAGAGCCGGTTTTGCGTGATTGCGATTTTGTCTCGTTCGATGCTGCATCTGTCCGTCAGGCCGATATGCCAGCGGCTCACCAGCCGAGTCCGAACGGCCTATACACCGAGGAAGCCTGTCAGTTGGCCAATTTCGCAGGTGTCAGCGACCGCTCGAAAGCGTTCGGCATTTTCGAACTCGTTTCGCGGAACACACCGATGGAGATGTCGGCACACCTGACCGCGCAGATAATTTGGCATTATATATATGGTGTGTCGCAGCGCGAAAACGACTATCCAGCGTGCAATTTCGACCGCTACAAGAAGATTTTTGTCAAACTCGACTCGCTAAATACCGACATTGTCTTCTATCAAAACCCGAAAAACGACCGTTTTTGGATGGAATTGTCTCAAAAAAACGGAATGGCGGGCGCAGTGGTCTCTTGCTCGAAGTCTGATTATATAGCATTGGTTAATAACGAAATACCTGAACGATTAAAAAACGCTTTCAGGCGATACGGCATATGAAAAAGGGCGTTAGTGTAAATATTAACAGCAAATTGTTAATTGCAATTATTGTTTGTGGATTTTTTATTTATTTTTAACGCCATTCTACAGAGTAGTGAATGAATATATGAATTGTCGACGTCTATTGACGATAGTATTGGTAACACTTGCTTCGGTTGCGAGCGGTCAAACAGAGAACTTTTCCAGCCTGAGCATGTTCAATTATATGTACTACAACCCAGGCTACGCGGGCGACGGCAATGAGATAGAAGCAAGGGGGCTGGTGCGGAACCAGTGGATGGGTTTTGAGGGTGCACCCCAGACTCAGACCTTCAGTATCGACGCCCCTTTTAAGTTGTTTGGCATAAGGAATGGCGCAGGTTTGACGATTTTGAATGACGAAATCGGAAATTTTCAAAACATTGGTTTGAATTTTTCGTATGCATATAGACGTCAAATGTTGCAAGGTGAAGTTGGTTTTGGCGCAGGCTTGAGCATGACAAACCAGTCGTTCAAGGGCTCATGGATCTTCCCCGATGGTGGTGCAAATGACCCCTGGGTGCCGCAGAACACTGAAGACAAGCCTATGTTCTTTGACATGAATCTCGGATTCTATTATAGTTCCGAAAATGTGTATTTGAGTTGTTCGATGCGCAACTTGTTGCAGTCGCAAATCAAATATACATCGACAGCGGCAGGCGAAGAAGTGAAATCGTCGTACTTTGCAAGGCAACTGTTTGTGGGAGCGGGTTACGAATATCAATTGACTAACCCATTGTTCACCCTCAAACCGAACCTTTTTATTGCAACCGATTTCGCTACCACAACCTTCTCGCTGACAGGAATTTTGACGTACAACGAGAAATTTTACGGCGGTGTAGCATACAAACCAATCGATGCTGTTGTATTTTTGGCGGGTATTTCGCTGCCATCTGGCATTGAAGTTGCAGTGTCGTATGATTTATCAACGAGTAGTATAATAAACTATAGTTCCGGTTCGTTAGAGTTTATGCTTGGTTATTCATTTAATTTGAGCAAAGACAAAGACAATAGGAAATACAAGAGTGTAAGGTTCTTATAAAAATTTTGGAATTTTTATTTTTTTTGTGATTTTTAGAGTGTGAAAACAAATATAGTTGGAGTATGAAAAAATTAGCTTATGTGAGTGCAGTATTACTCATACTTGCAGGATGTTCCTCTGGTGGCAATGGCGAGTTGATTGGTGTTCAAGATAGGACGCCAAGTTATACTTCGCCTCCGTTTGGTATGGTTTTAGTGCCAAAAGGTAGTTTTCGTATGGGACCAAGCGACCAAGATGTTCCTTGGGCAACAACGGCACAGTCCAAGACCGTTTCAGTAGCAGCATTCTGGATGGACGAGACCGAAATAACCAACAACGAGTATAGACAGTTCGTTTTTTGGGTTAGAGATTCATTGGCTTACAGATTGTTAGGTGAGCAAATCGATGCATACTTTATTTCTGAAGATGAGTATGGTGAGCCTATCGATCCTCCGTTTATCAATTGGGAAGAGCCAATCAACTGGTCAGGTGAGGAGGAAAAAACAATACTTGAGGATTTGTATTATCCAGAGCATGAGCGTTTCTATCGTCGTCGTGACATAGATACCCGTAAGTTGAATTATGACTATTTTTGGATCGACTACAAACAAGCCGCCCAAAAGTTCACTTTCGAAAACGAAAACCGTCGTCACTACAACTATAAGACGGGACAATATGATGGCGAGATCTACAATTTGGAAGGAAAACGCATTCCAATCAAAGACCGTTCGACATTTATTATGCATGATAATGTAAATGTTTACCCTGATACATTATGCTGGGTTGGTGATTTCTCGTACTCTTACAACGAGCCTATGACCAACATGTATTTCTGGGCACCGCAATACGACAATTATCCGGTTGTTGGTGTTACTTGGAAACAGGCTACAGCATTCAGCATCTGGAGAACACAATTGTTGAATAATTACTTGGCAAGCCAAGGACAGGCCTTTGAGCAAGAATATAGATTGCCTATGGAGACAGAATGGGAGTATGCTGCTCGTGGCGGCAACGATTTGGCTGTTTATCCTTGGGGCGGTCCTTACACTCGTAACGACAAGGGTTGCTTCCTTGCTAACTTCAAACCTTTGCGTGGTGATTATTTGGACGATGGTGGATTCTATACTGTTGAGGTTGCCATCTATGAGGCTAATGATTTTGGCTTGTATGATATGGCTGGTAATGTGGCTGAATGGACAAGTTCGGCTTTCGATGAAAGCGCTTACACATTCACCCACGACCTGAGTCCTGACTACAAGTACAACGCTCTCCCCGATGACCTTCCGGTAATGAAAAGAAAAGTTATCCGCGGTGGTTCATGGAAAGACATTGCATATTATCTGCAAAACGGAACAAGAACCTATGAATATCAGGATTCAGCAAAATCTTATATAGGTTTCCGTTGTGTAAGAACATATATGGGTCCTGATGAAACAGGCGCTGCATCAAAAGTATATTAATCAAAAATCAAATAAACAGAAAATAAGTAACTAATTAATTAAGTAAAAGCTATGAGTATTGCCGAATTAACCCAAAGTAGGGGGTACAAAAACTTTATGAAGTATGTGTACGGATGGGGTGCATCAATCGTACTTGTTGGTGCGTTGTTTAAAATCCAGCACTATCCGGGCGCATCAATAATGTTGATTGTCGGCCTTTTGACCGAGGCTCTTATTTTCTTCTTCTCGGCATTTGAGCCTTTGGCAGAAGAATTGGATTGGACATTGGTATTCCCGCAGTTGGCAGGTCTCGAAGATGAAGACGAAGACCCTGCAGCAGCAAGGCCGAAACGCAGTTTCGACAGAGTACAGGATCTTCCTGTTGGAGGTGGTAGCGTAAGCGGTGGCGGTGTCGCTGCTGGCGGTGCAGTTGCTCAAGGTGGTGCCCCGGTTCAAGGTGGTGGAGTAGTTTATGCTGGTGGCAGTGGTTCTGCTTTGGCCAAATTCGACGAAATGATTGAAAAAGCCGAAATCACTCCCGGAATGTTTGAGAAATTGGGCAAAGGATTGGCTAACCTTAATAAGACTATCGATCAGATGGGTGCAACAGTTGACGCAAGTGTTGCAACTCAGGATTTTGTGACAAAGGTGAAAGCCGCGTCAGATTCAGTTGCCGGATTGGGCGATGCTTACCAAAAATCGACAGAGGCTTTGTCGGCATCTGTAAGTATGCTGTCAGATTCGTATGCAAACTCGGCTCAATCATTCAATCAGGCCAACAGTCAGGTTGCAGAGGCTTACTCTCAATTTGCTAATAAACTCACTGGCGAGTTGAATTCTGTTGGTGATCTTGGTTCAGAGTACGTTCAGAAATTGGGTGGCTTGAACAAGAACTTGTCAGCACTCAATTCAGTTTACGAGTTGCAACTCGACAATATGAACAAGCAGGTTGAGACATCAAAAGAATACATCAACGGATTCGGCAGCATGATTGACAATATGAATCAGACTGTAGACAATACTAAGAAACTGAATCAAGGTGTTCAACTTTTGGAGCAGAATGTCGCATCGTTGAACAACGTTTACGGCAATATGCTTTCGTCACTGAATATTAAGTAATTAATAAAGTATAGGAAACTATGGGTCACGGCAAGGAAACGCCTAGGCAACAAATGATAGGCCTGATGTACTTGTTCTTAACATGTATGTTGGCTCTGAACGTATCGAAAGACGTATTGGACTCTTTTGTGCTTGTTAGTGAAAGTTTGGGAAAAACTGTAAAAAACTACGAGACCAAAAACCAAAAGGTCTATGATGAGTTTGACAAGCAGCTGACTATCAATGAGAACAAAGTTAGACCTTGGAAAGATAAGGCAGACGGCTTTAAGGAATTAACCGACACCCTTTGCAATCTTATTGAGAACTACAAAAAAGGATTCCTGACTTTGGCGGAAAACAGCAATGTTGAGAATGTGATCAAAGGTGATAGGTATGTCATTGATTCGATGAACTCAAAAGATAATATTGATTTTGGTGGTCAGTATTTCATTTTGGAGGGACGCGGCGAGATTCTCAAAAACAAATTGAATGAATATCGCGAAGCTGCGCTGGCTCTCATTCCTGAAAGTGAAGTAAGTATTATTGACGGAATAAAAGGCACACTGAACACCGATAGCCACACTGATAAGGAAGGAGCCATTCATACATGGGAGGCTCGTACTTTTGAGCACATTCCGGCAGTGGCTGATATTGTTATGTTGGATAAGTTGAAAACTGACATCAAGAACATTGAGACTGACGTTATCAACTATCTGTTCAAGCAAATTAGTGCTGGTGATTTCAAATTCAACGCTTTGTCAGCTACGGTTATTCCGAACTCTAATTATGTAATGAGAGGCAATGAGTACACCGCCACAATCTTCCTTGCGGCGTTCGACTCAACTCAGGCTCCCGAGATTCTGGTGGGTTCGTACAAAAAGAATGGTCCCGAGAATTACGAAATGGTGGGCGCATACGAGACTCTGACCGTAACAGGTGGTAAAGGTGTATACAAGAAAGTGGCATCGTCACTTGGTGAGCGTAAATGGGGCGGTTTGATCCGCATTCCTCGTCCAGATGGCACGGTATCGAGTTATCCGTTTGAGGAGTCGTATCAGGTGGCTGAGCCAAGTCTGGTTATCTCTCCGACCAAGATGAACGTGTTCTATTATGGTATCGAGAACCCTGTTGCCATCTCGGTTCCGGGTATTCCTGCCGATAAGATTAAAGTCAGCATTCCTGATGGTGGTGCTACCATTAAGAAGGTTGGCAATGCTTATGAGGTTAAGCCGACCAAGCGTTCAGGAACAGTCAGTGTGGGTGTTTCGGCTGAGATTGACGGCAAGACTAAGAGCATGGGAAGCATGCTGTTCCGTATAAAGACTATTCCTGAGCCAAAAGCAAAGGTTATGGGGTATAGTAGTGGCAACATCGACAAGAGCATTTTGAGTGCAGCCAGCGGAGTGCAAGCTGATTTGGAGGATTTTGTATTCGATTTGAAGTTCAAAATCACAAAGTACACAGTGACCACAACCGTGAGTGGAGGTATGACAAAGGAATTGCCCAAAACAGGTGGAACGTTTGATGCTGAAGTTAAGAACTTGATTAAAGGTTTGAAAAATAATTCGAAGCTGATTATAGAGAATATCGAGGCAGTAGGTCCGGATGGTGTTCCAAGAGCATTGTCGCCTATAGTGTTTAAGGTTAAATAAAATTTGAGTCGTATGAAAAAATTGTTTTTAATACCGGTTTTGCTAATGGGTGTGCTATTCGCTGGTAATGTGAACGCACAGGTGCAAGATGATATATATGCAAAAGAGCATGTTCCTAACAGGAAACCCGTTCCGTACAAGTTCCTGAGAGAGGCTGATGCCATGTATAAAAAACGTGTTTGGCGAGTTATCGACTTGCGTGAGAAAATCAATCTTAACCTTTATTATCCAACCGAGCCTATCGGCCAAGAGCGTAAGAGTTTGATCGACTTGCTGATGTGGGGTATTAGCACAGAGGGTTTGACTGCTTATAATACAGAAGATGACCGTTTCACTCAGCCTATGAGCCGTACTCAGATTGAAAACGCTTTTGGCGCAACTGAGCAAACGATTAACACCTTTGACGAAGATGGTAATGAGATTCCTGTTACTATCAAGGGTGAAATAAAGACGAATGAGGTTAAGCAATATTGGCTGAAGGAAGACTGGTTCTTCGACCGTCAGCATTCAACAATGGAAGTGCGCATCATTGGCCTGAGCCCAATACGCTTCTATGTTAAAGACGATGGTAGTGGTGATGATGAGCAAGAGGTTCGTAAGTCGTACGTGTTCTGGATTTATTTCCCTGAAGTGCGCCGTATTTTGGCTAATCACGAGGTGTTCAACAACAACAACGATGCCGAGCGCCGTACATTTGACGACATCTTCTTCAAACGCTATTTCAACAGTTTCATCATTAAAGTCTCGAACGTATATGATGACCGTGGTATTTCAGAGTATTCTTTAGGTATCCAGTCGTTGCTTGAGGCAGAGGCATTGAAGAAGACAATTACTGATTTCGAACAGGATTTGTGGGAGTATTGATCCCTTGTTGATTCAAATTTAAAGGAGTTGCACAAATGTTTGTGCGACTCTTTTTTTGTCTTGTAACACAGTGATTGACCGGATAATTCAGACAACTCTCTGTCTTTGAAATAATCAGTTTAAGGAAGTGTGTCAACAACTTCCGCTGAATCCATTATTAAACTTGATATAGAATCTGTCTCTGCTATTTCGTAGGGATCAGAATTATCTGATTCGAATAATGCAGTGTCCGTCGGAACAGAAGAATAAAGGATGTCAAGTATTTGAGTCATGCCTAAACCACCATCGCGGTTGATGCCGTTGCGCAGTACAACGATTGTGGCAGTATCGTGCGGCATACGAACAAGCATTGTCTTGAAGCCGTGCCACCAGCCGCTGTGGAATTGAATCGGGATGGTGTCAGCGTATGTTGTGATGCGCCAACCATAGCCGTAATTGGTGCCGAAACGAATACGGCGTCCCATAGGCTGGAAAGCCAATTGAAGAGTGTCAGGGTTGATGATTTTGCCCGAATAGAGACCTTGGTCCCATTTCAAAAGATCGGTGGCGGTTGAGTACACGCCTTTGTCGCCTAAATAATGGTCCAGATAGTTGTCGTCTGCAGGCTTGTTTCGGCTCACATATCCTGTGGCATGTGGTGGATAACTGACACTTGGCATTGCGCGATATGTGAAAGTGTGGTTCATCTGTAGCGGTTCAAAGATGTTTCGTTGCAGATAATTCTCGAATTTTAATCCGGACACGGCTTCAACTACTGCGGCCAGAACAGCGTAACCAGTGTTGCTATATTGGAATTGTCGGTTTGGCCGAAAAAAACGTCCTGCATTGGCTTCAATCAACTCCGCAACAATCTGTTGGTTGCTGAAATAGGGGTCGTCAAGCATCGGCTTGCGGTCGCACAGGTAGTGATAGTTTGGCAATCCTGACCGATGCACAAGAAGATGATGTATTGTGATATCGGGGTAGGGGAACCCCGGCAGATATTTGGCAACGCTGTCGGTTAATCGTAAGCGACCGCGCTCGTAGAGTTGAAGAATGGCTACGGCTGTGAACTGCTTCGAGACCGATGCTAGTTGAAATGCTGTTGTGTCGGTATTGAGTATGCTTTCGCTGATATTTGCGTATCCGTTGGCTCTTTCGTACAAAACGCTGTCTTTCTGTCCGATAAGAATCACACCATTGAATTTGCCGTTTTGGCATTTTCGCTCAACAATAGAATCAATGGCGGCAATCTGTTCTTTTGTAAAGGTGCAACGTGTGATTTTCTGCGGTTGCTCGGCAACGACCGTTTCTGCTGGTTCAGTGCTATTCTGGTGGCTTCCAATATGACACACAACCACCATTGCTACCGCCGCCACAATCATCGGCCAAACCTGTTTTATGTAGTTTGTAATCATCGTTTTTTGTTGTGGCTGCAAAGATAATCTTGATTTTAGAAAGCAGATGATACAGTTAGCGTTTTTCCGTTTGTGTTTGCGTTAATCATTTGTATCTTGCAACAACAAAATCACATTGTTGTGGGGAAGCACAGATTCATAATTCTTGCGGTTTTGCTGGCTGCGGCGGTGACAGCGGGCGCACAGGACGGCAATTTTGAAGCAATGGCCAACGCGTCGGTTATGCAGAACGGACTCTGGTCGGTGAACAATAACCAAGCGGGATTGGCTGATTTGCAAAAATTTGCTGTCGGCATCAACTACCAAAACCGTTTCCAATTGGCCGAAACAAGCACCAAATCGGTGGCGGCGGCACTGCACACTCGCACGGGTAATTTTGCCTTGAGTTTCAATAGGTTTGGCTATTCGGAATATTCCGAAAACAGTTTTGGATTGGCCTATGCGCGGCAGTTTGGCGAGCGCGTGTCGGCGGGCTTGCAGTTCGATTATCTCAACATCAACCAACCGTCGGCTTACGGCAACAATGGCGTCTTTCTGTTTGAAGTGGGTTTGCAGGCTAAACCTATTGATAATATGCAAGTTGGCGTGCACGTTTTCAACCCTACTCGAGCCAAAATGGCCGAATACGAAGACGAGCGTGTGAACACTTCGTTCCGTTTCGGCGTCAACTATTTCTTCTCACAGATTGTGCAGTTGGCCGCCGAAGTTGAAAAAACAATGCAGACCGACTTGAGCTGCAAAGTTGGACTTGAATATCAGTTAATCAGCAACTTATATCTGCGGACAGGCTTCCGCTCAAAGCCAAATGAGTTTTGCTTTGGCGCAGGCTACACCTTCAAAGGCTTGACGTTCGACTTCGCATTCTCGACACACCAATACCTGCCAATGTCAACACAAGTTTCATTAAAATACTCATTATGAGCACGTTGTTTGAGTTTTGGCCTTTCGTCGGGAAAGTGTTGCTGACCACCCTTTTCCAACTACTCTCGATTTTCGGGGTATTCTTTGTTTTTGGGCTGATACTCTATCTATTAGCACGATATACGCGGCGGCTTTTCGTCAACATTTTGGGCGAAAAATCCGACATCTACTTCACCGGTTGGATAGGCACGCCGGTGCACGAGTTGGGGCACGCGCTGCTTTGCATCCCTTTCCTGCACAGAATCACAGAGATAAAACTTTATTCGCCCAACGGCGAAGACGGCACTTTGGGCTACGTCAACCACGCCTACAACCCGCGCAACCCGTGGGCGCAGATTGGAAATTTCTTCATCGCTTTGGGGCCGATTCTATTCGGCTCACTGATTATCTATCTGTTAGTCAGATTTTTGCTACCGAACAATCAAGCGTTGCTGACCGCGCTTCACGGGTCACCGGCAAGTTTCACATCGTTGTCGGGATTTATGTCGCTGATGGTGAACGTTTTCGCTTCATCGTCCGATATGATTTACGCGCTTTTCACCGGCGGACACCTGCACCAATGGCAGTTTTGGGTGTTTCTCTATCTTGCCATCTGTATTTCGGCGCATATGGAATTGAGCCCGCCCGACCTCAAAGGCTTGGGCACAGGGCTGCTTGCAATAGTCATCATTCTGCTGATAATCAACGTTGTATTAACTCTTTTGAATGTTGATGCGATGGTGATTGGCACGGCTGTGGGCCGATGGACTAGCCTCACAACCGGAATTTTCACGTTGGCGGTCGCCATTTCGGCAATGACCTGCCTTGCAAGTTTCATTATCTTGAATATCATATCACTGATAATCAATAAGAAAATTTTTATCTGATGCTTCGGGTTGTTTTTGCATCGATGTTTCTTCTTGCTGCCGTCGGGCTCTATGCCCAAACCGATGGTGATGGTCGGCAAACGGTTGAGACTTTGATCGAAAATTTGTCGGAAGAACTCGATGAAGATGCTGATTTAGAGCAGATTGCCGAAGATTTGGAATATTTTGTGCAGAATCCCATCAATTTGAATTCGGCCACGGCTGAAGACCTTGCCAAACTTCATTTCCTGAATGAGTTTCAGATTGCAAGCCTGACCGACTATGTGCGCCGCAACGGCCCGATGCTCACTCTCTACGAGTTGGCAATGGTTGACGGCTTCGACCAAACCGATATTTTTCGCCTTCTGCCGTTTGTCAGGTTGGGCGATGCCGATGCACAGTCGGGATTCAGCGTAAAACGGGCGCTTGCTCGCGGAAAAAACGAACTTTTCAGCCGGGTGACAAAAGTTGCCGAGCAGATGGACGGGTTTGCCGATGTGTCTGATTCTGTGCGGAATGCATCACCCGAAAAATATTATCCGGGCAACGATTTAAAGATTTTCAGCCGCTACTCATTCAACTACAACCGCCAACTGATGGCTGGCGTGACGGCCGAAAAAGATGCTGGCGAGCAGTTTTTTCGCGGGCATCAGCGCAAAGGTTTCGACTACTATTCGGCCTACATCGCCGTGAGCGACATCGGCCCCATTGAAACGCTCATTGTGGGCGATTTTCACGCGCGGTTCGGGCAGGGGTTGGTGGCTTGGTCGGGAATGTCGACTGGCAAATCGGCCTTTGTGATGGACATCCGCAAAAAGGGCACTGGCATCCGCAAATACTCATCGGCCGACGAGAATCTTTTCTGCCGCGGTGTGGCCACCACACTAAAATTCAACGAATTGCAATTCACGGCTTTCGGATCGCACAAGAAGATTGACGCCACGCTTACCGAGCAGGATTCGACCGACGCAGGTGAAGGCGGATTTACGGCTTTTGGAACTTTGGGGCTGCACGCCACACCGAAGCAGATTGAGAAGGAAGATGCTGTAACAGAGAGCGTTTGGGGCACAAATATCAACTTCAACCGCAACAATTTCCGCATAGGTGCCACGGCGTTGGGCTATCAGTTCGACAAGGATTTTGTGAAGAAGCCGCAGCCGCTCTACAAATTCGATTTCGACGGCCGTAAAAACCTGAATATCAGCATTGATGCACAATATTCGTTCAGCGCCCTATACCTTTTTGGCGAGTACGCAATTTCGGCCAACGGCGGACGTGCGGCTGTTGTGGGTTCGCTGATGAGCCTTGCGCCTGGTTTGCGCGCATCGGTTTTGTACCGCAACTATTCGCGTGATTATCAGGCACGTTATGCGGGCGGATTTGCCGAAGGCTCGAAAACGCAGAACGAAGAAGGATTCTTTTTCGGCGTTGAAGCCACGCCCATAAAACGTTGGAAATTATCGGCTTACTACGACATCTACCGCTTCCCGTGGCTGCGGAACGGACTGAACGCCCCATCACGCGGAAATGATTTTCTGGCGCAAGCCGATTTTGCAGCAAACCGCTCGATATCAATGAGTTGGAAATTCAAGATTGAGACTTGCGAAAAATCTATTGCCGCCGACAGCACAGAACTTCAGCAACTTGCCGACGTCAGCCGCTGGACCGCGCGTTACCATTTGAATTATGCCGTCAATCAGCGCTGGACACTCAAGAGCCGCATTGAATTGTCGGGCTATAAGAGCGGCAGTTCGGTCACCGAGAAGGGTTGCCTGCTCTATCAGGACATTATCTGCACGCCGTTCCGCTACCCGCTGTCGTTTGCTTTCCGTTACGCTATCTTCGAAACCGACAGTTACAACACCCGCATGAGTGCATACGAGAACGATGTGCTTTACGCTTATTCAATCCCGATGATGTATGGCCGCGGTACTCGCACATATCTGCTAATAACTTGGAAACCAATCGATAATCTTACCATTTGGGCTCGTGCTTCACGCACGTCATACGCCGACCGCGACGCCATCGGCACATCGCCCAATATGATTGATGCCAACCACAAAACCGAGTTTAAGTTGCAGATTCGGTGGAAGTTTTGAGGCAAAAAACTAATTTCTGTCTTCTTCAATCATTTTCAGCAATTCTTGTGGTGCAACGACCTCATCCACACCGCGTTTCACAAGCACTTTGCCTTTGTACAGGTTCACCTTGCCGGGACCCGCGCCAACGTAGCCGTAGTCGGCATCGGCCATTTCGCCGGGGCCGTTCACAATGCAGCCCATCACGGCAATTTTCAGTCCTGTCAGGTGCGCTGTGGCTTTCTTCACTTCGGCAAGTCCCTTCTCAATGTTGTACAAAGTGCGTCCGCACGACGGGCACGATATGTACTCGGTGCGGGTGTAGCGTGCGCGCGCCGATTGCAGAATGGCAAATGCAGTGTCTGTCACAGTTTTGACATTGATACGCGCGAAATTGCTCAGCCACAAGCCGTTGGCCATTCCATCGATGAAGAAAAGACCATTGTCGGCGGCGGCTTTCAGTTGGAACTGCGCCACGTCGGGTTCTTTGTAGATGCTGCTAACCACAACTGGCAGGTTTACGCCGTTGGCAATCAGTTTGTTGAAGATGGCGCGTTGCTCGGCGGCTTGGTTAACGCACATTGAGCACGCAATCAGCACCACCGTTGGGTCGGTCTTGAGCCGCGCCATTGCTTCGGGCGTCAGCGTGTTCAGACTCACCATCACCCAGTTACGCTTGTCTGATTTGTATTTTGCTGTCAGATATGTGTTTAGGCCATAAAGCGGCTCAAAATTGCTGTCTTTTATCCAGACTTTGTAGTCGATTAAAAGCGAAACGCCATTGGTTTTGAAGTCGGGCAGGTCCATTTCGGGTGCGCCAAAATACAGAACATCAGGCGATTGTTTGCCGCCTGTGATGGTCATCGTGTTCAGGTCGAAGGTGATGTCGAGCGATTTGAGCGTTTCCATCGAAAGGTCAGGCAAATCGCAGATTACCAGGGGCTTTGTGTTGTCGAACGAAGGATTGAGTTCGGTGCCGCGTCGGCTGAAACTGAATGGGTCGAATGCCAAAGGCTCGTTGTAGTTGATTTTCACGTTCTTGTTGGGCCCGGCGAAGTAATCGGCAAGCATCCGTGCGGGTGCAATTTCGAAAGCCGGACTGCCCGTGAGCGACACGCGGATGGTATCGCCAATGCCGTCGGTGAGAAGCGTGCCAATGCCCACTGCCGATTTTATGATTCCGTCGGTTCCAGCACCGGCTTCGGTTACGCCCAAATGGATTGGAAAACTCATTTTCTCGGCGGCCATCTGCTTCACAAGCAAGCGGTAAGCCTGCACCATTACCACAGTGTTGCTCGATTTGAGTGAGACGGCAACATTCAGGAAATCATATTTTTGGCAGACACGCAGAAATTCCATTGTGGCTTCAACCATTCCGGCCGGGGTATCACCGTAGCGCGACATTATGCGGTCCGACAGCGAGCCGTGGTTAGTGCCGATACGCAGTGCGGTGCCGTGTTCCTTGCAGATATTCAGCAGTTTAAGCAGTCGGTTCTCGAGTTTCTCGAGTTCGGAGCGGTACTCGTCATCAGTGAATTCAAGTGTGGTGAAAGTGGCACGTTTCTCGAGATAGTTGCCAGGGTTAATACGCACTTTGTCAACAAATTGCGCGGCAATGTCAGCCAGTTGAGCATTGAAGTGCACATCGGCTACAATGGGCTTCGTGTAGCCCTTCGCCACTAGTTCGTTTTTAATGTCGCGCAAGGCGTAGGCGTCGCGCTCGTCGATGGCGGTGAAGCGCACTAGTTCGGCACCAGCATCGAAAATCTCAATCGCCTGGCGCACAGATGCTTCCACATCGTGCGTTGGGGTGTTGGCCATCGACTGCACACGGACGGGATTTGTGCCGCCCATTTGCAAGTTGCCTATTGTAATTGCGTGAGTTTCAAAACGTTTGTCGGTAAACGACGAGTTGACAAGGTCCATTGTTGAGTTTTAAGTTATAAGTTCTTGAGTTTTAAGTTGGTTCGGGGTATTGGGTGTTAGGTGTTGGCTTTCAAAATCGCCAAAACCCAATACCTGATACCTAATACCAAATCTATTCCTGCGCCAGTTTTGTGATTTGCGCAATGTACTTTCCGATAATGTCGAATTCCAAATTGACAACGGTTCCTTCCTTGATTGTGTGGAAGTTGGTGTTGTCGAAGGTGTAGGGAATGATGCAGACTTGGAACGAGTTGTGCGTTGGGCGGCAGACGGTCAGGCTCACGCCGTTGACGGTTACAGAGCCCTTATCCACAGTCAGATAGCCGCGTTTTGCCATCTCTTTGTCGAAATCGTACTCAAAAGTGAAAACGTGGCTTCCCTCGGCATCTTCAACTTTTGTGCAGCGCGCCGTTTTGTCGACGTGGCCCTGCACAATGTGACCGTCAAGTCGGCCGTTCATCAGCATCGAGCGCTCAACATTCACCTTGTCGCCAACCTTCAGCAATCCCAGATTCGAGCAATCGAGCGTCTCTTTCATTGCCGTCACGGTGTAGGTTCCGTCCTTAATGCGAACCACCGTCAGGCAAACACCGTTGTGTGCCACGCTCTGGTCAATTTTCAACTCGTTGACAAACGAGCATTTCAGCGTAAAATGCAGATTCTCCTGGTCTTTCTCAATGCCGACAACTTCGGCAAACTCTTCAACAATTCCTGAAAACATAGTTCGATATATTATAATTTTAATATCGCAATTTATTGACTAACAAACCTGTATGGCATCTATACAAGTTTGTTACCAACAATTGTGATAAAGGCTGCAAGTTATTAAACTTGTTCAAAATTATTATTAGTTTTGCTCATTACTAACATAAATCCAAAACATTATGTTTTATTACGGCACAAAAATAAACGTGAAACGTCCTGGCGCATTGCTAATTGGCATTGGTCTGGCAGTGGCTTTGCTGACAGGCGTATCGGTTGCGATGGCAACTGGTACACTCAATTTTTCATTCCGAACTATTGGTTTGAT
Organism: Salinivirgaceae bacterium; assembly: GCA_016284875.1. Lineage (GTDB taxonomy): Bacteria > Bacteroidota > Bacteroidia > Bacteroidales > SZUA-534 > RUG13583. Next base: position 5,386 of record JAEEPS010000007.1, on the reverse strand, counting down.
TGCAGGAATGGTAATGGCTGGTATTGTATTATTTATAACTGTTCCAGTATTTAGCAAAGCCGCAAACTCTACCAAAATAACTGGTACAATAATCGATTTTGAAACTGGTGAGGTTACCTTTAGAAGTTCATCGGGGTTCCGCCATCGCCAAGCCGCGTACCAAATGATTGTTGAATACACACTCAACGGGCAGAAATACAGCGGAATACAAATTCCTGCCACATCTACCCGCAAGCCCGAAGTGGGAACTCCCGTAACACTGCTTGTCAGCAACAACAATCCAACAGACGTGATGACACCTAACATGGTGCGTCTTAACGCGTTAATAACCGCGTTGTTTCTTATAGTATCGTTCGGGTTTGTCCTGATAGGCATCTTTGCAGAAAATGGCGGTGGCGAAACACAAACCATTCAGCCAGGTACAGCCGAAGCAGATGAATATGTATTGATGGCTTCGCTTGTAGGCGGCGGAATGGCAGCATTGTTTATTATTATCGGACTGATTGTAAGTATAATACGAGGAAAGAAACTCGCGCTTCAAGCATTGAAAACTTCTGGTGTGAAGGTTGCTTGCAAGATTACCGATGTTTATGTAAACGAAAGCGTGATTTTGAACGGCGTGCATCCCATTCGCATTACTTGCGTTGAACCGAACGGCACCCAGCGCATTGTCAAAGCAAAAGGTGGAGTTGGTGATTTCAACGTGGACGGCGTGATCGACATTTTTGTAAACCCGCTCAAACCCGAAAAATTCTATGGCGATATAGAATCATACCGGACACTTTAAGGTAGATGAAAGGCTCATGTATGAGTTGATGAGCGGCGGATAACGCAAGAAGAGATACTATAAATCTTCGCTTAAATTATTTTGCTGATAACATTTAAAGTCATATATTTGCGGCGTTTTCGTGGAGAATTGATTCAGGGGGCAAGCAAGTCCCCTGTTTTATTACAGTAAACTATGATAGACAAAAAACAGATTGAAGAGATTGTTCAGAGCCGCATTGCCGACAGCGACTTGTTTCTGGTTGATGTTAAGGTGGATACGCAGAACAATATCACCGTAACGCTCGACTCGCCCGAGGGCATTTCAGTCGACACTTGCGTAGAGATTAGCCAGTACATCGAGTCGCAACTCGACCGTGAGAAGGAAGATTTCGCGCTCGAGGTGTCGTCGCCAGGCGTGGGGCAGCCGCTCAAAGTTCTGCAGCAGTACACCAAAATCCTGAACGGCACAGTTGAAGTGCTGCTCAACAGCGGCATCAAACTCAACGGCATTCTGCGCGAGGCCAATGCCGAGGGCATTCTGCTCGAGTATGAGACAAAGGAGAAGCCCGAAGGCGCAAAACGTCCCGTAAAGGTCACTAAAACAGAACCTTACGCATTCGCAGAGATTAAATCAGTCAAGGAAACAATAATTTTTTAACATAAACAGATAAAAAGAGAAAATATGAATCTAACCGACACATTTTCAGAGTTTAAGGAACTGAAAAACATCGACCGCCCCACAATGATGAGGGTTTTGGAAGACGTGTTCCGCAGCACATTGGTTAAGCAGTATGGCACCGATGAGAACTTCGACATCATCATCAACATCGACAAGGGCGACTTTGAGATTTGGCGCAACCGCGAGGTGGTTGAGGATGCCGATTTGAAGGACCCCAACAAGGAGATTTCGCTCACCGAGGCAAAGAAAATCGACGAGGATTATGAGGTCGGCGAGGAAGTGTCGGACGAGGTGCAGATGAAGGATTTCGGCCGCCGCTCAATCCTGACGCTTCGCCAGAACCTGACCACCCGCATTATGGAACTCGAGAAGGACCAACTCTACGCCAAATACAAAGACCGCATCGGCGAGATTGTGACTGGCGAGGTTTATCAGGTTTGGAAGAAAGAGATAATGATTATCGACGACGACGGCAACGAGTTGATTATGCCGAAGACCGAGCAGATTCCGAGCGACTATTTCCGCAAGGGCGACAGCGTCCGCGCAGTTGTGGTTCGCGTTGAGATGCGCAACTCAACCCCGCTGGTAATCCTTTCGCGCACAAGCCCGCTGTTCCTTGAGCGTCTGTTCGAACTTGAGGTTCCCGAGATTTTCGACGGACTCATCACCATCAAGAATATCAAGCGCATCCCAGGCGAGCGCGCCAAAGTGGCCGTTGAGTCGTACGACGAGCGCATCGACCCAGTTGGAGCCTGCGTTGGTATGAAGGGCGCCCGCATCCACGGCATTGTCCGCGAGTTGCGCAACGAGAACATCGACGTCATCAACTACACCAACAACATCTCTCTCTACATCTCGCGCGCGTTGAGCCCAGCCAAAGTGTCGCAGATTAAGATTAACGACGAGACCAAGAAAGCCGATGTTTATCTTGAGCCCGACCAGGTGTCGCTGGCCATCGGCAAGGGCGGAACCAACATCAAGTTGGCAAGCCAACTGACTGGTTATGAGATTGATGTTTACCGCGAATCGGTTGACGAGGAAGATGTTGACCTTGAGGAATTTGCTGACGAAATCGACGGATGGGTGCTCGACGCCTTGAAGGCTATCGGCTGCGACACCGCCAAGAGCGTTCTGGAAATTCCAGCCGCCGAACTTGTGCATCGCACTGACCTTGAGGAAAGTACAATTAACGATGTGCTTAAGATACTGAAGGCTGAATTTGAATAACGGCTATCGGCTATAAGATACAGATTCCAGTTAATTAACAAACTCGATAAGAAGCAAATGACAGATTACAAGCCACTGAGATTAAGTAAGATAGCACGTGATTTTGGCGTAGGCGTCAACACCGTGCTCGAATTTCTGCATAAAAAGGGAATTGCCGCCGACGACGGCCCGAACACCAAGATTGAGTTGGATGTCTTCCAGATTCTGCAAAAGGAATACAGCACCGACATCAAGGTGAAAGAGGCATCGGAAAAGATTGAACTCAACGCAATGAGAGCGAAAAAAGAGTCAATATACGCCGACGACGAATTTTCGGTGCAGGAGTCGGAACAGGCTAAAAAAGAGCCTGTTGCGCCCAAGAAAGAAGAGTTTGTTGACACGAAAGTCGAGAAACTGCAAGGCCCGAACGTTGTGGGCAAAATCGACCTGAACAAAAAGCCCGAGAAGAAACCCGAGCCAGCACCTGCCAAGCAGCAGCCTGTGGCATCGGCCAATCCGAAGGGCGACAAGCCGAAACCGAAACAGCCCGAACCCGAACTCATCCGCACAAAGGTTGAGCCTGTGAAGGATGTGAAGATTTTGGGCAAAATCGAACTTGACCAACTGAACACCAAAACCCGTCCAGCCAAGAAATCGAAGGCTGAGAAGGCCAAAGAGCGCCAGGAGCGTGAGGCACAATCGAAAAAGATTATGCAGCAGCAGTCGCAACAGCCAGGCAAGAAGGACGATGGTCAGTCGCAACAGTTTGAACCTGAGTTTATTAACACCAAGGTTGAGAAACTTCAGGGCCCGAACGTGGTTGGCAAAATCGACCTGAGCGACCGCAAATTCGCTGGTCCAGGCGCAGGCGACGAATTCGGAAAGAAGAAAAAACGCAAACGCATACAGAAGGACCGCGTCGATGTTGGCGCACCGATGGAGAAAGGCGGCAAGGGCGGTAAAGGCCCGAAAGGCGCATCGAAATTCCTGAAAAAGGAAGTGAATGAGGAAGATGTGCAGAAGCAGATTAAAGATACTCTGGCACGTCTGCAGGCCCCGAAAGGCAAGAGCAAAACCAGCCAGCACCGCCGCGAGAAACGCGAGGACGTACGTATGAAATCGGCGGAGGAGATTGAGCGTCAGGAAGCCGAAAAGATGGTGCTGAAAGTGACTGAGTTTGTATCAGTTAACGAGTTGGCAACAATGATGAACGTGGCTGTGACGCAAGTCATCTCAACCTGTATGAATTTGGGCTTGTTTGTGTCAATCAACCAGCGATTGGACGCTGAAACAATGGCACTTGTGGCCGATGAGTTCGGTTACAAGATGCAGTTTGTGAGCGCCGATCTGCTCGATGCCATCGCCGATGAGGAGGACAAGGAGGAAGATTTGGTTCCGCGTCCGCCAATCATCACCGTGATGGGCCACGTCGACCACGGTAAGACATCGCTGCTCGACCACATCCGCAACTCGAACGTGATTGCGGGCGAGGCTGGCGGCATCACCCAGCACATTGGCGCCTACAGCGTGGTGCTGAAGAACGGCAAAACCATCACCTTCCTTGACACCCCTGGTCACGAGGCGTTTACCGCGATGCGTGCCCGTGGTGCTCAAATCACTGATATTGTGATTATTGTGATTGCAGCCGACGACAGCATAATGCCTCAGACCATTGAGGCCATCAACCACGCGCAAGCGGCTGGTGTTCCAATTGTGTTTGCAATCAACAAGATAGACAAACCGGGTGCAAACCCCGACAAGATAAAAGAGGCTTTGGCCAATATGAACCTTTTGGTTGAGGAGTGGGGCGGCAAATATCAGTCGCAGGACATTTCGGCCAAAAAGGGCATCAATGTTGCCGAGCTGCTCGATAAGGTTCTGCTTGAGGCCGAACTGCTTGATTTGAAGGCAAATCCGAACAAGCTGGCTTCGGGAACTGTAATTGAATCGGCACTTGACAAAGGCCGCGGCTATGTGACCACAGTGCTTGTGCAGAACGGTACGCTGAAGGTTGGCGACATTGTGCTTGCCGGCAGTTTCACTGGCCACGTAAAGGCAATGTACAACGAGCGCAGCGGCAAAATTGACGCGGCAGGCCCATCGACACCGGCATTGATTCTTGGCTTGAACGGCGCACCGCAGGCTGGCGACAAATTCAATGTTGTGAGCAGCGACAAAGAGGCCCGCGACATTGCCAACCGCCGTATGCAGTTGCAGCGTGAGCAGGGCTTGCGCACCCAGAAGCACCTTACATTGGCCGAGGTTGGCCGCCGCAAGGCAATTGGCGACTTCCACGAACTCAACATCATTGTCAAGGCCGATGTGGACGGTTCGGCAGAGGCTCTGCAGGACTCGCTCATCAAACTTTCGACACCCGAAATTCAGGTCAACGTCATTCACAAGGCCGTTGGTCAGATTTCAGAGTCGGATGTTACGCTGGCCGCCGCTTCCGATGCAATCATCGTCGGATTCCAGGTGCGCCCGTCGATGGACGCCCGCAAGCTGGCCGAGCGCGAGCAGGTGGATATCCGCTTGTACTCAATCATCTACGATGCCATCAACGAAGTGAAAGACGCTATGGAAGGTATGCTTTCGCCTGAAATCAAGGAGGAAGTCATTGGTACGGTTGAGATTCGCGAAGTCTTCAAGATTTCGAAAGTCGGTTCGGTTGCAGGCTGCTTTGTCCGCGACGGTAAGGTTAAACGCACATCGAAAGTGCGTGTCATCCGCGAT
>JAEEPS010000064.1 GCA_016284875.1 Salinivirgaceae bacterium | reverse complement strand
CGCAATGTTGAACGGCACGCCCAAAAAGGCGTCGGCGCTGCGCTGGTAGAGTTGGCACGACAGGCGGCCGTTGCGCACGTAGAACTGGAACAGTGCGTGGCAGGGCGGCAGCGCCATATGGTCGATGTCGGCCACGTTCCAGGCGCTCACAATCAGGCGGCGCGAGTCGGGGTTGGTCTTTATGTCATTGATTAACTTGCTGATTTGGTCGATATGCGAGCCGTCGGGTGCTGGCCAAGAGCGCCACTGGTAGCCATAAACGTGGCCCAAATCGCCGTTCTCGTCGGCCCACTCGTTCCAGATTCGCACGCCGTTGTCCTGCAGATATTTGACATTGGTATCGCCCGCCAGGAACCACAGCAACTCGTGGATAATCGATTTCAGATGAAGTTTCTTGGTCGTCAGGCAGGGGAATCCCTCGTTCAAATCGAACCGCATCTGATAGCCGAAAGTACTGATGGTGCCCGTTCCGGTGCGGTCGCTCTTTTTGTCGCCAGTTTCAATAATGTGCGACAGCATATCGAGATATTGTTTCATCGCTTTGCGTTTTTTTGAGCGCACAATTTAATCAGCCGCCGCCAATTTCCGCCAACTTGCCGTCGAGATGTTATGAATATAAATTAACAATGTAAAAAATCAGCGAAAATCCTTTCAATCAGCGACATCGGCGTTCCACATCACCCCGCCTTCGCACGTTTTATCAGGAATGGTGTGAGAATGTCGGCAAATTTTTGGTTCACGTCGGCGCTTACGAGTTCGATGCCGTACTGGCCGCACTTTGTCTGCAAATCGCTCAAAAAAGAATTGACGGTTGATTGGTAAGTATCGCGTATCTGGTTGGGGTTCAGTTTGATTCGCTCGCCCGTTTCCATATCCACAAAGCAGACGGGGCGGTTTGGGTAGTCAAGCCGCATCTCGTGCTCGTGGTCGGTGATGTGGAAGATGACCACTTCGTGACGGTTGTGCTTCAAGTGCTCGATGGCGCTGTAAAGTCCCTGCATATCAGGCGCAAACAGGTCGGAAAAGACGATTATCAGCGACCGTTTGTGCATTTTTTCGGCTGTCAGGTGCAGAGTGTCGGCAAGGTCGGTGGTGTGCCGCGCCGATGCGTGCTTTGCCCAAAGGCATTTCTCGAGTTCGCCGTAGAGCATTTTGGCGTGCGATTCCGATAGCCGCGATTCGGTCTGCAGTTCAATCTGGTCAGAAAAGAGAGTGATGCCCACCGCGTCGCGCTGGCGGCGCAGAAGGTGGATGAGCGCCGCGGCCGAGTAGATTGAGAACGTGAGTTTGTTCATCTGCTTGCCTTTGCCCGTCGGGAACAGCATCGACGACGACGTATCAATCAGTATGTTGCACCGCATATTGGTCTCTTCTTCGAACTGTTTGGTGAAGAGTTTGTCGGTGCGGGCAAAGAGTTTCCAGTCGATGTGGCGCGTCGATTCGCCCTGGTTGTAGAGCCTGTGTTCGGCAAACTCAACCGAGAATCCGTGGTAAGGGCTTTTGTGCAAGCCAGTTATGAAACCTTCCACAATTTGGCGGGCGCACCATTCGAGATTGTCGAACCTGTCGAATTCGATTATCTCTTGCAGCGTTTCCATCCGCTATTTCTGCTTGAAAAGGCCGTTGATTTCGGCGTCCACGCGGTCGATGATGGTGCGCAGGTCCTCGGGTTTTTCGGTGAAGTTCATATCATCGACATCGAAAATGAGCAGTTTCCCCAAATCGTACTTTGCAATCCACGCCTCGTAGCGCTCGTTGAGCCGTTTCAGGTAATCCAAACGGATAGAACTCTCGTAGTCGCGGCCGCGCTTTTGGATGTTGCGCACCAAAGTTGGCACCGATGCACGCAGATATATCAGCAAATCAGGCGGTTGGATGAATTTGCTCATCAGTTCGAACGATGAGAAATAGGTGTTGAAGTCGCGTGTGCTCAACAGTCCCATATCGTGCAGGTTGGGCGCGAAAATGTGTGCGTCCTCGTAGATGGTGCGGTCCTGAACAATGGTCTTTCCCGATTTCAGAATTTGCAGAATCTGGTTGTATCGGCTGTTCAGAAAATAAATCTGAAGGTTGAACGACCAGCGCTGCATATCGTTGTAAAAATCGTTCATATACGGATTGTCGGCCTCTTCGTAGTGGGCTTCCCATTTGAAATTTTTGGCCAAAAGCCCTGTCAGTGTGGTCTTTCCAGAGCCGATGTTTCCTGCTATTCCGATGTACATAGTGTCAGTTTTTATTTGCGCCTAAATTAAAAAATAGGTGTGAATTGAAAAAATAGAAGTTGACGGATTGCAGGCAAAAAAGCCATTTTTTTATGATGGCAGATTTATTAGCAGATTGTTAGTCAATTAGTAATGTATGGAATCAACCTTTATTATTTTTGCAGCACAAAAATGTGGGGATGAGGAAATTTGTTTTTTCGATTGCGGCGATGCTGCTGGCGGCTTGCTCGGTTCAGACCAACCGATATTTCACCAGTGATGGTTTTATTCAGGGGACGACTTATCATATTGTGTATAAGCATAAAACTGATTTGAGCGCCCAAATTGCACGCGAACTGCACCGTTTCGATATGGCATTGAGCGCCTACATTCCCGAATCCACCATCAGCCGCGTGAACAACAATCAGATAGCGGAAACCGACGATACGCTGTTTCTGAATTGCATGCGCCGTGCTTTTGAAATATCGGAAATTACTGGCGGAGCGATGGATATCACCGTCAGTCCGCTTGTTAACGCATGGGGGTTCGGCTTTGGTAAAAAAGAACATGTGAATCAGCAACTTATTGATAGCCTGAAGCAGTTTTGCGGCTATCGGAAAATTCACATCAATGGAAACCAAATTGTTAAAGATGACCCGCGTGTTCAGTTGAATGCCAACTGTTTGGCGCAGGGGCAGTCGGTCGACTTTATTGCTGAGATGTTTGAGCGGTTGGGCATTCGTGATTATATGGTGGAGATTGGCGGCGAGGTTCGTGCCAGCGGGCTCAATCCGCGCGGCATAGGTTGGCGCATCGGCGTTGACAAACCTATCGATGATACCACGGCAATGACAAAGCGCGAGTTGCAGGAGATTGTCGAACTGAATAATCGAAGTCTCTCAACATCAGGTAATTACCACAAGTTTTTTGTGGAGAACGGCGTGAAATATTCGCACACCATCAATCCTGCCACGGGCTATCCTGTGCAGAGCAATTTGTTGAGCGCCTCAATCGCGGGGCCCGACTGCATCACCACCGACGCGCTTGCCACGGCTTGCATGGTTCTCGGAACGGGTGCCGCCGCCGCAATGTGCGATACTCTGCCCGAAATCGATTACTATTTCATCTATTCTGACTCGACTGGCGAGTTTAAAACCGTGATTTCCAAAGGATTTGAAGCAATGATTTTAAAATAATTTGTTATGAGAAAGTTTTCTGTGATTCTGTTTGCTGGCTTGTGCCTGATGGGCTGCAATTCGGCAACAACGGTGCAGCAGCAGCCTGCCGCTAATGGCGAAGTGCTTGCATTTCAAGTGGATGGACTGAATGTTACATGGATTCAGGATAATGCTGGTCTGCGTTTGATGCCTGTCCGTCTGTTCCCCGAGGCCGATTCGGCACTGATTGACAGCCTGGGTGTCCGCAATGGCGTTCCATCGTCAGTTAGCACATTCCTTCTTCAGATTGACGGCAAAAATCTGCTGTTCGACACTGGCCTTGGTGGCAAAAACGGCAATCTTGAGCGCCGTCTCGACTCGCTTGGCGTGCCTGCGTCGAAGATTGATTATCTGTTTATTACGCACTTCCACGGCGACCATATTGGGGGAATGCTCAAAGGCGACACTCTGGTGTTTCCTAATGCGCAGGTTTACGCTGCTCTGCCCGAGTATGATGCATGGGTGACCAATGCCGAACCAGATCAGAACGCACAGCAAATCAATACAATGAAGGCATACGAGACCAACTTGCACTTGTTCAATTTCGGCGACACACTGCCGTTGGGCGTGGTTGCCATCGATGCCAAAGGCCACACACCAGGCCACACCGCTTTTCAGCGCGGCCGTCTGCTTGTGGTTGGCGATTTGATGCACGGTGCTGCCTTGCAGATGGTTAATCCTGAAATCTGCGCATCGTTCGACGCTGACAAACCTGCTGCCGTTGAGAGCCGCGAGCGCCTGCTCAAATATGCTGCCGACAACAATCTTGTGATGGTTGGCATGCACCTGCCGCAACTCAAAGCCGACGATTTTAAATAAGTGATTGATTTTTAATTACAAACACCTATTGCCAGAATTGGTGATGGGTGTTTTTTTTTGCCCGAATTTACAGTATAACTTTATGGTCGGCCGCTTATCCAACTTGTTTCGCAATCAAGTCCTTCACCTTCTGTCGCGCAATCTTTCCATTTTCGGTCAGTGGAATGGTGGCAACATTGATGATGTGTTTTGGCTGCCAATATTTCGGTAGTTGGCTAATGGCTTGATTTAGAGTTGGATCGCTGACGGCGCTGGCATTCAGCAGAACAACCGCTTCACCGAATTTTTCATCGGTGCAACTGCTAACGGCCACGTTGTCAATGCCTAAATCGTTCAGCCGCCGTTCAACTTCTTCAATCTGGATTTTCACGCCGCCGCTGTTTATCACATTGTCGGCGCGGCCAAGAATTTTGAAATTGCCGTTGCTGTCAATTTCTGCTATGTCATTGGTTGTCAGTGTTGTATCTGACAGGTGCGGTGCGCAGATGGTCAGGCATTGGTTTTCGGTCAGTCCGATTTTTACGCCAGCCAAAGGTGTGTACCAATCGGTTGTTTCGGGGCCGCTGATTCGCCGCAAGGCAATGTGCGACAGCGTTTCAGTCATTCCGTAGGTTGACCAGACGGCGTTTGGGAACGTGCGCAACTCTTCCTGCATTTTCTTGTCGATAGCACCACCGCCAATAATCAAATGTTTGATTTTCATTAGTTTTTGCCGTTCATTGTGAACTTGCAGCGAGTTGTAAACCTGAAGCGGAACCATAGCCGCAAAATCAATATCTTCAGCAATTTCGGCAAGCGGATGTCCCGATGGTGCAACTTCAATCAACCGCAGATTCCGCTCTACGGCTCTGACAACCATCATTTTAGCGCCAATATAATCGAGCGACATGCACAACAGCGCCGAATCGCCAGCCTTCAGATTCAGAAAATCGCAGGTCATGCGCGCGCTGGCAAGCATCCGCCGTTTCTCGACAAGCAACGTTTTGGGCGTGCCCGTTGAGCCCGATGTGCGCACGGCAACAGTGTCAGACTGACTATTCCAATCTTGCAAAAAATCGGCTAAAGTCATAATTATCAATGTGTTTGTACCATAGTTTCTCGCCGACAACTTGCAGCGGCAAATCGATGTTGTTGGTGTAGAGCGCGCCAGTGCCAAGCCCTTGCGGAATGCCGACGCCGAGCGTTGCAGCCCACATGGCGATGTATAGCAGTCCGATGTTCGATTCCAGCGCCGACGTCGCCCAAAAGCCGATGCCGCGTTCGCGGGCAAGCCGAATCCACTCGTTGCAGCCGCTCAATCCGCCGTGCAGCGACGGCTTCAGAATGATGTATTGCGGCCGTATCTCGTCTAAAAGATTGATTTTCTGACTCGTTTCGTTCACGCCGATAAGTTCTTCATCGAGCGCGATGGGGATGGGCGTGTTGCGGCACAGGTCGGCCATTGCGCGCCATTGGTTGGCCATTATCGGTTGTTCAATCGAGTGGATGCCGAACTTCGACAGCCGTTCAAGTTTCTGCTGCGCGTCCGCTGGCTTGAAACCGCCGTTTGCATCCACGCGGATTGTGATTACATCGGCGGGAAAGCGGTTGCGGATTTTCTCAATCAGCGCCACTTCTTTCTCAAAATCGATGGCGCCGATTTTTATTTTGATGCACGAGAAGCCAAGCCGCAGTTTCTCTTCGATGCGGGCGCTCATCTCTCCAAAACTGCCCATCCACACAAGTCCGTTGATTGGGATGCCTTTCGTGCCCAAAGCGAACGGTGTCTTCCAATCGACGTTATTAAATTGATTATAACCAATTTGCGCGCATTCGAGCCCGAACAGGATTGAAGGGTAGTTGCGCAGCCGTTCATAATCGATTGTTCCGTTGAAATTCTTGCAGACATCGTGCATAACCGATTCAAAATCAGGCACATCGTCGCAACTCAACTTTGGCAGCGGTGCCACTTCGCCCCAGCCTGTGCGTCCACTGTTGTCGTGCATTTTCAGATACCAGACCTTGTGCTCGGTGTAAACGCCCCGCGACGTGCCCGCAGGTTGCTTAAAATGAAGCGTGTATGGAATAATGTCAATGGGCATTTACGGAAATTTCGGGTACTTTTTAAAATCGGGCTTGCGTTTTTCAAGAAACGCGCGTCCGCCTTCCTGCGCTTCGTCGAGACAGTAGTAGAGCATTGTCATGTCGCCCGCAAACTCTTGAATACCAGCCTGTCCGTCGAGTTCGGCGTTCAGTCCGCGCTTAATCATGCGCAAGGCGAGCGGCGAGTATTCCATCATCTTCTCGGCCCATGCAACATACTCATCTTCAAGTTGATTGAGCGGTACAACCTTGTTCACCATCCCCATCTCAAGCGCTTCTTGAGCCGAGTATTGGCGGCACATGAACCATATTTCGCGCGCCTTTTTCTGTCCCACAATGCTTGCCAGATACGATGAGCCGAACCCTGCGTCGAAACTGCCGACTTTGGGACCCGTCTGCCCGAAAATGGCGTTTTCGGAAGCGATTGTCAGGTCGCAAACCACCTGCAGCACGTTGCCGCCGCCAATCGCGTAGCCGTTCACCGCCGCAATGACGGGCTTTGGAAGTGAGCGTATTTGCTTCTGCACATCGAGTACAGTCAGGCGCGGTTTGCCCGACTCGTCGATGTAGCCGCCGTGGCCTTTCACGTGCATGTCACCGCCGCTGCAGAACGCCTTGTCGCCTGCGCCAGTGAACACTACCACGTAAATGTCCTGACACTCACGGCAATAGGCGAGTGCGTCGCCCATCTCGGCAGTTGTGGTGGGGGTGAAGGCATTGCGGTAGCGCTCGCGGTTGATGGTGATGCGCGCAATGCCGTTGTACATCTCAAAAAGGATGTCTTGGTACTTTTTTATCGTTTTCCAATCGTGTGTCATATTTTGATTTTTTGAATATTGTTAAATACAGATTCGTCGGTGGCTGGATTTGTGAAAAATTCCGCAAGCGCCGTTTTCGGGCTTTTCATTATCAATTCGATGCATTTTTCTGTTTCTGATACGGTTCTGGCCGATTGATAATCAATGTTTAGCGATTCTGCCCAGCCTTTTGCCGATGTGTTGTGTGATGCCATAACGAATCGTTCGGTGTCGACATTTTTGGGCAGTCCTGGCAGCACTCTGAATATCTCGCCGCAGCCATTATTGATAAGTACAATGCGCAGATTCTGCGGCAGATTGGTCTGCCAAAGGGCGTTCATGTCGTAGAAGAAACTCAAATCGCCAACCATCACAAAGACTTTTCTGTCGGGATTTGCCGATGCGTAACCAACTGCAGTTGAGAGCGTTCCGTCAATTCCGTTGACGCCGCGGTTGCAAAGTACTTCCACATCGGCATTAAGGCTGAAGAGTTGCGCGTAACGAACCATGCTGCTGTTGGCCAGCACCAGAGCCGATTGCGGCGGAATCTGTTTCAAAACACGCTTGACAATGCCGAAGGGTGTGTGGCCAAAATCCATTTTCTGCATTTCCACTTCAACTGTTGCGCTTGCTTTCTGCCATGTTTTCAGCCAGTTGCATTCAGTAGGTGTCAGCATTTTCAGAAAGTCTGTCGGCTGCATTTCTATAATCTGCGTGACGCATTGGAACGTGTCGGTGCAGGCGCCTTCAGCGTCCACACGCCAGCATTGGCGTGGCTTGGCGGCTCTTATGAAGTTTTTTATCCGTTTCGAAACAATGTGCCCGCCAAGATAAATGACTAAATCAGGCTTAATTTGTTCTGTGTCAGCCGAATTGAGAATTAAATCGGCATCGCTGATAAAATTCGGGTGACTGCCTAAATTTGAGATATGCTCGCAAAGTATCGGGCAGTCAAGTTTCGAAAGTATTGGCTTAAGTTGCTCTGCTTCAGATTTTTGTAACTGGCCAATAATCACAATTTGTCGTTTTGCCGAGCGCCAGTTGTCAATTTCGGGCAAGCCGCGCCGAATCGTCCTTTCAGTCTCAATTTCGGTGGCCGAGCAATCGAAAAACGGCTCGCTGATTGGCACGTTGATGTGAACTGGCCCGCACACATGGTGGTTGAGTTCGAGTAAAGCATCGTTAATCAGACGGTTACAGAGCCAAAGGTCGGTGTCGTTGGCGGGCTCGGGCAGCGACACTTCTTTGCGTACAAGCGTCCCGAAAACACCCGTCTGCGGAATGGTCTGGCCGTCCATTTGCCCAATCCATGCGGCTGGACGGTCGGCGGAAATAACCAGAAGCGGCACCTGCTGATAGTAGGCTTCAGACACTGCCGATGCCAGATTGAGCAACGCCGAGCCCGATGTCACGCAAACTGCGGTTGGACGTTTCTTGTTGAGTGCCAACCCGATGGCGAAAAATCCTGCGCTGCGCTCATCGGTGACAGCATGGCAGGTGAAACTCGGGTGTGCGGCAAACGACTGCGACAGCGGCAGATTCCGCGAGCCTGGCGACAGCACAACATCCGTCACCCCATGCTGTTCCATCAGCGACAGCAACTGCTGTATGTTCTTTTTTGTGGAATACATAATCGACAAATCATGTTTGGCGAAAGTACAAAAAAAGCCGATGATGGCACTAAATTGATTCGAACAAGACCGTTTGGTTTATCTGAACGAGTTAAGCCTGGTCAGCGTCTGCATCTTGTTTTCGGTTTCGCGCCATTCGCTTTCGAGTTCCGATTCGGGAAGAATGCCACCGCCAGCCATAAGTTTAACCGTCTGTTTGTCAATCCATTTCATGCAACGCAGATTCACAAACAGGCGAGTGTCGGCTTGAGCGTCGTACCAGCCTAATAATCCTGCATAATACTCGCGGTCAGCCGATTCGTTTTCGTTGATGAATCTTATTGCTTCATCTTTTGGCAGTCCGCAAACGGCGGGGGTGGGGTGCAGTGCGGAAATCAGTTTCGGAAGGTCTTTCCCATTGATATTGAAGAAAATATCTGTTTTTAAATGGGCAAGATGCGCAGCACGCACCGATTGCGGCGTGGTTGTGTTTATGATATTGCCAAATGTTTGAATTTGAGCAAGAAGGTAGTCGGTGACGATTTTTTGCTCGTTGCGGTTTTTTGCATCCCAACTACCAATGTCGGGTAGTTTGCCATTCATGCAGGCCATTGTTCCAGCCAGTGCCACAGTGTGCATCTGTTCGGGGCTGCCTTCGAGCAGTATTTCGGGCGTGGCGCCAAGCCACATTCCACTTTCAGCCGATGAGAACAGATAGACAAAACTGTTCGGACAGGCCGTGCAGGCATCAAAAAAGATGTCAAGCGCATTTGAATGAATGCTGGTGCAATGCGTGCGGGCAAGCACCAGTTTGCTGAATTGACCGTTGCGCACAGCCTCACGGAATTTATCAAACTCTGCTGTGTATGTGCCAGTTACGTCCTCTGACTCGGCTGTGGTTGCCACTGCAGGTTCGCGTTGGGGCTGTTTGAATGTTTCGGTTTGCGGATTGACGAACACAACAATCGGAAGGCGGCCTTCGGCGAACGGAGCAAAGATGAACCCTTTGTTAATTAGTTTCAAATCGGCAACTGAAGCAAGGCGAACGGTTTCTCCCGAGTGTGCGGCATGCACATCGGTCTGCTGTGGGTATCGGAACAATACAAAATCGCAGCCTTCTGAAATCCAACCGTTTATATCATTTATCGTCATTTGTTGCCGTATCGTTTTCCGCAAATATAAAAGAGCCATCGCCCGCTGGGGTAATGACTCTTTATTTGTGTCGAATTTTTCTTTTATAGGTAAGGAACCACCTTGTCCATCTTCATGCCGTGCGAGCCTTTAATCAGAATGGTCGAATTAGTTATGCTGTTTGTTTCCAAATACTTGCAGCATTCATCGGCATTGCTGAAACTATGAATTGGCTCTGGGACGTTGAGACTGCTGAATGCCTGTCCAACCAGATAAACATCCTTGAATCCCAATTTGTTTATTTGTCCGAGAGTTACGCTGTGCTCGCGTTGCGCAGCCGAACCTAATTCAAGCATGTCGCCGAGAATCAGCACTTTGTTCGGCATATCTATTTTTGCAAAATTGTTCAGCGCAGCCTCCATACTCGACGGGTTGGCATTGTAGTTGTCGAGGATGAGGTTGTTTCCTTTTTCGGTTTTCTGCATTTGTGAGCGGCTGTTTTGTGGCACATAATCCTCAATTGCCGCTTTTATGTCGCTGGCGCTGATGTCGAAATTGTAGCCGACGCTCACCGCTGCCAATGCATTCTCAAAATTGTATGAACCAATCAGATGCGTGTGTATAGTGTAGCACTCATCGTTTGACTTTATCTCGTCGGCAATTATTTCATCCGATGGTGCCCACTTGAACGACATGAATAGCGGGCTCTCGAGCAGAGTGCCCTGGCAGTGTGTGAAATTCTTTGTCCCATAATAAATTATGTTATGGGGCGGATTCATGTCTTCAAGAAATTCGTTGTCGTAGTTCACAAATGCCATTCCGTCGTTGTCGTGCAGGTATTTGTAAAGTTCCGCTTTAGTTGCTTTGACGCCTTCAAACGAGCCGAATCCTTCAAGGTGTGCCCGTCCGACGTTTGTTATTATGCCGAAGTCGGGGGCGGCAATTTTGCAAAGCGCGGCAATCTCGCCTTTGTGGCTCGCACCCATTTCAATCACAGCAAATTCGTGCGATTTGTCGATTGACAGAAGCGACAACGGAACGCCAATGTGGTTGTTGAGGTTGCCTTGTGTGTAGAACACTTTGTATTTCTTTGACAATACGCGGGCAACCAGTTCTTTTGTTGTTGTTTTGCCATTTGTGCCTGTTATGGCAAGAATTGGCACACCCAGGCGTTTGCGGTGGTAAGCGGCTAATTTTTGCAGCGTGTCGAGAGCATCTTCTACCAAAATACAGTGGTCGTTGACAACGCATTCAGGATTGTCAATCACTGCATAAGGGCATTTCTGCAAGGCTTGTGCCGCATATTGGTTGCCGTCGTTGTTTTCGCCTTTCAGAGCAAAGAATATCGAATCTTCAGAAGCCTTTCTGCTGTCGGTGCAGATGTGCGGATATTTCAGAAAGATCTCGTATAATGCTGATGTGTTCATTTTACCGCTTATTATTTAATGTAAAAAGCCTCGCAATGCGAGGCTTTTCTCTTATCTTTTTGATTGCTAATTAGTTTCCTTTCGAATCACCGACGCGGGTCATTGCGCAACGGAAGCCCAGGTCATCCTGGCTCAAGTTCTCATCCAAGAACCGACGGGTACCAGCACCCAACCAGTAGATTCGGTCGTGCCAACCACCACCTTTGTAAACTCTCACGTGGTCGCTAACGAGTGATGTCATGCTCGGGTCGAGGCGGTCCTTACCAGTGAAGTACATTCTCTTTGAACCACGCTCACGCGATGCGTCCTCATTCGAGTAGTCAAGGCTCGACTCAAAGTCACCATCAAGATAGTTGATGTTGTCGGCAGTTTGGTAGTTGCGGCGGTCGATAGCCTCTTCCTCTGAAATCTCGCGGTAGCGCAGACGGCCCAGACTGTCTTTCTCTGCAACATTGCCTTCCTCGTCTTTAACAAGTGTTTTGAACACATTGCCACGGAACGGGCGGAACTCCTCAACATCGCTTTGCGACAAGGTACGGTATACATCAGCAACCCATTCGTTAACGTTGCCAGCCATGCAATACAAACCATAATCGTTCGGCCAGTATGATGTAACGGGTGCGGTAACGTCGGCGTTATCGTTCAATGCGCCAGCAACACCCATCATGTCACCTCTTGCTCTCATGGCGTTGGCTACGATGCGGCCTTTATCTTTCGACGACGGGTTGCGGAATCCATCACCAACCCACGGATAAATCTTACGCTCGTAAACACGCTCGCCAACTGATGTTCCAACGATTGACAACGCTGCAAACTCCCATTCAGCCTCGGTCGGGAGGCGATATTTTGGAAGCAGGAATCCGTCTTCCATTTTGATGCGGCGATAGTCCTTATTCGGGTCAAGGTCAGGCATTTCATTGCCTACAGCACCTTCATATTGGCCAGCCAAGTAAGCGTCAGTGTTAAAGTTTTGTGCTCCCATCTGGTTCGGGTCTTCCAAAAGGAAACCCATATTGATGAGGATACGCTCGTTTACACGGTCGGTACGCCAAGCGCAGTAGTCGTTGGCTTGCAGCCAGTTGACACCAACAACTGGATAATCCTGATATGCAGGGTGGCGGAAATAGTACTCAACAAACGGCTCGTTGTAGGCCAGTTTTCTACGCCATACCAATGTGTCGGGCAATGCTTTTTTGTAAACCTCAGGGTACTCAACAAACACACGCGAAATCCAATACAGATACTCACGATAGTCAAGGTTGCTTACCTCGCATTCGTCCATGTAGAACGAAGAAACCGTTACGCGGCGTGGAACGTTGTTCCAATCATAAAGAATGTCCTGCTCAACGCGGCCCATTGTAAACGTACCGCCTTCAATGAACACCAAACCAGGACCTGTCTCCTGTTCGTATTCTCCCTGGTATTTTTCAAAACCGCCGTTGTCTTCCAAATTGTACTCCCAACCAGTGGTTTGTGATACCTCTTTACCGCATGACATCAGCGCTGCAATTGCAACGCAAACAACGATATTTAACTTTTTTACTCTCATATATTTCTTCATTTTTGTTTCTCAAAAAGCAATTACAAATATAATTAAAATCATTTACGCCTAACTTTTTATCATAAAAAAGAAGGACAATCTATCGGTTTGTGTTTTTTCTTTCTTCCTGTATCGAATAATTTTGTCATTGATATTTCGTGTGCGTTTCCGTATCTATTTGTTTTTCCGTTAGTTTCAAAGTCGTAACTGTATGCGATTCTAAAATCTTCAGTTTTATATCCAATTAAAATAATTGCTGTCGGCGGGTCTGATTGCAGATTTTTTCGGCAACCTAGCCCCGTCAGCAGGCCTTTAACATGGTTTATAACGCTGATTTGTAGATTTTGTTGCGTTCCATGCCGCTGAAAAATCGCATTTGGTGTAATTTCAATGCCATTTTTCCAAGTTGCGGGCTTTATTTTATAGGTATAGCCAATGTCCAATGTGAGTTTCATGTTTGTTCGGGCGTCAGATTCTGACGATATACCTTGTTGTGGTTTGGTCAGATGATTGAGCGACGCCGATGCTGTAAGACTGCCAGATATGAGATTGATCCCGATTCCCGCGTCGAGACTGATTCTCGATGATTTGGTGATTGCAGGTTCTTCCTGCTCAAAAATCAGGTCTGATGTGCTGATATGTTTTTGAATCAAACCGAGACTGAGTCCGCCTCTCACGGCTGTCTTCTGATTCAATTTTACTGTATAACCATATGCACCAGTGACTGTTGGCTTTGAAAAGGCTGCGGCATGGTCGTTGGTGAACAGCAGACCGCAAGCCATGCTTTTGCCGACGGGCATGTCGGCTTCGGCGCCATAATATGCGAATCCTGCATCGGCTTTCGGCCATTGGTTCCTGTAAAACAGGTGAACGCGCAGTTTGCCAGCGCTTCCAACCATCGAGGGGTTGGTTGAGAATGCGTAGTTGTACCATTGGCTCAGCGGGCTGTCTTGGGCGTTGGCAAGACACGGCATAACGGCAGTTAGCAATAATACAAGTACGTGTTTGTAGCGCATCGGCGTCGGCATAAGAGACAATAAAAATAATTATTCTTCCGTTTTATGGCAGTCAAACGTTAAAAAAGAAGTTATATTTTTAGCACCTCGCCGATAGGAGTGTTTTTATGGTTAGAATATTTCTCGTGTTTGTCTTTATGGCGGTTGCCTCGATTGCTGCGGCTCAACAGGTTGCGGACACAACGGTCGATGGAGGACAGTCTGATTCAAACGTGAGAAATTCGCTGCTTTCGTCGGGCAATTGGTTTAAAATCAAGGTCGATACCACGGGTGTCTATAAGTTGACTTATGACGAACTTGCCAGAATTGGCGTGGCCGAACCTCGCAATGTCAGAATTTTCAGTTATGGTGGGCGGCAGTTGCCCTATTACTGCACCAACGATGTGCCCGACGATGTGAATGAGATTCCCGTTATGGCAGTTGACGGTTATGTGATGTTTTATGTTGAGGGTCCCGTAACGCTCAAATATGATAGTGAGAAAAAAACATTCGGTCACGCAAAGCATTGTTATTCAGATTATACTTATTTGTTTCTGACATCGGATTTGGGTGCGGGAATGCGAATTGAGGAGGCCGCTCAGCCCGAATCGGCTGATGTTGAGACCGATTCGTACGATAGTTACCGATATGTGGAGAACGACAAGGTAAACCTGATTAACTCCGGACGGCGCTGGTTCGATAATAAACTGACAATCAACGTTCCTGATTCGGTTATGTTTTCATTTCCCAACATCGATGAAAATGAACCTGTTACAGTTACAGTGAATGCGGCAGGCCGAAAACCGACAGAGAACTGGTCAACTTTTTTTGAATTCAGATTTAATGGAAAAACGGTCGCGCAGAAGAGTATTGACAAGGAATATAATTTATATAGGTACGCCGAGTATGTTGAGAGCACGTTTAAGTTAAATGTTTCTTCTCCGAATTTTTATCTGAGTTACCGCTTTGTGAGTAATGTCTGGCAATCGGACGGATATATAGATAAAATAGGAGTGGCGGCTCGTGAAAGGCTTCGGTATAATGGAAAATCTCAACTTGGTTTCCGCGATAATCGCACGGCTGACGATGATTCAGTGCGTTTTTTCATCAGTTGTGGCGAGACAATGCCGCAAGTTTGGGATGTCACCAACCCGCTTGTCCCTCAGAGCATTGATGTTTCTGAAGATAGTGCGGCTGTCAGTTTTGTGTCTTACAACGATGGTGTGATGCACGAATTTATTGCGTTCGATGCTGGGAATCTGAAGTCACCTATTTTGGTAGGCGATGGTTTAGGCCGAGTCGAGAATCAGAATCTGCATGGCTCGTCAACGCCCGACATGGTTATTGTCTGCAATCCTAATCTCGCGGAACAGGCTGAGAATCTGGCTAATCTGCATCGTATTTACGATGACTATGATGTGCTGGTGGTTACTCAACAGCAGATTTTCAATGAGTTTTCGGGTGGCACACCAGACGCGTCGGCAATCAGAAATTTTGCTAGAATGCTGCATCAGCGTGGCGACAAATTCAAGTATTTGTTGATGTTTGGGAAAGGCTCTTACGACAATAAAAATTTGAAGGGGAAGAGTGATAATTGCATTATGACATTTGAGTCGGAAGATGGTGAAAGTGACGACAAAAGTTATGTCAGCGATGATTTCTTTGCCATGCTCGAAGATGGCGAGGGCGAGTTGTACGGTACGCTTGATATTGGTATAGGGCGGTTGCCGGTATCGACAGTGCAAGATGCTCAGCAGGTGGTTGATAAGATTAAGAAATATTTGACTTCGACCAATTTCGGCAGTTGGCGTAACACTATATGTTTTGTGGCTGACGATGAGGAAAATGGTGTTTTTGTGAATGACGCTGAGGAATTAAGTGAATTGGTAAACCAGGTTTCGCCCGAATACAATATCAACAAAATTTATCTTGATGCTTATGGACAGGTCTCGGGTTCGTCGGGAGCCACATATCCTGATGCAACTGCAGCACTGAAACGGCAATTGTTGTTTGGCGCTGCCATTACGCATTATATCGGACACGGAGGAACACAACGTATTGCTCATGAGACTATTCTCAAACAACAGGATGTTGTGGAAATGACCAATTTAGACCGCCTGACTTTGTTTGTGACGGCGAGTTGTGAGGTGGGAAGATACGACAATCCTGATGTTGTTTCGTTCGGCGAAAAACTTGTGCTCAATCCTGTCGGGGCTGCTATTGCCGCCTTGACAACAACTCGAGTGGTCTATAATTCGGAAAACTACAAATTGTGCGCGAATCTTTATTCACAAAGGCTGACATCGGAATTGAGGCTGGGTGATTTGGTGGCAAATGCGAAGAATGCAACTGGAATTGAGTCGGGAGTGAATATGCGTAATTTCACACTGTTAGGTGATCCGGCACTCCGTCTTGTCCATCCCGACAATAACAATTTGTTTGTCACGAAGATAAACGGCAAATCTGTGGTGTCAACACTTACTGACACCATTCACGCCATCGATACGGTCACGATTGAGGGGTATGCATGTGATTCGGATGGCAATGTAATGTCGGGCAACGGAATACTGTATTTGACGGTGTTCGACAAGCCTGTGACCTTGCAGACTCGCGGTAACGACAAATCATCGCCGGTCATCGATTTTGAGGCTAACACAAGCGTTCTCTACCAAGGCAAGGCATCGATAACCGACGGATTCTTCAATTTCAGTTTCATAATGCCCAAGGATATTAACTTCTCGTATGGCCGCGGACGCATCAGCCTTTATGCAGTGGTGGATTCGTCGGATGTTACAGGTTGCTCTGATGCTATTTTCATCGGCGGAACTCCGGCCAATGCGAGGATTCTGGATTTCGATGGACCGCAAATCAAACTATATCTTACAGATACTATTTTCGGCGATGGCGCCATTGCTGGCATCAACCCATTATTTATCGCACGATTGTCTGATGAGTCAGGGATCAATACCACAGGTAATGGCATTGGGCACGATATTACGGCTGTTTTGGATGGCGACCCGTCAACAACCGTTGTGTTGAACAGTTTTTACGAAGGATATATTGACCAATACAATTCGGGTGAAGTGCGTTTCCGGCTTGATGGGCTCGAAGATGGCGAGCACACGCTCACATTCAAGGCGTGGGATATCTATAACAACCCGTCGGAGACTGAAATCAGTTTCGTTGTGGCAAACGGAGATTTGCCGCATTTGGGCAGCGTTTATAATTATCCAAATCCTGCTGCGACCGATACTTATTTTGTTGTCAATCACAATCAAACTGATGGTGATGTTGATATCAGAATATCTGTTTCCGATCCGATGGGAAGGAAAATTGCGGAAATCAAAGAACGCAGAGGCGTGGGAGAGTCATCGGTTATTCATTGGCAGTGCATGAAAGGCGGAAAGCCGCTGCCAAACGGAGTCTATATCTATACGGTTGAAATCGACGGCCGTGCCGGTAAATGTCGTAAATCGGGCAAAATGGTTATTGCAAGGCAATAATCGGGGCAAAAAATAGTTTCTATATTTGCATGCAAAATTTTAGGTATGAAGAGAAAGATTTTTTTATCAGTAGCAGCAATAGCCTGCTCGTTAGGCTTGAATGCACAAAGCGGGCCTAATTATAATGAGACACTTGGTCAGGACAAGGCCAACGCTATCAACTCGGCAGTGCCGTTCTTGCGCATTGCTCCCGATTCGCGTTCGGGTGCCATGGGCGATGCCGGAATAGCCTTGTCGCCAGATGCTTACGCACAAATATGGAACTCATCGAAACTGGCTTTCGTAGAGACTCCTTATGGCGTGTCAATAACCTACGTTCCATGGTTGCGCCAACTCATCAACGATATGAACCTTGCCTATGTTTCTGGTTATTATCAGATAGATAAGTTGCAAGCTATCGGTGGAAGTTTGCGTTATTTCACAATGGGCAACGTGAATTTTTATGACAACAACGGCAACGGAATAGGCAGTTATTCGCCGCATGAGATGGCGTTCGACCTGTCGTACAATCGCAAACTTTCCGATAATTTCTCACTCGGTTTAGCCGGACGATTCATCTATTCGAATCTGACCGGTGGACAAGGTGGGCAGGATAATGAGCAGGTTGAGAGCGGCAAATCGTTTGCTGTTGATATTAATGGCTATTATACCGACAACATTAAAATTGCGCAATACGATGGTTCGTGGGCTGCAGGTTTCAGTATCAGCAACCTCGGTTCTAAATTGGGTTATTCTGCAGATACAAAGAATTTTATTCCAACAAACTTGGGCGTTGGCGGTGCTTTGACTTTGAATCTTGATAAGTATAATAAAGTGACAGGAACAGCCGACTTTAACAAACTGCTCATCCCGACTCCTCCAATTTATGAAGAGGTGCTTGATGAAAACGGACGCCCGACAGGGGAGCGCAGAATCGCCAAAGGCAAAAATGACGATGTGGGCATCATTCAAGGTGTGTTCCAGTCGTTTGGCGATGCGCCTGACGGATTCAGCGAGGAGATGAAGGAGATTACCGTTTCACTCGGTGCCGAATATTGGTACGCAAATCAGTTTGCTGCTCGTTTGGGTTATTTCTATGAGAATGCCAAAAAAGGTAACCGCAAGTATTTTACGGCCGGTATTGGTTTGAAAATGAGAGTTTTGGGTCTTGATTTCTCTTATTTGATTCCGGCAGGAAACTTCTCGAACAGCCCATTGAAGAACACTTGGCGTTTCTCGCTCATAATGGATTTTGAGGATATAGCAGGCAAGTAGCCGAGGTATGAATTTTGAAATACAAGGGAACGGAATTTTGTTTCAGTTCCCTTTTTTTGATTAAAAACAATTTGAAAACAAGACAGATATGAAGATAAGAGTAGGATTCGGGTTGGATGTTCACCAACTCACTGAAGGGCGCAAGATGGTTGTGGGCGGCATTGAGGTTCCGCACACCAAAGGCCCGCTTGGCCATTCCGACGGCGACACACTCATTCACGCCATCTGCGATGCATTGCTTGGTGCTGCTAATATGCGCGACATTGGCTACCATTTTCCCGATACTTCAGCCACCTACGAGAACATCGACAGCAAAATCTTACTGAAAAAAACTGTTGGTCTGATAGCCGAAAAGGGTTACAGCATTGGCAATATCGATTCTACAATCTGTCTGCAACGGCCTAAAATCAAGGATTTTATACCGAAAATGCAGCAGTGCCTGGCCGAAGTGTGCGGCATCAGCGTTGATGACATTTCAATCAAGGCCACGACAACCGAAAAACTCGGCTTTGAGGGCCGCGAGGAGGGAATGTCGGCCTACGCGGTGGTGCTTATTCAGAAAGAATGATAGAGGCCCGTGAACTGTTGGATGCTTAATAATGATTGAGGATTAGTAATATGATTCGCTAATCCTTAATTCAATTATTCAATCATTCAGTTAATCAATTATTTACCAAAGTGATAGTGCGGGCCGAAACGCTCGAATGCTGCGCGGTCCAAGTCTTCTTGCACGCTTGGGTGGGCGATGCTGGTAATCAGTTTTGCGCGCTCCTGCATGGTGCGGCCGTAAAGGTTCACAGCACCAAACTCCGTCACAAACCAGTGGATGTGGAAGCGAGTGGTAACCACGCTTGCGCCAGGAGTCAGCGTGGGCACAATCTTGCTCACGCCCTTCTTGGTCATCGATGGCATGGCAATGATGGCCTTGCCGCCCTTTGAACGCGATGCACCATAAATGAAATCGATTTGTCCGCCTGCACCAGAGAATTGTTTTGTGCCGATGGAGTCGGCGCAAACCTGGCCAGTCAGGTCAATCTCGATGGCCGAGTTGATGGCCGTCATTTTTGGCTGCTGCGCAATGATGAACGGGTCGTTGGTGTAGGCCACATCCTGCATCAGCACTTGCGGGTTGTTATCGACAAACTTGTAAACGTTGTTTGTACCAAGCAGGAAGGTCGAAACAATCTTGCCGCGGTCGAGAGCCTTGTTCGCGCCAGTGATTACGCCCTTCTCGACAAGCCGCAGAACACCGTCGGCAAACATTTCGGTGTGGATGCCGAGGTTTTTGTGGTT
>JAEEPS010000063.1 GCA_016284875.1 Salinivirgaceae bacterium | reverse complement strand
ACCTGCATCTGTTTGGCCATCAACGACATAAGTTCGCCCATCTTGTGTGCGATGTCGCCCGAAACGCCAGTGTCAATCTCGTCGAAAATAACGGTTGGCAAAGCAACCGATTTTGAAAGTATCGCTTTGATACTCAGCATTAAACGACTTATCTCGCCGCCCGACGCAATCTTCGATATGTTCTGAAGTTCGTGGTTACGGTTGGCGGTGAACAAAAAGTTGACGCTGTCACGGCCGTTTGGCGTGAACGAGTCGGTATTTGTCAGGCTGATTTGCAACTGCGCGTTGGGCATTCCCAGGCCCGTCAGGTGGCTGCAAATCTGCTTGCAGAGCGAATCGGCAACCTTTCGGCGGCTGTCCGACAGTTTTGCCGCCAAATCGGTCAACAGCGCTGTGGCTTGGCTGAGTTGCTTTTCGGTTTGCTCAATCAGCGTTTCGTAATCGCCTGATTTTGTGAGTTTTTTTTCTAAATCGTTGCGGATTGCAATAAGTTCGTCAACGCTTTTTGCCTGGTGTTTCTGCATAAGGCTGTAGAGCAGGTCGAGTTTGGCGCGCAACTCTTCGAGTCGTTCAGGCTGATTTTCAAGCCGTTGCAAATCGCTTTCGAGTTCCTGCGCAAAGTCTTTCATTTCAATTATCACAGGCTCAAGGCGTTGCAGATACTCTTCCGATTTTTGGAAGTAGCGCTGCGTCTGCTGAACAGCCTGCCGAACCTGCGACAATCCCGACAAGACGTTTTGCTCGCCGTCTTGCAAAACATAGAGCGCGGCGCTCAGATTTTGCTGAATATCAACAATATTCGACAGCGTTTGAAACTCATTTTCCATCTCTTCCTGATTGACGCCATCGAGTTTTGCTTCGGCTAACTGGTTGTATTGAAATTGATTATAGTCGTAATCGGCCGACATCTGGCGTGCGTTTTCCTTCTGTTCGGCAAGTTCGGCCTGCAGGCGCTTGTATTCTGCGTAAGCGGCCGAGTATTGTTTCTGTAAATCAGCATTTTGCGCAGCCGCGTCAACCACACGCAACTGAAACTGATTGTTGTTCAGTTCAAGATTCTCGTGTTGCGAGTGAATGTCAATCAGATGACGACCTAAATCTTTGAGTGCGTTAAGGTTAACGGGCGTATCGTTGACAAAAGCGCGTGATTTTCCGTTTGTCAGCAACTCGCGGCGGACAATTGTTTCGTCCTGATAATCAAGGTCGAGTTCATCGAAAATCTTTTCAAGGTGATACGGCTTGACATTGAAAGTGGCTTCAACCACGCATTTCTGCCCCGCATTGCCAATGGCAGTGGTGTCGGCGCGGTTGCCCAGAGCCAGCATCAGCGCACCAAGCAGAATCGACTTTCCCGCGCCCGTCTCGCCCGTGAGCGTCGAAAAGCCATCGGTGAAATCAACTGTCAGTTCGTCGATTAACGCATAGTTCTGTATGTGAATCTGATGCAGCATTTTCAATCTCAATTACTGATGCCTGCGACCACAATCCAGATAACGCCGCCCGTTAGCACGCCCAAAGCGCCATCGCGCATCCGTCGTTGGCTTATTGCGGCCTGAACGCCTAAAGTATAATATTCATCGTCAGGCATATCGGGGTATTTCGCCTTCAATTTCTCGACTGATTTGGTGGTGTTGCCTGCCACAAATATATAACCGAACGGAACCACCAAGCCAACAGGCACGCTGGCATTGTTGCTGTTCAAGCTGAATCGTACCGATGGAATAGCCGCCCCGACTGCAGTTGCCGCCACACCGCCAGCGAAAAATCCCCAGCTGAATCCACCCGAATAATCGGCTTTGCCTTGAAGGAAACGCCGCATCTGGTCAACAGTCAAGTCGCCGGCTGCGGTGTCCGACACATATAATATATGCTCACGTCCGCCCCGCGAAACCGAAAAGACCTTGTCGGCACGCTTGCTTTTTTGCTTTCCGTTAGGCAATTGGTAGCTGACCACCGTATCGCCTTTGGCTGTAACTTCTATCTTACTGTTGCTCACGGCAATACGCTTACCGCGCATCAACATTATAGTGTCTTGCGCTCCGGCAATGCCAATGGTGGCGAACAATGAAATTATTAGTGTGAACAGTTTTTGTGTCATAACCGAGTGTTTTTCCGTTGCCAAATCTACAATTTTTTCGGGTGCCACCGCATCAGGCACAATTACAATTCGTCGAGCCGATGCTTAAATCTTATCCAGCCTGGCTTTCAGCGCGCTGCAATTTCTTTTTATACCAAACAAAGCAAATCATCGCTGCAGCGATATAGCAAACTATCGCGGGCACTGCAGCCTCAACTCCGAAATTGCCTCCGGTGAGAAGTTTGCTCGCGGATTCCACCGGAATAACAATATAAGCCGTATTAGGCGCCCCGTTGACTATCGCGCCTACGCCAAAAATGCCGCCAATTATGAGTGCGTTCCACAGTGCGTGCGCCAATGCGCCGGGGTAAATCGAGCCTGAATCAAGGGCCATCAATGTAAACATTACCGCAACCGACGACCCTGCCAAAACAAGAAGAATCAGGTCGGTCAGGTTGAATGACTGCATATTCATAATGTGCAGGATGGCGAACAAAACGGCCGGGATGATTACGGCGAGCTTGACGCCCAAAGTCTTTTTCATATAGCGGAAAATCATTCCTCTGAAAATCAACTCCTCAGCTATTCCCACAGTAATACCCGTCTCAAGAATAGCACGGAAAAGCGTTTTGCAAAGCATATCATTTTCAGCGATGTGCGCTTTTCCGGGCAACACAAATGCATAAAAAGCGAGCACCAAAACCGGCAATGCAATGGCAATAATTATCCATTTCAGCTCGATTCGTTTTGGTTTGATGCCCAACTCATCAGGGCTGATTTTCAACAGTTTGGCCGAAACGAACCAAGCCAGCGCCATAGTGGATGCCACCCTTAGAACGCAGGAAACCATCAGTTTCAGGTAATAATCGGAAAACATATTCCGGCCAAGGTCGCCCACAACAACACCAATCAACAATACGGCTATAGCCAATATTATGACTCCGAAATTCTTCCCGATGATTTTCAAAACGTTCATTTTGCTTAAATCTTATCCAATTCTGCTTTAAGTGCTTCGCGGTCAAGATTTTGACCAATGAAAACTATTTTAATCATCTTGTCGCCATACTCCTCGTCCCAGTCGTGGCGCAGCTCGGCGCTTTGAGCCAGCAACTGCTTCTGCACCTCTTCGGGCGCGGTGCAAATCCACTGCCCCGCCTTCACAAGTTTCTTCTGCGTTCCTGCCTGGTCAAACATATACGACATATCGGCATCGTCGTTGAAATAGCAGATGCCTTTGCAGCGGATGATGTTCGACGGCCAGCGGTCGTTGGCGAAAGTCTCAAACTTGGTGTAATTGAATCCTTTGCGGCGATAATAAACGTATGTTCCAATGCCGTATTCCTCGGTTTCGCCTTCGTGTTCATCCTCGTCTTTCTCAAGTTCCTCAACCCATCCAGCCGACATCGACGCTTTCTCAAGGTCGAACTGGCGGGCATCCATAATCTTGTGGAAATCGAACTCGCAGTAGTTGGTCTCGATGATTTCGGCCGATGGCTGTAACTTCTTGATTACGGCGCGGATAAGTTTCAACTCATCCTCCGTCACTTCGGCAACCTTGTTCAGAATGATGATGTTGCAGAACTCGATTTGCTGAATGAGCAGATTCTCAATGTCTTCGTCATCGATATTGCTGCGTGTCAGTTGATTGCCGCAGCCAAACTCGCGCGCCATTCGCAGGGCATCGACCACGGTTGCGATGCTGTCGAGACGGCATGGCGACGGCTGATTGTACTGGCGGGCATAGTCGCCAATGGCCACAATGGTCTGCGCAATTGGCAGCGGTTCGCAAATGCCGCTGGCCTCAATCACAATATAGTCGAACTTGCCAGTGCTGGTGATGCTGGTAATCTGGTCGATAAGGTCGGTTTTGAGCGTGCAGCAGATGCAGCCGTTGCTCAAGGCCACCAGACTGTCATCCTTCTTGTTCACAATGCCGCCCTTCTCAATCAGCGACGCATCAACATTTATCTCGCCAATGTCGTTCACAATGACGGCGATTTTCAGCCCTTGGTTGTTGGCCAGAATCTTATTCAGCAGAGTTGTCTTACCGCTACCTAAATAGCCAGTTAACAATGTGATAGGTACAATCTTGTTCATTTCTATAGCGATTTTTAATTTGCCGCAGAATTACAAAAAAAATCAGTGCCGACAGCAAAAAATTAAACACCCCTAAACCAGATTGAACAGACTTGATTCGTTTTTCAGCCTTGCACCCAAAAATCAGTGGGCACAGACTGCTCCAAAGTGCCGATTATTATTCAATTTCAAACCTGCTCGGCAATCTTTTCCTCACGAAAATGCCAACCTATTGAATAATTATACAAATTGCGTTACGAAAATTTCGTTACAGGATTTTCGTAACGAAAAATTTGTAATGTCAAACAATAAAAGATTAAAGCACTGGTTTACAAAACCAACAGCGGCTACATTGTTTACGACCGCTTTATGAACGAGTGGCTCAAACAATTGTAAATCAACGCAAAACATTTCAGCAATGCCAACCTCAATTATCACCGACTCGGCACACTACAGCACCGTTATCGCCCTTGCGGCAAAGGCGCGGCGCTCGCTCTGGATTGGTACGGCCGACATTAAGGATATGTATGTGAAACAGGGCGCGGCCGAGAAGCCGTTTGTGGGCGTGCTGGCCGATTTGCTGGCCCACGGTGTCGAGGTGCGGCTCATTCACGCCAAGGAGCCTGGCGAGAATTTCCGCGACGATTTCGACCGCTATCCGCTTCTGGCCAAGCAACTTGAGAGGGTGCTTTGCCCGCGCGTGCACTTCAAAATCATTGTTATCGACCAGACAACGTGCTACATTGGCAGCGCCAACCTGACGGGCGCGGGAATGGGAATGAAGGCGGCCACAAGGCGCAACTTCGAGGCTGGAGTCCTTACCGACGAGCCACAACTTGTGGAGGCGGCCATTGAGGAGTTCGACAAGGTGTGGCGCGGCAGCGAGTGCCATAAGTGCCAGCGCCGTAAGTTCTGCGGCGACCCGATTGCGTGAGTGCTACTTAAGGCCAGTTCTGCTGCTGAAGGTTATGCGGACGCCCTTGTCCTCAATCATCATATCGTTTCCGCCGTTGTTGCCGTCGCTCTTGACAGATAACTTGCCGATTAAAAAATTTTTATTGTTTTTCACTTTGGCTCTCATTATTTAGGAGCGACGTTGCTTATCTTTGCGTCAATTTAAAACTGAAACAATATGGCAAAATCGAATAATGCGCATTTGTTCCGCTGCTACGCGTGGCTGGTCAACACCATTGACGATTTCAACCCCACAAGGGACGAGATTAATAGGCGTTGGGCCAACAATCGGGAACTCAACGACGACAAGGAAGACGAAATTGTTGAGAGCAGGTTCCACCGCTGGCGAAGAGAGGCTGAGGAAATTTTCGGACTCGAAATAGAGTGCGTTAATGGCCGCTATTGCATTCATAAACCCGACGACAATCGTCAGTACAAACTCTGTCGACAAATGCTTAACGCCTTTGCTGTCAACGATATAATAAAAGGGAACAAGGCTCTCGACAAGCAGATTCTGTTGGAAGACGTGCCGTCGGGTCAGACGCACCTGACAACCATTCTGTCGGCAATGCGCAACCGCCACACACTCAGAATGATACACCAAAGTTTTTGGCGCAACGAACCCACCTACCCAACGGTGGAGCCATATAGCCTGAAAATGTTCCGCCAACGGTGGTATCTGCTTGCCAAAGTGCTCGACAACAGCAAAAAGGACGATATAGGCAAACTTCGCACTTATGGGCTCGACCGCATTGTCAGCGCGGTTGAAACCGACGACAGTTACACTATGCCCGACAATTTTGAAGCCAATAATATTTTTGCTAATCTTGTGGGTATCAGCGGAATAGGTAGCAAAATCGAGGAAGTGAAAATTGTGGTTGAAGAAGAACAGGCCAAATATCTGCGCACATTACCGCTGCACCACTCGCAAAAAGAAGTCTGGACTGGCGATTGGGAATCGGAATTTGAGTACAACCTGATTATAAACGAAGAGTTTAAGCGCGAATTGCGTGCCTACGGGCCCAGCCTTGAAGTGCTAGAACCCGACTGGTTGCGCGAAGAATTCCGCAAAGAGGCCGAACGCACGTTGCGAGCCTACAAAAAGTCAAGAGGCAAAAATTGACCTTTATTAAATCCAGATAATCAATCAACAAGCGTTTTATAGACTGAAAAACCTTAAACTATGAAAGATTTTGCAGCAATCGATTTTGAGACAGCAAACGGCTCACCTTCAAGCGTTTGCAGTGTTGGTGTGGTTGTGGTGCGCGGCGGCGAGATTGTCGATTCGTTCTACTCGCTCATTCGGCCCGAGCCCAACTATTACGCGTGGTTCTGCCAGCAGGTGCACGGTCTGAGCCACGAAGACACCGACTCGGCGCCGCTCTTTCCCGACGTTTGGGCGCAGATTGAGCCGAAAATCAAGGGCCTGCCGCTTGTGGCGCACAACAAGTCGTTCGACGAGCGCTGCCTGAAAGCCGTGTTCCAAACCTACTGTATGGATTATCCTGACTATCAGTTCTTTTGCACTTTCATAGCCGCACGTCGGCATTTTGGCAAGGATTTGCCCGACCACCAGTTGCATACCGTGTCGGCCGCCTGCGGCTACATTCTCGAAAACCACCACCACGCCCTTGCCGACGCCGAGGCGTGCGCGGCTATTGCGAAGGTGATTTTGTGAGATGGAATGGTGTTGGGGGCTAGTAGTTTGAGCAACTAAAAATGCTTGAAAATTCGCAGTACCATTTCACATTTTCATTGAAAATTCGCAGTAGTGTTGCGAATTTTAAAGGTCTTTAAACGGCGAGACTTATAAATATAGTCTCGCCGCATTTTATCATTCGCACTCTCATTATTTGGGAGTGTGGTCTTTTATACTTGTACCCATATTTTTTTGTCAAACTTTTTAAAATCAAACAAAATGAATGAGAAATTGTTTGCGAAATGGCAAAAACCTCAACAAGTTATGATTGTTGGTGTTGGCGGTTTCGGCTGCAAAATGGCAGCACTGATGCAAGAACAGGAGTTAGCAGGAGTTACCACAGTGGCGTGCGACACCGACCAAAAAGATTTGGAATCAGTCGAAGTGCAAAACCGTCTGTTGCTCGAAAAAGAGTGCCCAAGTTTGGTTTGGCGGATAATCGACAAAAGCATTGATTTTATGACATCTGTCTACGACACCACCAACGAGCCGTCCCTCCCGACCTTTAACACTGAGCCAATCCGCAAACTGCTGAACGCTGACGCCAAGACCATAATTATTGCGGCAGGATTGGGCGGTGTCTGCGGAACCAATGCCGCCGCCCAGATAGCACGCGAGGCCAAAGCCGCCGGCAAGCACACCATAGCCGTGGTAACCATGCCGTTCTCTTTCGAGGGCTCTAAGCGTATGAATCAGGCGCTCAGCGGTCTTTCCGAATTGGCACCTCACGTCGGGAAACTGCACGTGCTGAACATTCACAACCTTATTGATGGCAACACCAACGCCGCACAAGCTTTCACCCAAGCAGAGAAGATTGTGTGTGGAATATTTTACAGTAGCCTTTGCGACTGGAATACAATGAAAAACGGAGATGCCGATAGCCGTAAAGTGGAGGCAAACTAATACTAAACAACAATGTATCAGTTAAATTTTTCGAACGGAAACGTTCAAACGTACAATTCACAAGGTGATTTGTTGAGCGCGGCACGCCTTTTAGGTGGCGAAGCAAAACTAATTAGCGGCAAAACCTATGCTTTCGTGCCGAAAAAGTAAGTTGTAAGGGCAAGGCGCTTTTGCGCTTTGCCTGTACTTTGAAAAACTAATAAATTTGAAACACAATATTTTTTTTGAGTATGGATTTATTGAATATCTGGCGAAGCGGAATGTTTGGCGTCATTGTAGGCGACGCTCTTGGATGCCCTGTAGAGTTTGATGAGAGGGAGATTCGCGATAACGACCCCGTTGAAGGTATGCGGGAATTTGGAACTTTCAATCTGCCGCGAGGAAGTTGGACCGACGACAGCAGTATGGCATTGGCCGAACTTGATAGTATTATTGAATGTCGAGGAATTGATTTAAAGCACATTATGGACTGCTTCGTTAGGTGGTATCGCTCGGGCGAATACACACCTTTCGGTTATGCATTCGATATTGGCAATACAGTACAGCGCGCAATATCACGTTATTGTCGCGATGAGAATCCTTTTATCTGCGGAGGCACAAGCGAGTCGGACAACGGAAATGGCTCGCTGATGCGTATTATGCCCATTTGCCTTTATTGCTACCAGAAGGGGCTGAAAGACGATAAAATTGATGCCGCCATTCAGATAATTCACAATGTGTCAGGACTAACACACAATCATTTGCGGTCGAAAATTGCTTGTGGGCTTTACTATTTCATTGTCTGCGAAATACTTGATGGAACTGGCAACCTGACAAACCGATTGCAAAGTGCTCTCAACCGAGGATTCGCCTATTATCAGTCGAATGCCGAAACAACGGAAGAATTGAATCACTTCAGCCGTATCCGCAATGTAAATGAGTTTGCGCTGACACCGCGCGATGCTATACGAAGTGGCGGTTATGTAATCGATTCAATTGAGGCTTCAATTTGGTGCCTTGCCAATAGCACGAAATACGATGAATGCACCTTGCTGGCCGTCAATTTGGGTGACGATACCGACACCACAGCCGCCATTGCCGGCGGCTTGGCCGGACTTTACTACGGAACCGCAGGCATTCCACAAGAATGGCTCAACTGCATTCAACGGAAAGAGTGGATTGATAGGCTTTTCCAAAAGGTTGTTGGAGTGTTGTAAAGGCGATTTTTGCTTTGCCTTTACATTTGGAAATTGTATATTTGAAGTAGAGTAAAAGAAAAGTAAAATCAATCATACATAAAAATAAAAAGTTATGAAAGAAATGGATAAAGACAAGACGGAAGAATTTATAAGGGAATTAGTTGTATGCTTTCACAAAGGTTCAAAAAGTGGGTACGCAAAAGTCCTGGACCAACTGATGCAATATCATGCACTTGATGCGGCAACGGTTGTGAGAAGAGCAATATTACGTGTGCTGGACGAGTCTTATCATTATGGCGACAGTATTGCTGTTCTTATGGAAATGGCTATTCGCAAAAATAAAGAATGGGCGCTTGTCAATGGTGATAAAAACCCGCTGGTTGAAAGTATAATGCTGTCTGGTTCAATGGATTTGTACGAATGCTACACCGAAGAAGTTGACGGACTCACCAATGAATGGTACAAAGCATTGCTTATGAACATGGTAAGAATGAATACTCAAATACTTGCCTCATTCGACCATATTCTTAGGACAAGAGAATTTACCTGCGGATTGATAGAAAATGGGTATCGTCGGCTTGATGAAGAAGATTATCAAGCATTGTTTTTGGCAACCCAACGCTATAACCGCTTGGTAGGCATTCATAAAATCATTGTGAGACTGATTGATATTGTTGGAATAACGAATATTCAAGCTCTTTGAGTTTAATCGGGCGGTTGGAAGTAAAAGTTTAAACTATAATGTAATAATTATGAATCTAACAAAAGAAAAATTATTGTGCCTTTGGAATAACAGAGAGCAAATCTTTAAGGATAAGAAGAATGCAGAGGTTATTACGCGATTTGATGCGATAAAAGCTTTTTTTGATGAAGTTGATAATATCACTATCACTAAAAATGATGGTAAGTATTCTATTGACAACAAAGAAATAAAGTATGCTGATAATACATATCCGAGTCCGGATTATTTCGGTTGCGATTCGGATGGCATATCCGCAGAAGGAGCTTTTAATGGGGTTCAGAACATGTTGGATAAATTTCCTGAAGACTACCATGATTTAATCAAAAAAGTTGGTTGTATTCTTGGTGGCTTCGATTTTGAAAATAATAAATATATGAGCCCTGATTATAGAATAATATCA
Source organism: Salinivirgaceae bacterium (assembly GCA_016284875.1). GTDB lineage: Bacteria > Bacteroidota > Bacteroidia > Bacteroidales > SZUA-534 > RUG13583. The sequence goes on along the minus strand of JAEEPS010000063.1, from coordinate 9,997 downwards.
AATAAGATTAAGGATAATAATGATAACGGCTCTTTAGTAAGCTCTGGCCAATATAGGCACCCATCATCAAATTTTGCCGACAACAATTTCTTTTATGTTATTATTCATACATTAAAACAAATAAAGGAGAATTCATTTAAATGTGAAGAATCCGATGTCGTATTGAGATGGCCTGGATTTGTTGGTGAAAATAACACATATTATTACCGCTTGAGCATAGACGAAATAAAAACTGCTCAACAAGAAACATTGAAACACCGTTTCCCCTACAAGTTCTTCTATATGTGGACACATCGCGATTCTTGCATTCATCTTTTGAGTTTGATGCCGTACCAAGAACTAGCAAGATGCGGAGATGACTGCAAACATCAAGATTCTGGAATTGATATGAATTTTGAGACGTTCGCAGATGAAGGAAATGAAAAAGGTTGGAAAAAATATTCAGACAAAATTGCCAGTTATATAGAACCAGATGCCACAAAAAGAGATGCCATTTTTATGTCAGACCTTTCCAAACTAATTTCAATCATTGCAATAAACGAAGACCAATCAATTAGAAACACCGAAGAACTGCTAAGAACAGGCAACCAAGCCATTATTCTTTGGGGACCTCCGGGCACAAGTAAGACCTTTTCTGCCGAAATGCTTGTGAAGAGTATGCTGGAAACGGAAAGTCTTGAAGATGTTAAGTTCCCCAACCAAAACGAGAAAGGTTGCTATGAGTTGGTACAATTCCATCCCAACTATGCCTACGAGGATTTCATCGGTGGCATCGCACCGCAAGTTACAGGAAATACACTTGCCTACACTTTGAAAGAAGGTGTGTTTAAGAAATTCTGTGACGAAGCAAATAGAGAAGGAAACGAAGTTAAAAAGTTCATCTTCATTATCGACGAAATTAACCGTGCCGATTTGTCTTCGGTGTTTGGCGAATTACTATATGCTTTGGAAAAGCGCGGCCAAGGTGTGTCCATTCCGAATTTTACAGAGAATGAATACAAGTTTGTCATTCCCCAAAATGTGTATTTGATAGGAACAATGAACAATGTGGACAAGAGTTTGGTATCGTTTGACTTGGCATTGCGTCGCAGATTTAGTTTCGTAAGAATGATGCCAGATTTATCTGTTTTAAACACGATGCTTACAGATTATTCAGTAAGTAAAGATGTAACAAATTCTGTTGAAGATGAGAATCTTGTTGCCTACATAGAACGATGCGAGTACCTAAACAATCGGATAAGTACATCTCAAAATTTTGGATTAAACGAGAACTATCAAATAGGTCAGGCTTATTTTATGAAAATAAAGGATTTCCTTCCTGTGGTAGGGAATAAAGAATATGTGAGAATAACCCCTCTTGAGTTGGAAAAACTATGGGAGTACCATTTACTGCCTCTCATCGAAGAATATCTTGGAGCCAGAGCCGATGAAAAGGATATAAAAGATGAATTAAAAGTTAGAAAATCTGAATTTATACAAGCACTATAATTATGCTATTGGAACTGACCGATGACATATTATTGGAAGGCAAAAAATGCGAAGATAGGTCGCAACTTACAGCTGTTGAGGAAATCAACAAGCAAGTTGATGAACAAAAGATAAAGACATTGTCGCTTACCAACAGCATCCCAAACGACTGTCTGAACGAACATCCTATCTGGCACGCGCAAGTTGTAGATGAGGGGGAAATTGTGACAAAATTTTATACCTCGCACTACATTGGCTTTTGTTCTGTGAATGGTGTGGATATTGTCATAAACCCGAGATTCGGGCTTTTTAACCATTTGATATCCTATGCGTGCAACATATACGTTCCAAATGCGGAATCAAATATTACATCAAATAAAACGAGTAATAATTATTGGTTAATAGCGCTGTTATGGAAGGCCGTTTTGCAACGAGCCATTGCAGTGGGACAAATTCCGAAGGAATACAAAACAGAAAACAAGAATCTTCGATATTACAAAGGAAGACTTGATATTGCGAAACAGATACGAGTAAACCTTACGAATGCGAGCCGTTTTTATTGTTCATATAGGAAACTAACATCAGACAACACCATAAATCGGGCAATTCGCTATGCATACAAAATATTGTGCGACAAAAAAATGGGACGTGTCGTAAATGACATTAGAGAGTACGATGATAAACTTGCCATGTTCGGTGTTTCGAATTCTCCCATTGATATTTCTGACATTGAGAATATTAAGTACACACGAATGACAGAAATATATCGTCCTGTCATGCAATTCTGCAAGGCAATTATTCAACAGAATCTTTCCGAATCAAGTATTCAACCTCATAATAAAACTTCCGTAGCCTATTTCATTGATATGGCAGAATTGTGGGAAATGTATCTGCTGAAAAAACTACAAGTAAATTTCCCTGATTATGAAGTATATTCTCCCAATTTGCGAGAACGGGAGTTTTTGATGGAGGATAAATATCGCGAAGTACGTCCAGACCTTGTCATTGCAGATAAAAACACTGGCAATCCTCGAATTATCCTTGATGCAAAATATAAACACTATACATCTTTAGGAAATACTTCGCGAGAATCCACTGTGAGTCGTGAAGATTTATATCAAATGACGACATACTTGCACCGTTTTATGAAAGATGGGAAAGGTTATGGAATTTTCGTTTCGCCTGTAAATCAAGAAAAAGAAAACGATGTCCATAAAATAGTTGGAAGCGAACAATCTATTGGATTAGTGAATTTGAATTTGTGTGAATTGTTTGATGATAAGCAATCTAACAATGCAAAAGAAATAAAAATAGAAATAGAAAAAAGAGAAGAGGATTTTATCAATAAAATACAATCTTTGTTAGAGTCATGAAATCACTTATCAGCGAAGACGATATTGAGCAATCCATACTCAAAAGGTTGAAAGACCTCGATTGGGATTGGATAGAATGCGACCCTCAGTGGAACGGATGATGGGCCGCTTGCCGCTGCCGTCAATAGCGTGCCGAGCGAATATTGGATAACAAGACGTTCCCGCACCGCCGCCGATACTCAAACACCTGATAACCAAACTGTAAAGTCCCCACCGAAATTTCATTCGAAATGACTATTGTGGAGATAATCGTCAGCCTATCCAAAAAACATGAGCGAAGGATTGACAATGGCCGAGGTTGCCCAGTTGTGCGATGAAATGCCCGCCTACATTGACGCCATTCCCACAAATTTCGCATTCGCGCGGTGCTTTCTTGCAGCAGGCGGGTGATAAAAGCGTAAACCGTTGAGCGGCTTAACAAACCAACAAAATATGCTTAATTTGCCAAAAAGCAGCGCCGCCGATTTTTTTCGATGGCGCTGCTTTTTTTTTACAATCCACTCGCTGCTCTCATTATTTGGGAGTCCCCCGTCTTAAACTTGCACTCATAATTATTTGTTGAACCTTTAAAAACATAAAGATTATGAGCGAATTTTCGGAAATGATGAAAGAACGGCCAAAAACCGTTAGGATTATCGGTGTTGGCCGTGCGGGCATAAATGTTGCCAAATGTTGGCGCAGCGAGATGGGTGGCGAGCGAGCCGATAAGTTTGTAGCCGTTTGCGATTGGGACAGCAAGGCGATTGAGCAGTCGGGAGTGTCGGCGGCTTTGAAGTTAGACGAGTGCAAGATTTGGCCAGGCATTAAGTGCGGCGCCGAGGCCGTCGAAAAACGTATCGACGATGTTCTCGAGTTGGTGAACGCCCATGAGGTGGCAGTTGTGGTTGGATTGGGTGGCAAATTTGGTACCGAGGCTGCACCCGTTATCGCCCGTGAGGCCAAGGCTGCGGGGGCTTCAACCGTTGGCGTTGCCTCGTTGCCTTTCGAGCACGAGGGGGCAGTTCGCGTAAGGCGTGCAATGGACGGTCTGCGCGAGTTGGCCGCCAACTGTGATGCAATGTTCATTCTGAACAACGATGCGATGCAGAAGTATTATGGCAAATTGCTGGTGCTCGATGCTTTGGAGCGAATCGACAACATTATGAGTGATGCAGCCGATGTGTTAACCACACATTGTATGAGGAATGAGCCTCAATACAAAAAACTTGACGCCAAAGTGTTCGGCATTGGGCGTGTCGGTGCCGATTTGGTTGATTATCTGCGCGAAAAGAAATACCGCAAAACGTTGCTGGCGACTCTCAAACCGACAAAAAAGAGTGGCAATGTTGAATCAGTAAAAATTGATTTAGGCGGTGACAATGCGATTGATTTTCAAATAGATGGTATTGCTCGATATTGCGGCGGCAAAAATTCTCGTGTGTGTGTGGTTGCCGATTTAGGCGAGGAGTTAGGTGTCAATAGCACAGTGCTTATGGCTGGGTTTGCAAGGCAGGTCGGTGCGATTACGGTTGGTTTAGTCACATTGCCAGCGGTTTCCGAAGGCGCCGCAATATGCACCAAAGCCATTGATAATCTTCAGAAACTAGTCGCCAAAACCGATGCCGTTTTCGCTTTCCGAAAAGATGTGTGCGGCAAATCGGTCAGTCCGTTTTTGGGTTTAATGATTGAAGATATCGAATACGTAGTCAATCGTCTGATTAAAGAGGGGAAAAATCAATAAAAACCGAAATTTTCCAAAACCTCTGCCGCAATTTCGCATAGGTTGTCTGTTTTTTTGCATTCATAAATTGATGTTAAACTATTAAACTATTTATTATGAGTATCTATCGCATAACAAAGGTCGGTTATTCTTCCATTGGAATAACAACGTCAGCAGAACAAGGTCGTAAAGTGATTTATATTCCACTGATTTACATTGATTGTGATGAAAAAGGTGAGAAAAAACGAAAAGTGCATCTGCAACAGTTTGTACCAAACAAAAAATACTATACAAACTGGATTGAAGGCAAATCCTTCATAGGAGGAATCACTGCCGACAGTTATCATTTCTTCGATGAAGAAGGAAACCTTACAGGCAATATCGCCATTGAGGACGTAGGCAAGGTGTTTCAAGTGAACGAAGATTCAATTATCTGTTTGAAAGGGAAAACGATATATAAAGTTGAACCTACAGGTGATATTGCAGGAAGCAGAGAATTGACTTCCGAGGAAATAGTTCAATTAGGCATAACACAGGAACAATGACTTACTTTCTGGAATAAACGCCCACAACTATCGCTTTGCGGAATAAATGACAAACAGTATGGAACCAATCAGGATACGGAATCTGCGCTTCTCGCCCGACTTGTTCAAGAACTATCTTACAGGCACAGTTCTCGACAGGTTGCTGTGCTCGTATTCGGGACTGCCAAAGGGCGTAAACTATATGATTATCGGCGACCCTGGCGTGGGCAAAACCACTATCATTCTTGATATGATGGCCAATATCCAACAGTTGAATCCTGGGCTTAAAATATTGTTTGTGAGTGCGGAGATGAATGAAATCGACCTTGCCGTCTATGTGCAGCGATACCCGAAGTTCGCTGATATCGACATTCTTTTTATCGAAAGCAACGCCGATGAGGACACGCACAACTGGTGCGGCCTGACGGAGGTCATTGGGCGGGGCTGGGACATTGTGGCTATTGACTCGTTCCACGAACTGCACGGCATTATCAAGGAGGAGGAGAATATTTCCACAAAAAAGGCAGAAAGTATGCTGCTTGCGCTCATTAAGCAGCAGAATAAGGGCATGAACGCGCGACGGGTGAACACCACGTTTCTGACCATTCAGCAGGTTACCAAAAGCGGAGCGTTTGTCGGTTCTAACCGCCTGAAACACAGTATTACAGCAATGATGGAACTGCGGCTCGACAACCCCAAGAATATCTACAGCGACCGCTACATTACTTTTTCAAAGCACCGCCGTGGCGATGTGGGCGTGAAACTCTACTATAACCTTAGCACTCAAGGCGATGTGTCGTTCGATGAGGAGCGCTACGAACAGGACATTAATATGCGGCATTTGCAAAGCGATGTGTCGGCGCAACTGCGCGATTTTGCCGAACAATTCGACCGATTGTTTAATAACACTTAAATATTACACTTATGGATAACACAGATTATCAGATTCTTAAAGACAAGATTCTGCTTCAACCCACAATTTACCGTGAGGTTGACAAAAACGAGATTGTGGCCGTTGACGAGACGCACTACCGAGTGGGTAACGCCGTTGTGGAGTTCTCGCCCGAGATGGCCGAGGATATGGACCGTTTTGTCGGGTTGAAAACTGGACAGAGCAAACTGGCGCAGGATTCGTACGGTGACAGCGGAGTGGCCAATCTGCGCAATTTCTTCTCGCAGGCGCGGCACAAGCGCAACGAGAAGATTGTTTTGGTGGCCGATGCAGAAACCAAGAGCGTCACAAGCGTTCACCAAACGCCGAAGCACCTTATCCCGCCCGCGTCGTTCTTCAGTTTTGCCGAGATGTTTATGGATAAGAACCGCTACGAGCCCGATGCCGTCGATTTCGGGAATGGCGCCGAAATTTCCATTCGGATGCGCTCGCTCGACCCGCAGATAATGTCGTTTGCCAAAGGCGACGATTTCATTGCCGACGGCGTGTGGTTGAGTTGGACACCCGTCGAGATAGCAATGGGCAACTACTACGAGCGCCTCGTCTGTCGCAACGGAATGACACAGGTGACACAGAACCGCCAAATGCACCTTGACTCGCTCGAAGACGAACAGAAAGTGCGGCTACTGCTTGGCGATAGCAACGGTTTCTTGCGGCAGAACCTTGCGGTGATGCTCAAAAACGCGCAGACGGCTATTGCAACGCAAGCGTCGGTGCGCGAGTTAGGGCTTGGCGCCCGAATACTGCAACAGGCTGGTGTTGAGCCCGAAACAGTGTCGAAACTGATTCCCTACAAAGAGAATGTGGAGCGATACGAGCAGGCAGGTTGCCCCACCAACGCCGAGGGGCTGGCAATGGCCGTAAGCAATATGACCGTGTGGGATGAGTTCAACGTCCTGACAGCCTTTGCGTCGCACAACAAAGTCTGGCACATCCACGATATCCGCCGCACAATGCTGATGTCACGGAGTGTTGATTTCTTGAACCGCAAGCGCGATATCCGTCGGCATTTCAACGTTTACGAGAACGCACTATGACAGCCCTTGTAACCGACACCGAACATTACACCAAAGTGCTCAACTTGGCCTCGTTGGCCAAGCGCACACTTTGGCTGGGCACCGCCGACATTAAGGATTTGTACGTGTCGCAAGGCGGTGAGCAGAAACCGTTTTTGGGAATTCTATCGGCAATGTTGGGCCGCGGTGTCGAAGTGCGGCTCATTCACGCCAAAGAGCCTGGCCCCAACTTCCGTGCTGATTTCGACCGCTATCCACGCCTGGCCGCAAGGCTCGAGCGGGTGCTGTGTCCACGCGTGCATTTCAAGATAATCGTTATCGACCAAACAGTGTGCTACATTGGCAGCGCCAATCTGACGGGGGCTGGAATGGGGATGAAAGCCGCAGGGCGACGTAACTTCGAGGCTGGCATTCTAACAGACGACCCAAAAATTGTTGAGGCCGCCATTGAAGAGTTCGACAAAGTGTGGCGCGGCAGCGAGTGCAAGAAATGCCAGCGCCGCCAGTTTTGTGGTGACCCGATAGTCAATATTTTAAACACAAATAGAAAACGTAAACAATGAGAAATGATAAAACAACAGATGGCACACTTAAAAAACATAAAGCCAGTGCCGAAGCAACCTCCACTCTCGTCAAAAACCGAATGCGCGAACTTGGCATTGAATACCAACTCAACAAACGGACGTTGGAACTCAAACTTTTGTATGGCAGAAAGTTAGTTGTACGTCTGCCTAAAGATTCCGCCGCCGTGGAGCGGATGCTTGCCCGTATTCCGCAGTGCGTCGAAGCAATCAATAGCGTGCCGGGCGAGTATCGGGTAACGAGCCGTATCCACACAGCCACAACCACCGATGCCGAAACGGATGAAAATCAAACCGTCAGGTCCAACACAGCCGAAATCCCATTCGAAATGACCATTGAGGAGATAATCGTTCGTCTGTCTAAAAATCGCGAATTGTCGCGCCCAACAGAAGGGTTGACAATGGGCGAGGTCGCACAGTTGTGCGACGAAATGCCTGCGTACATTGATGCCATTGATAGCGTTCCGTGCAATTTCAGCATTCGTCCAGTGTTTTCGTGCGACAAATGGGTGGTGGAATCGTAATTTAGATACATTTGAATTATATAATTTTGCGGTATGAAAATCTTACATCTTTCCGATACTCACGGTCTTCACAGTCAGCTTGGCGTTTGCCCGAGGCCGAAGCCTGCGCATGGATTGCAAGAAAGATTTTATGACTGGTAAATAAGCTAATTGATTGAAATAAAGACATCAAACGTTTTTCTGTGTCTTACACCTAATACCTTATACCGACAAAAACACCATCCAACCATGATTCAGTATATTACCAATGCCGACCATTACAATCTGGTGCTGTCGCGGGTGGCGGCGGTCAAGCAGACGCTTTGGATTGGCACGGCCGACATTAAAGATTTGCACGTGAAGTGCGGCAACGACACCATTCCGTTTTTGGGCGTGCTGGCGCAACTCATTCGCAAACGTGTGGAGGTGAGACTGATACACGCCAAAGAGCCAGGCCCGAATTTCCGTGAGGATTTCGACCGATACCCCGTTTTGGCCACAGGGCTGGAGCGAGTGCTCTGTCCGCGTGTGCACTTCAAGATGCTGGTGTTCGACTGCCAGACCGTCTACATTGGCAGCGCCAACCTGACGGGCGCAGGCATCGGTATGAAAGGCAGCACCACACGCAACTTCGAGGCTGGCATCCTAACCGATGACCCGCAACTTGTGGCCGCCGCCATCAGCCAATTCGACGATGTGTGGATTGGCGCCCATTGCAAATCGTGCAACCGTCGGAAATTCTGCGGCGACCCGATTAAGTGAGCGGGGCGGTTTGCGTTATCGCTAATTTTTCGTATCTTTAACACGATTTTTATGTTTGAGCGATGAAAGTCAGATTGAACATACTAACCGTTTTTGCCTTGTGTTTGCTGCTGTCGGCTTGCAATCATAAGCCGTCGAGCGACTCTGATGCCGCAAGCCACGACCTTGACGCCATTGAGCAGCGCGGCACACTTTTAGCATTAACCGACTACAATTCAATCAGTTATTTCACATATCGCGGTACGCCGATGGGTTACCAGTACGAACTTTTGCAAGACCTGGCACGGCGATTGGGGCTCAAACTGGAACTGCGCGTGTCGAACAATCTTGAAAATGATTTCGACGAGTTGGTGAACCACGATGTCGATTTGTTGGCTATCAACCTGACAATCACTGCCGAACGGCAGAAAATAATGAACTTCACCAGCCCAATAATGGAAACGCGGCAGGTGCTGGTGCAACTGTCGGAACGGCAGCGACGCCGCAACAATCCCGACTACGACGGCTCGATGCAGATAAAATCGCCACTCGATATGGCTGGCAAGACCATCCACGTGGTCAAAAATTCGGCCTTCGCCGAAAGGCTGCACAACATTGAGTCGGAAATTGGTGACTCTATCGATATTGTTGAAGTTGAAAATATTGATTCAGAGCAACTTATTGAACAGGTAGCGCACGGTGAAATCGACTACTGCGTGACTGACGAGCCAGTGGCAATGATTAACCAAACCTACTATCCGACGCTCGACATCAGTGTTGCGGTGTCGTTCCCACAGAATATGGCATGGGCTGTCAGCAAAGACAATCCGAAACTTCTGGAGGCTATAAACGATTGGATTTCAGAGACAAAGGGCTCAACATTCCATATGGTGCTCTACAAAAAATATTTCAAGGACCCGAAAACACTCACACGCGCGCAAAGTCCCTACCTGTCGTTCAAGGGCGGCAGCCTGTCGATTTACGACGACGCAATAAAAAAATGCAGCAAGATTATCGACTGGGACTGGCGGCTATTGGCGGCGGTCATCTATCAGGAATCGCGGTTCAAGACCGATGCGCGGTCGTGGTGCGGCGCCTACGGGCTGATGCAACTGATGCCCGAAACGGCGGCCCGCTATGG
>JAEEPS010000062.1 GCA_016284875.1 Salinivirgaceae bacterium | reverse complement strand
ATAGCGAGGGGGACCCACCTGTTCCCATCCCGAACACAGAAGTTAAGCCCTTCGGCGCCGATGGTACTGCGTACAGTGGGAGAGTAGGACGCCGCCCGCCTTCAGCGAGCCTCTGATTCTAACCGAGTCAGGGGCTCGCTTTGTTTTTGGGAGGTGTCGGAAATTTTCCATACCTTTTCGTTTTTACAAACTTCTCGCCTGCAATCTTATTATACTTATTTTTGTATTGGAGATTTCAAATCCACCAGTGTCAGGAATGCGAAGCGGTACGCAAGTGACCGATGTTAAGCCGAGACACATTTGAGAGAATCAAACGATTCTCTCTTTTTGTTGATTATCAAAAATCTTACCTTTCAAACAATTATTATTTCCACCAATCTTTGTAAATTGTGGTGATTTTTTTCAAAAAAAATCACACCTATGCGGAGATTTCGCTCATGCAGAGGTTTTGTTTGCAGAATTTTTAAAATGTTAAGACTATGAGCACTGTAATTTTCAAATGGAACCCGGCATTTTCTTCTTCGCCAATGATTGGCTATCTCGAAAATCTTTACAATATCTGTCACGACCAACCAGTTGACTTCAATTGGAGCGTATGGGACCACGACAAAATCCACGCAGGCGACCGTTACTACTGGGTGAAGTTAGGCTACGGACAAGTTGGCATTGTATCGGCCGGCACCATAACTTCCGACCCATATCAAGGCGAGGACTGGAGCGGCAAAGGCCGTGAAACATATTACGTTGATTACGAGCCTGATGTAATGATAAATCCCGACACATTGCCCATTCTCACGAGTCAGGAACTCACCCGCGAAATTCCCGACTTCGACTGGTACAAAGGTCACTCGGGCATTGTCTTGAACGAGCAGCAAGCCGCCAATCTTGAAATTCTTTGGCATAATTTTATCAAACGCAACGAGGGTTTCTGGCAGAAAGCGATTGACTCACGATATAAAGACCAATTGTGGATGGTTAAATAAATCTGTGTAGTCTGTGTGAAAAACAAATCCGCTACACACGGTTAAACGGACGCACGCGGTGTGTCCCTACATTTTCCTTACCTTTGCCGAAAATGATTTGTGATGATTTATCCTGAGAATTTTGAGCAAAAGATTGATTTCGTGCGGGTTCGCGAGGCGGTGAAGGGTTGCTGTTTGGGCGAAGTGGGCCGGTGGCTGACCGACAAAATGCGGTTTATGCCGAAGGCAGCCGACGTGCGCAACCGTCTTGCCGAGGTGTCGGAATTTATACAACTGCTTCAGAGTCAGGTCGATTTCCCGACCGACTATTTCTTCGACCTTCGGCCGCTTTTCGACAAGATGCGCGTTGATGGCTCGTTTGCGGAAGCAGAGGAAATCTTTAATCTATATCGCTCATTATCAACGGTAAAGGCCATCACTCGTTTTTTTGCGAAAGAGGAGAACACGGAGCGTTATCCGTCGTTGAGCGCCATTGCCGCCAACGTGGTGGTGCACACCTTCGTGACCGACAGCATTGAGCACATAATGAGCCGTCAGGGACAGATTCGCGACAGCGCGTCGCCCGAATTGGCCGCCATTCGCCGCGAATTGGCTGAAAAACAAGGCGCTGCGTCGAAACTTATTCGTCGCATTATTGCCGATGCGCAGCAGGAAGGATGGGTTGAACCCGATGCCACGCTTGCTGTCCGCGACGGGCGGCTTGTTATTCCCATTGCCGCTTCGCAAAAGCGCCGCATTATGGGCATTATCCACGACGAGTCGGCAACAGGCAAGACCTGCTACGTGGAGCCTGCGCCGGTGGTGGAAATCAACAACGCACTGCTTGAGTTGGAATCGGCTGAGCGCCGCGAGATTATCCGCATTCTGCGAACTCTGACCGACAATCTGCGCCCCTACACCGATGACCTTGACGATGCGCTTATGTTCTTGGGAATCACCGATTTCATTCGTGCCAAAGCCCGCTATGCGTTACAAATCGGAGCCGCCGTTCCGCACTTGGCCGACAAACCGCTAATCGATTGGCGCGATGCCCGCCACCCAATACTTCAAGAGGCTTTCCGCGAAGCCGGGCGCACGCTCGTGCCGCTCAATATCGCGCTCGACGAGGCAAGCCGAATCTTGGTCATTAGCGGACCGAACGCGGGCGGAAAATCGGTCTGCCTGAAAACCGTCGGACTGCTGCAATATATGCTGCAGTGCGGCCTGCCAGTGCCAATGGAGCCGACAAGCCACGCCGGAATCTTCACCAATCTATTTATCGATATTGGTGATGAGCAAAGCATTGATAATGACTTAAGTACATACAGTTCGCACTTGCTGAATATGAAGCATTTCGTGCGCAACGCCGACGACCGCACGCTGATTCTGATTGACGAGTTCGGCACCGGAACCGAGCCGATGCTTGGCGGTGCCATTGCCGAAGCCATTCTCGACCGGCTCAATCAGGCGAAGGTTTTCGGCGTGATAACCACCCACTACACCAACCTGAAGCATTTTGCCGCCGGACACGACGGAATTGTCAATGGCGCAATGCTTTACGACACAAACCGGATGGAGCCGATGTTTGTGATGGAGATGGGCAAGCCGGGCAGCAGTTTCGCCTTCGAGATTGCCTATAAGATTGGTCTGCCGCAAGATGTGATTGACGACGCCCGCAGCAAGGTTGGCGAGGAGCACCTGAATTTCGACAAGCACTTGCGCGAGATTGCCCGCGACAAATATTATTGGGAGCGTAAACGCGAGAATATCCGCAAGATAGAGCGCCGTTTGGAGGAGATGATGGAGACCGAAAAACGCGAACTCGACGAGACGAAACGTTTCCGCAAGGAGTTGATGACAAAATCGAAAGACGACGCCAAACGCCTATTGGCCGATTCCAACAGGCTGATTGAAAATACGATACGTCAGATTCGCGAGTCGCAGGCCGAAAAGGAGAAAACCAAGCAGGCCCGCCAGCAGTTCGACGAGGCGCGTCAGGCAGTGGAGCAGACCAGCGATGACGAGGAGCGTATCTTGCAGAAAATCAAAAAACTGAAGGAGCGCGAAAACCGCGTCCGCACGTCGAAAACAAAGCAAGACGCGCAACTGAAGGCCGCCGATGTGGTTGAGGAGCGCCAGCGCGATTTCACCATTGGAATGCCAGTGCGCATTGAGGGGCAGACAACCGTGGGCGAGATTATGGAACTGAACGGGAAGAACGCCGTGGTGGCTTTCGACAACCTATATATGAATGTGGAAATCAGTCGTTTGCAGCACCTGACCGACGACGAGAAAAAGAAACTTCGCAAGAGCGTGCGGCAGGGCAGTCTGCAGCAGTCGTACGAGTTGAACCAGCGCCGGCTGTCGTTCAAGCCCGGACTCGATGTGCGCGGAATGCGTGCCGAAGAGGCCGTGAGCCGCGTGGCCGCCTTCATTGACGAGGCCGTGATGGTAGGCGTTTTCGAGGTGAAAATTCTGCACGGCAAGGGCAATGGCATTCTGCGCAACGTGGTGCGCGAGTACCTGCAAACCGTCGATGTGGTGACCAGCGTCCGCGATGAGCACGTTGATTTCGGTGGCGCGGGAATTACGGTGGTGGAGTTGGGATGATAGAAGGCATTGGGCACTAGGAGTTAGGCACTAGGCACTAGTGGAATTACGAATGTGGTTTCCAACATTCTAAACTTTCTCAACCTTCTCAACTTTTTAAAATTCAATTCACCGATTCACCAGTTAACCAATTCACCAAATTTTCTATCTTGCCGAAAAAAACAAATGAGCACCATTGAGATACAGTCGTTGTTTGCGGAGCACGGAATCAAAGATACCGGCAACCGTTTGCTGATAGCGCGGGCTCTGCACGAGTCGGGGCAGCCGCTCTCGCTGCTTGAACTTGAGGCGGTTCTTGGAACTATCGACAAATCAACCATTCTGCGCACGCTCAATCTTTTCCGCGAGTCGCATTTGGTGCACGTCATTGAGAGTGGCGACGGCTGCACGCGCTACGAAATCTGCCAGAGCCACCACCACGATGACGATGAGGACGAAGACGCTCACCTGCACTTTTTCTGCGAGTTGTGTCACCAAACTATCTGCTTGAGCGATAATCATATACCGCAAATCGAATTACCCGACGGCTACATTGCCCGCTCGGCCAATTTCCTTGTAAAAGGCATTTGCCCGAAGTGCGCGAAGAAAACGGCAAGGGTTAGATGAGTGAGCATCAGACAAAATGCATTTGAGTTGTGCGAGATTAGTATGCTTGCTAATTGGGAATCCAATTTTCTAATATTAGACTTGTAAAAATAGGTACTTATACTACCATTTAATCCGCTATAAAAAGTACATTTGCGGCATTAATCTTTAAAAATTTGTATCGTGGATATTTTTGAAAGAATAGAGGAATCGACGGGCGGCCCGATTGGCCAGTACCGCGAGAAAGTTGAGGGTTACTACTCGTTCCCGAAACTCGAGGGCGAGATTGGCCCGCATATGCGCTTTCAAGGCAAGGACGTTTTGTGCTGGAGTTTGAACAACTATTTGGGTCTGGCCAACCACCCAGAAATCCGCAAGGTTGACGGCGAGGCAGCCGTTCGTTGGGGCTTGGCTTATCCGATGGGCAGCCGTATGCTCACCGGCAACTCCGACCTGCACGAGAAATTCGAGCATATGCTTGCCAAATTCGAGAAGAAAGAGGCTGCATTCCTGTTCAACTTTGGTTATCAGGGAATTGTGTCGGCTATCGACTCTCTGCTGTCGCGCCATGACATTATTGTGTTCGACGCCGAGTGCCACGCCTGCCTGATGGACGGCAAGCGTCTGCACCAAGGCAAGGCTTACTCGTACAAGCACAACGACATTGAAAGTTGCGAAAAGAAACTGAAAGTGGCCTGCAAAGAGGCTGAGGAACAAGGTGGTGGCGTTCTGCTCATCACCGAGGGTGTTTACGGTATGACCGGCGCTCTTGGCATTCTGGACAAGATTGCCGCTCTCAAAAAGAAATACAAATTCCGCATTATGATTGACGACGCCCACGGCTTCGGCGTGATGGGCCCCCACGGACGCGGCACATCAGAGCACTTTGGTGTGATGGATGACATCGACATCTACATTGGCGCTTACGCGAAATCGATGGCAATCATCGGCGGTTTCATCGCTTCGAAAAAATCAGTTATCGACTACTTGCGCTACAATATGCGCTCGCAGATTTATGCAAAGGCTCTGCCGATGCCGATTGTTGAAGGCTGCATCAAGCGTCTCGAGATTATCGACAGCCCCGAGGGCGACGAATTGCGTCAGAAACTGTGGACAATCACACGCCGCTTGCAAGACGGTTTCCGCAACCTTGGTTTCGACATTGGTCCGGCCGAGGCGTGCGTTTCGCCGGTTCACATTCAGGGCGGTCCCGAGCAAGCAACCGCAATGGCCTACGACCTGCGCGAGAACTACAAGATTTTCTGCTCAATTGTGGTCTACCCTGTAATCCCGCCGGGAATGGTTATCTTCCGCATCATTTCAACCGCCGCTCACTCAATTGAGGACGTTGATTACACGCTGAACGCCTTCAAGGAAATCAAAGAGAAACTTGACAAGGGCTACTACGACAACAGTGGTATCCAGGCTAAAGCCGATTTAATGGATTAGGCTGATTGTCAGTGGTTTTATAAAGCCGTGCTCGTTTGGGTGCGGCTTTTTTTATCCTCCGCAGTTTTGACAGATGCAGAGGCCTTTTGGGGTGCGCCAAACCAGTTGTCGCTGAAGGTTGGCTTCGGGGCTGCGCCAGATGGCAATGGCGTTGGCTTGGTTGATGTTGCCGAGTGGGTGCTGGCAGTTTTTGTCGTAACAGCAAAGCGGAACATCGCCGTTGGCGGCCACAACCATCGTGCTACGCAAGCGGAAGCAGTTGGCGCTGAAATGCCGTTTGGTGCTGATTGAGCCGTCGGCGTTCAGGCGGTAGCGGCTGAATTTCGGGTTCTCGGGTAGCATTTCGGAAGCATGGGCATGGTTTTCAATCTGTGCCGTTTTCAGTACCACACGGTCGGCGCCCCATTGGCGGGCAAGTTGCTTTATTTGGCTGATTTGATGTCCGTTGTGGCGGAAGACGATGAACTGAACTTCTATCAACGGATTGTGCCGTTTCTGTGCTTTGCGCGCCGCAACCATATTGCCGATGCCGTCGATAGCCGCTTGCAGTGAGGCGCCCACGCGGTAGCGCTCATACACTTCCTGCGTGGTGCCATCAACAGATACTATCAGCCTGTCCAAACCGCTGACTACAAGATTGTTGCATAATTCAGGCGTGAGAGTTTGACCATTGGTTGATACGGTGGTGAAGATTCTGTGGCGATGAGCGGCGGCAATCATTTGGCAAAGGTCGGGATTGAGCGTCGGTTCGCCCTGAAGAAAAAACTGGCAACTGACGAGCCACGGAGCAAGCGGTTGCAGAGTATTCCCGAATGTGGCGAGGTCCATCAGTTGGCCTGGACGTTGCAATCGGCCGCCGCCCAACGTGCATTCGGGGCAGCGAAGGTTGCAAACCGATGCCGGCTCAACCGACAGCGATTCGGGCCGAGTTCTTACCTGTCGCATCCGCGCAAGCGAGCAAAACCTAATGCGCGCGGAATTTGCCACACGGCGCAGGGTGAGCGTCCGCAGCAGTCTGGCGGCCATTCGTATTTCTGCCCCGACAGTCATTGCCGTATAAATTGTAAGGTTTTGCGCATATCAGCGGCTAAAATAGCGATTTGTTTAATCGGTCAATTGACCAATTGGCGAATTGTGGGTGAGGCTGGCGGCTGAATTGTTTTTGGTAACATCGAATTGCGTTTTTCATTAAATTAGCATTTTGTTCTTGAGAATGGAATTGCGAGTATGATACTCAAAGGTTTAAATATCTGTCATTTATATCGTCTCATGGCGATTTGCGCGTCAATCGTTCTTGTGTTGTCGGCATCGCCATCGGCATATGCACAGGCCGAACCCGACAGCGTTATGGTGCGGAAGGCGGATAGTTTCTTACTGAAAGCCAACGAATTAATGCGTAATGTTGATTTCGAAAACTCAGCCAATCAATTCAGAATGGCTACAAGGTCGGTTGAAAGAATCGCCGATACCGCTTCAATTCTCAGGGTTTATGTCTCCGCCGCTAAAGGTTTTATGATTGTTCAGCCCACAAGCACGCTACGCTATCTGAATCAGGCTCTGGGCTTTAGCGATGCTCTGAAAGACTCCGTTATGATTGCAACTTGCTACCGGATGCTCGGACAGAACTCATATAGTTGTAGTTATCTGCTTATGGCTAAAGATTATACGCTGAAGGCGGTTAGAATAGACTCTTCCATTCACAGCTCAAATATGGCGCGAGATTTCTGCCTTCTCGGGTATATCCACAACGGTTTGGCCGACCAACACCATTCCGACTCTTTAAGCCGCGTTGCCATTAGTTATTTCAATGAGTCGCTGCACTTTTGCGACTCGCTCAATTTGCAGGACGAGACTCGCGATTATGATTTTATTGGGCTTGCCGGTTCATATATCGGTCTTGCCGAAAACACAGGTAATCAAAAGTATACCGATACGTGTCAAGATTACCTCAATCGAGGTATGAAATTGTCATCTATTGATTTGGCAACGATTAACTCAGTGAGAGTCCGCTATCTTATTCAGCGCAGAAAATTCCGTCAGGCTTTGGATTTAATCAAGTCCGATTCAACCACTTATACCATGACCAAAGCCGGACAGATTGAGTATCACCGCAGTCTGTATAAGATTTACGAGCAGCGTGGCAACTACCGCCAGGCGTTCATGCATCTGCAAAAATGTAACGAAATTGACCGTGAACTTCATGGCGAGACCAGCGTCCGCACGGTGGTTAGCGGCGAGGCGAGAAAATCGGCTGCCATTGAGCGTATTAGGCATGAGTCCGAAATACGGGTTTTCAAAGCCGAAAAACAGGCTTTAGAGGCCGACGAAAAGCGGATGAAGGTTATAAACATATCGCTTGCGTGCGGATTGGGAATGGTGCTGGTTTTGGTGCTTTTTGTGCTCAGAATGCTGCAAATCAAACGAAAATCGAACAAAGACCTTGCCGCGAAGAACGCCGAACTTGCCGAACAAAAGGAGGAGATTGAGGCACAACGCGATACGATTAAAAACCAGCGCGACGAGATTCAGGCTAGCATCAACTATGCGCGGCGAATCCAGCGCTCGCTGCTCACACCGGCGGCAACAATTTCCCGTATCTTCCCCGACCATTTCCTGCTCTACAAACCGCGCAGCATTGTCAGCGGCGACTACTACTGGGTTGGTCAGTTTGGCGACAACAAAGTGTGCATTGTGGCCGACTGCACGGGACACGGCGTGCCGGGCGGATTTATGAGCGTGTTGGGAATGACAAACTTGAATTATATTGTAGGTCAGACGGTTAGTCCCGAGGAGATTTTGAACCGCTTGCGCGATGCCATTATCATGAATCTGCGTCAGCGTGAGGATGACCCCACCGCCCTGCAGGACGATGATGAGCCCGATTCGTTCATCGCCCGCAGCACCGACGGCATGGACGCGGCGGTTTACGTTGTCAACGAGCGGCAGATGACTCTCACCTTTGCCGGAGCCAACAATCCGCTCTTGCTAATCCGCGATGGCGATATCCAATTAATAAAGGCCAACAAGATGCCTGTGGGCATTTTCACGCGGCTCAACCCGTTTGTGAGCACGACTGTTGAGTTGAAGAAAGGCGACTGCATCTATACCTATTCCGACGGCTATCAGGACCAGTTCGGGCATAACTCCGACCGAAAATTCTTGGGCAGCCGCCTGCGCAACCTTCTATTTGAAATCCATAAGCGCCCAATGGCCGAGCAAAAGGAGATTCTGAACCGCGAATACGAGGAATGGCGCGGCCCCGCCAGCAACCAAACTGACGATGTGGTGATTATGGGAGTGAGAATTTGACGGTCAAACCGGCAATACTCTGCTCATCTCTGAATATTAAATCCTAAATAATTACCTTTGTGCCCGTAACTAAAAACATAAAGCTATGGGTAAGAAAGAAAAACCAAAGTTTCTCGATTACCTAAACGCCGTAAAAAAGGCTGACAGGGAGCGAGAAATCGCGCAGCACGGCAAGTTGATATCCACGAGGCCGCTGCGGATTGTTAAATCGAAGAAAGTTTACGACCGTAAACGCGACAAAAGAGATTGCTCGAATTACAACGATGGCAGTCTCTTTTTTTTGTGCCTGAGAGCAAGATTTTTCAAACCTGTGCGCGGGTTTCGCTCACCCTGCGTCTTTTCTTTGCCCCGTGAACATTAAAAAGAGTGCGAAATGGAACTTTAAAATCTGTGCGGAAAATTTGCACAATTCAAAATTATAGTTACATTTGCATTACTCTTTCGAGAGTGTTCTTTGAGTGAATGTGCATCAAGAGTCGGCCACGAGCCGCCCCAACCGAGCACCATAATGCCACGGTGGGAAAACGATGCGAATTGATTGTTTAACTATTAATTAAAAATGATTATGGGAAATCAGAAATTTCAGCACCCCGAGGGGAAAATCCAGTTGATGAACGGAACGCTCATTGATTGCTATCCGTTGCAACAGACTCAAAACGAGATTGATAACTCGTTTCGTCTCGATACCACAGGCGAGTATCTTGTGATTAGTCGCAAAAAGAGAACGCCGCAGGAAATCGAACAGCGGAAGGAGGAAGAGGCCAAAGCCAAGCAGGCAGAAGACTACTTCGCCGCCAATGCTTTCCTTTTTATCGACAACCGTGAACGAATTTTGGCCGACAGCCGTATGTTTCTGGCGCCCGTGCCCGTGCAGAACGGTCTGATGTATACGGGTACAAGCGGATTTCAAAAGCCCACGTTGGGCGTTTACATTGAGTGGTGGCAGAATTGTCTGCTGTCGAATATTATCGACAAGCGCGACCATTGGCTTATTTATCATTTTGGCGGCAGCCCGTTGAGCGGTTTTAATGTTAGCCGTGCGGTGAATGCAAGTGGAAAAAAGCGCGAACTTAACGTTCGGTCATTCAGCGATTTGTGGCATCCATTTGTCGAAATCAACATGCGTTACGACGATGCCAAAACCCGCTATCAGGCTTACACTATCGATAAGGTTATTAAATTGCTGGAATGCGATGGACGCTCAATTGATGCCCGTCTGAAAAGCGATGCATTCTTCTTGACGCAGGAAATTGAGCGCCAAAAAGCCGAAATAGAAAGAAAGGTGTATGGTACGTCTGAACACGAGAAAGGTAATTACCGCCAGACGCTAATGGAGTTCGACGAGCAATACAAAGAACTGTCAAAACAGTTGTCTTTCAACAAGTTTGCGCCAGTAAGATTTTGGATTGATATCCACAAAATACATAAGAACCTATCGGCCATTCTGCCAAACAACGAATGTAAGCGATTGTATGTCAGTTTTTTGCAATACGTTGTTGATGCTTTGAAAAAAGAAACCGAACAAATCGCAGAGCGAGAGGCCGAAAACCGCAAGCAGCAGATTTTTGCGGAGATAGAAGCGCAGAAAGATGCTGTGGTGAACTTCTACATTGAGTATCAGGCGCGTGAAAAGCAGTTGGAAGAATATGAAAAGCAATACAAATCCGAAGTGGCCGAACTGAAACGCCGTCTGCGCGCGGGCTCTATCGGTAACAAAGGCTACCAAAAGGCATTCACGCCACTTCGCAAGAGTATGGAGCAGAGAAAACTCGATTTGGACCACTTTAAGGTGAAGTCGATTAACGAGATTTTTGAGCGCGGCGATTCAATTTCCGACGACGGTTATTTCGAATGCATTAAAGATTTCTTGAAAGCGCGAAAGTGAGGTTTTGTTAACTGTGGCAATTTTTTTCATTAAAAATTCTCAAAACCTGCGCGGCAATCTCGCACACCTTGGTTTTTTTCTTTGTGGTGTAAAACCAAAAAAGAAAGGAGCAATTATGCAGACTATTGAATCAACAAAACAGGAGATGACGCTGCTCAAGGCAGTGGAGCAGATTGTGGAACTGTCGCGCGACTCGCGGCTCGAACCCGAATTCTTCAGCAAGGCCGCCGAGCCAATCAACTATCTGGCCGACAGGCTCGAACTCACGCCGGAGCAATGCGTGCTGCTGGCTCTGTTTATCGACAATACCGATGATGGGTGTACTAGCGTCCGCGACCTTTCGCGGCATTTTGGGTGCAACGCCACACGCATTTTGAGTTTTATGCAGGAGATAGATGGCCTTGTGGAGCGCGAAATGGTGCGCTGCGGCAAGGGACGTTTCGACCGCTCAGGTGGAATGGCGTACCGCGTGCCGTGGCCGGTGCTCGACGCTTTTATTCATAACCGGAAATTCGAGTTGTGCCGATACGAGAATCTGAGTAACGAGGACTTTTTCGCCGCTTTGAGCGAGGTTTTCGACCTGCGGAACGATAACGATATAAGCACCGAAACCGCAAAATCGAGGTTACAATTGCTAATGAATTATAATGGACATTTACCTTTTGTTAAGCAAGTTAAGAAGTATAATCTGGACGATGAAGATGATGCGTTGCTTCTGCTGTTTGCCTGCCGGCTTATCAGCCGGTGCGAAGAATATGTGCAGATAGGCGACATTGGCAACTTTTACGACGAGCGCCGCGATTTCGATTTCGTCAAGAACAAATTAGCCCGCAACACGCATCCGTTGCAGAAGGCGGAAGTGATTGAGAGTGTGAAGAATGGAGGGTTCTTCAACATTGAGTCATACCGCATTACCGATGCGGCCAAAATGGAACTTTTCCCCGATTTGGACATTGAACTATCGGAAAAAGAGAAAGCGATACGCCGCGATATAGTTAAGCATGAGGATATTGTACCCAAGCAACTCTTTTTCGACAAGAGCGTTGGGGAGCAGATTTCCGATTTAACCCAACTGCTCGATGAGGAGCACTACCGCGACATCTGCAACCGACTGAAAGACAGTGGCTACCGTTGCGGCTTCACATGCTTGTTTTATGGTGGTCCCGGAACAGGCAAGACCGAATCGGTGCTGCAACTTGCCCGCCAAACGGGGCGCGACATTATGCAAGTCAACATCGCGCAAATAAAAAGCATGTGGGTGGGCGAGAGCGAGAAGAACATCAAGAGGGTGTTCGATATCTATCGCGCAATGGTTGAGAAACAGGAAGTTACGCCCATCTTGTTCTTTAATGAGGCCGATGCCATCATTGGCACGCGGTTCGAGAATGTTGACCGTTCGGTTGACCAAATGTGCAACTCAATTCAGAACATCATTCTTCAGGAGATGGAGACCATGAACGGCATTCTGATTGCCACCACCAATCTGGCTAAAAACTTCGACAAGGCTTTCGAGCGCCGGTTCCTTTACAAAGTCAGGTTCAACAAGCCGACACGTGAGGCGCGCGAGCATATCTGGCGCACAATGCTGCCCAAATTGTCGGATGCCGACATCAGCGTTCTGGCCGAGAAGTACGATTTCAGCGGCGGACAGATTGAGAACATCGCGCGGCACTACACCATTGACACCATTCTGCACAGCGACCAAGCGGCCACACTCGCCACACTCATCCGCCACTGCGACGGCGAACGTATTGAGAAGAACGAGAAAAAGGCCATCGGCTTCGGGAACTGATTATGATTGAGTGGTTTTAAAAATATCGGATGCGACTTGCCGCAGAAAAATTATATTTGT
Source organism: Salinivirgaceae bacterium (assembly GCA_016284875.1). GTDB lineage: Bacteria > Bacteroidota > Bacteroidia > Bacteroidales > SZUA-534 > RUG13583. Next base: position 7,466 of record JAEEPS010000062.1, on the reverse strand, counting down.
GATGCAAAACGCTTGAATGATATTGAATGAGGTCGGAAGAATGACAGATGCCAACTGTTAAGGATTCCTTTACAGTTCAAACGAGAGAATGCAAATGATAATAATTGATGAACACGGATTTGACACCATATAATTCGGCTAACGACAATGTTGTTGTTTACAATTCTGATGACAACACTTTGCAACTTGAAGTGCGTCTTGAAAATGAAACCGTATGGCTTAATCGAAATCAGATGGCAACATTGTTTGGACGCGATGTCAAAACAATTGGCAAGCATATTGCAAACGCATTAACCGAAGAATTGAGTGGTATTTCAGTTGTCGCAAAATTTGCGACAACTGCCACAGATGGCAAGGTTTATCAAGTTGAATACTACAACCTTGATGTCATAATATCAGTAGGTTACCGTGTGAAATCGAAGCGTGGCACCCAATTCCGCCAATGGGCGAACCGCGTGCTGAAAGACTATCTGCTGAAGGGTTACGCCATAAACCAGCGGCTGACAAAAATCGAGAACCAATTGGAGAGCCAGCAGAATCTGCTTGCCCAGCACTCTGAGAAAATCGATTTCTTTGTGCGCACCGCACTGCCGCCCGTTGAGGGAATTTTCTACGACGGCAATATGCTTGAGCCGTTTGGGTTTGTCAATGGTTTGATACGCTCGGCCAAGCAGCGCATTGTGCTGATTGATAATTATGTTGACGAAACCATTCTGCTTCGGTTGGCCGAACGCAGCAGCGGAGTGAAGGCGCGAATCTGCACGCAGCAGACTTCGCCGTCGTTTAACGTAGCGCTGCAGCAGCACAACCAGCAGCATGAGCCAGTGGAACTGACAGTTTTCACAAAATCGCACGACCGTTTCCTGATTATCGACAACGACGTTTACCACATTGGCGCGTCAATCAAAGATTTGGGCAAGCGGTGGTTCGCCTTCTGCAAGATGCACGTGTCGGGCAGCGAGATTATAGAGAGACTTAATTAATAGATATAGAACAATAAAACAGAATTATAGCGAATAGAATAAATCATTAACATATAGGGCTTTACGCTCTTATTCTCGAAAAGATAAAATCCGCCAAAGATACAACGAGAGAATAAGTTGCGATAGGTTCACGTCTTTTGGCGTGAGCCGTTTCGTGCTTATTTATCGTTGCGGGTTCTTGGCGGAGCCTTTCTTTTCTAAATGAGCAATTAAAAACGAAATGGCTGGCGCTTTTTTATTTGCTTATGCCATAAGAGTTTGAAGCCCGAACGAACTCTTAACAATATGGCAGAGAAAGCGGAAAACGATTTTCACCTTGGCAGACTGATTCGGCAGGAGTTGAAACGGCAGAAAAGGACTGTGGCCTGGCTTGCCGAATCCATTAACTGTGACCGCACCAATTGTTATTGCATTTTCAATCGACAATACATTGACATTGAACTTCTTAAGCGTATAAGCAAAGCCTTGCAGCATAATTTCTTCATTGAATTGGCGGACTATATGGAGAATGTCGAAAAAGTTTCGACAGATGTGTAGAACTTGTTACGACACAAGCATATAAGTATGAAAACCGTTATTCGGTAATATTGTTCTCGGAGATTTCAACCGCCATTAAAGGGTAAAATGTAAATGATTGTTTAATTTTTAAAATATTAAAGTTATGGCAACTCAAATAACTTCTATAATTCAGGAAATTCCTGATGTAGTTCAGGAAAAGCCTGGTTGTGGAGCAACATTATTAAGTATAATTGGAGTAATTGCAGGTGTTATTATTTATAATGCGATTACTGATGAGGAAGAAAAGAAATCATCAGATTCGCAAAAGCCCAAAACTGAACAAGTTTCAACGCAAACAACTAATAATAAAAGTAGTTATTCGTCTACAAGCAATACAAAACCGACAACGAGCCAAAGTGAGTCATATACTTACAGCGCAGGTAGTTCAAATACCACATCTAATTCATCGGTTACATCAAGTAGTGAATCTACCGCATCGTCATCTTCAGCAAGTAATTCAACTGCTGAAACTGACGAGTCGTATCAAATATACCTTGCACTATCTACTCTTTTGGAAAATGAGGGCAAATCGTTAAAGTTGTGTGAATCCCTAAATAAGGAAAAAGGACAAGAAGCAAACGTAATCGGGAAAATGAGGCAACTGCGTGGTACAAAATACTATAACAACGCATTAAAAGACATCGTAAGGTGCTGCCCCAAATACGCATCAGAATATTCGAAGAACGGAAAATATTTTGCATCAGAAGGTGATTTCTTTCAAGCATATATAAATCCTGACTATTCGAAAATATTGAAGGCCAATAAAAAGAACAAATAGAATAATCGCATTTTAAATTCTAAAGGCGATACTGCATTCGAGTATCGCCTTTTTTATCTGTGCCAATCTGTGTTTTCCGTGTAATCTGTGCGAAACACGAAAATTTTTTCAGTTACGCAAAAAGGTTGCGCAGTGGGTGTTTTCCTTTGCAGCGTCGAAAAACAAAAAAACTCAAAAATTCTCAAAACCTGCGCAGCAATCTCGCGCACCTTGCAATTTCCTTTGCCCCGTGAACATTAAAAAAGGAGGAGTTATGAAAGTTATCACCATTCTTAAAAAGCACCCGTTCGACGAGTTTGCCGCCGATTTCGCTCACTTGTTCGAAGTCAACAGCAGGCAAAAACTGACCGAGGAGACGCTCGGACTTTGGAAAGAACTTTTCTGCAAATGGGTGGCCGAATATCAGCCGCAGGAAACGCCGTATCATATCCGCATTATATGCCGTTGGGAGTACTGCTCGCCGATGTGCGATATGAACTGCGCCGTGTTCGAGCGCCGCGATTTGAGAGGTTGCGGTGCGGTGTTCGCCCACGACTCGCGCAACGAGTTTCTGAATATGTTTGTCGGCTGCGACCGCGACGTTGAGTTGACCGAAACCGAACTGGCCGCTGGCCTGTTCTACGAGATGACCTACTATCCGCCTGAAAAGGAGTTGCCGTTGCCGTACGGGAGAAAGAAAAGAACTTAAAGCGTTGATTGTTAAATAGAAAAAAGGTTTATTGCTATGGCTAAAAAACAGACACAACAAACGAAAAGCGACATTGCATTTGAGGAACGGATGGCAAAACAGCGAGCCAAACGCGGGTTCTGCGACAGCGATGTGTGGTCAATTGATTTCTGGTTTTGCAACACTATCAGCCCGATGCTGAAGCAGTTGGCAAAAACAATGCACGGATTCCACCGATTGGACGAGAAAGGCGATTTTATCAGTCCGAGCGGTAATCTTACCGATGAGGAAAACGAAATGTATGCAAAGCGCTGGAAAGATGCGATTCTGCATTTGGCTTTTCTTGCCGACGAGATGGACGAAGACAAATGCTCAATGAAAAACCCATACGAAAAAGAGTGGCACCGAGTAAGCAGAGCCTTTGAGAAGAAATACGGAACGTTTGGCGAAAAATTGCAGACCGATGAAGAAAAAAACAGCAAACTGCACCAAATCTATTTGCCTGACAGCGACCCTATTAATGGAAATGAAAACAGAAGAATAATGGATTTGCACACAAAATATGAGATGAAAATAGAACGCTACCGCGAAAAGTGCAAAAACGAGTTTTTCCGTCTGTTCAGCAAGTATTTCCATTATTTATGGGATTAAAGCAAAATAACAAGTCAAACCATTTAAACTCAATAAACTATGGCAACTAAATTACTATCCGAAGTACAAAAGAATAACTTCAGCAATGAGCAATGTGTGGCGTCGGGAATTGAGGCGCTTGATAAAATTACTGGCGGTTTCCGTAACTCGACTTTTGCGGTGGTGGCAGCGCGGCCCGCAATGGGGTGCCGCACGCTGGCGCTGACGTGCGCCTACAATCAGGCGCGCGCGGGGAAGAAAGTCGCCGTTTTCAGTGTCACGCTCTCTGAAACCCAAATTGCTGACCGATTGCAGAACATACACAACATTCTTGGCAAGAAAGAGAGTGCTTATAAATTTGAAAACCAAATATTTGTGAACAATAGCGCACAATTCGAGATTAACGAGTTGCGCTACGAGATTGCCCGCCTGAAACTAATCGAGAATATCGACATTGTTTATATCGATAATCTTTTGAGAATCAATAATTTTGGCACGGGCAACTACGCAACGGTGGCGGCCGTCACAGAGAGACTGCGGCAACTGTCACGCGATATGGATATTCCCGTCGTGGCGTTGAGCAGTTTGTCGCGAAAATGCGAGTCACCGCAACGTATCGGTCACAATCCCAATATGTATGATTTGCGTTTCGAACAAATCGTAAATCACTTTGCCGAAATGATATTGCTAATGCACCGCCCTGAATATTACGGATTTAGAGTTGATGACGATGGCAATTCGCTGATAGGCGTTGCAGAGTTGCTTATTGAAAAATCAGCCGTTAGCCGCTTCGACTCTGTCACAGTTCACTTTGAACACGATGGACCAGCGTTCTGTGATAAAGTAATTGTTAATCAATAAATAACATTGCTATGACTGTAAAAGAATTTTTAGAAAGTCGTCTGATTCAGAATATTGAATGGGAGATTATTCACGCATACAATCAGCATCCTATAGTCCTTCGTCCCGATGGCTTTGGCGGAAGACATTTGCTTGAGGCAAGGAAAATCATTATCAACGATTTCGCGCTGCAGCACCAAGCGGAGTTGATGCCCGACATAATCGCCTTCAACGATGCCCTGCGCGAGGCTCTTCGCCGAACTTACCAACGGACAAAAGAAGTTTACGATGTCTGCAAGGTGTTGGGCGATGTAAGCGTAAACGCCGAATGCTATATGGATGGCTACCCACCGCTGCACCCCGTGCAGAATGAGGACCGCGAGGAACTTTGGGAAATACTCACCGACGACAGTTGGAATCCTGGGTATTCTTTTGGTGTTGGCTCTATTGGATTTCCTGTTGAAGACAGTTTTAGCGATTTGATTGGCGGCGAGGACGACAACTGGAACGAACACCTTGACCCGCAACTCACCGCCAACCTGCACCTGATTATGCAGTTCCACACGCTTTGGGAGCATTCGGGCTTCGCAATCACCGATTTAATCTATTGCCGCGATTTCAACAGCGGTTTCGAAGTGGATTATTCGGAGTGTAATATATTGAGTGATAAGTTATAGGTTAATAAGTTATAAGTTTTTGGGTATGAAAGAAGACAAACATTTTGAACCGCAGGTTACCGACAATGATAGAGAAATGGATAGTATTCTCAAAGGATTAAAATACCATATCGAAATTGACAAAAATGGATTTGGTATACGTGTTATTGATAATATGACTTATGAGGAATTTGTTGAATATCTTGAATCACAAGGGTGTATCAATATTAAAGATGTCAAATGGTAAAAAGACGAGAACATTTAAAACCAAAAATATGGAAAAGATAAAAGATGCAGTGATTCCGATGAGTGAAGAACGCAGACAAGAGATGTTAAGATATCGTCAAATGTCTAATGATGAACTTGTGCCTATTTGTAAGAATTGGACTAAACGTGATTGGATAGATTATCATACTTGTACAGGAACAATGACGGTAGAAGAGTTTTATCAAAGATTCCTTAATTGTTGTTTAGATGACAAGGCCGAAGGCCTGGCACAACATAGCCGTGGGTGTAAACCCGCGGATGCGGAATGCCAACAAAGCCGAACCCCGAAGGGGTGAAATAGAAAAACCTGAAAATCCTCAAAACCTGCGCAGCAATCTCGCGCACCTTGCGGTTTTCTTTGCAGCGATGAGAACACAAAAAAGAACGTGTGTAAACAACTATTTAAATAATACACAAGAATATGGGCTGTCTTTATATATCGGAAATTATAAACACACATACGCCAACGGCTGGCGATGCGTATCCGTTCACCATTCCTGCGATTAGGGGACTTAAGTCGCTGAAATTCACTTCGGCAGTGACCTATTTCATTGGCGAAAACGGCAGCGGAAAATCGACATTGCTGGAAGCCATTGCCGTGAAATTGGGAATGAACGCCGAAGGTGGCAGTCGGAATTTCAATTTCAGCACAAAAGAAACACACTCAAACCTATACGAGGAACTTCGGATTGCCAAAACACCATATCGTTTGTCCGACACATTTTTTTATCGCGCCGAGAGTTTCTATAATGCCATTTCGTATCTCGACAGTCTTGAAGGCGGCAACCCGTTCTTTTCGTATGGCGGCAAAAACCTTCACGAGTTCAGCCACGGCGAGGGAATGGTGCGCTTTTTCGAGAACCGCCTGGAGCAGGGCCTTTACATTTTCGACGAGCCCGAAGCCGCATTGTCATATCAGAATCAGTTGAGGTTTCTGCTATGGATGAAAAGCGCCGTTGATTCGGGTAGTCAGTTGATTATCAGCACACATTCGCCCGTGGTGCTTGCCTATCCCGATGCGGTTATTTATCATTTGAGCGAAAGCGGCCTGCAGCGAACAGCCTACCGCGACAGTTATATCTACAACGATATGTATTCGTTTGTCAACAATGTTCCGCTGATACAAAAGGAGTTAGGGCTTTTCGACACTCACCCCGTTGAGCGAACTTAAAATCGAAAATCAATAAATCACAAACACTATGTGGAGCAAAACAAGACAAATATTGAAAAGCAGGCTTGCCGATAGTTTGAAAGGCCGTGTCGATTACCATTACGATGTATATAGAACCAATCAATGCAGATGTACAAAGATAAATTGGCGGTGGCGGAGTTCAGTAATGCACGTGTTTTCAATCATAATTGATGGTGATGCGTGGTTCTGCACCAATCCGAAATTCTATCACCTTCAATATCAAAAAGGTAATTCGAAAACTGAAGAAGAAATAATTCGGGAAACTGGTTTTGTTGGAATTGTATGGGGGCACGATACGCCGTGGTACATTCACCAATACCTGAACGTTCTTTCTGCCGACGAAAGCCTGACCCACGACAACTATTTCATTCGTCTTCTCGCCCTGCTCGACGGCCGCATTGGCAAACGCCGCCTGCGTCCGCTTCTCGACAATATCGACAACGAGCCCGAATGGTTCCGCAAATGGATTCGTCTGCGCTGCGAATCGGAAGGATTGTATAAGAAACAGACTGAAAATGAAAACGCAGAGCAGATTGTTTAATTAGTATTCTTTTTTATATTTGCAATGTCGCTTATGTAAGACGGTTGAGTGGTTTCAGTACCCCTGTTAGAAAAATTACATAAGCGACATTTTTTTAGCCCACACAAAAAGCGTATTCCCCGAACTTGCGGGGAGTTCGCTTTTGTTTTTTCAAAATACCGCCATTTCCCGCATTTTTCCGCCGATTTTTTCTTTCTCAAACCATTCGGGCGAGCAAATCCGTCAAATCCGTTCAATCTGCGTTATCTGCGTTCAAAAAATCTTCCCGTATAGTGAAGATACAGGGCCAAAACAAGAACAGTGAAAAATGTGAGTAACGTCATGGAGGGATAGAGCAGGAACAGAAAAACAGAG
>JAEEPS010000061.1 GCA_016284875.1 Salinivirgaceae bacterium | reverse complement strand
TCCGCTACTATGTGTGGTTCCGCAAGACAACGGCCCGCGCCCGCGTCAACCGTATGCGCCGCCGCAAAAACGCCGACTGGCTGCGCCTGACCGAGTGCCGCGATAAGATTTTAAGCGTGCTGAAAACACTGTAACAAAGCAGTTTAACTATGGCAGACAACTATTTAGAGCGGCACTACGAGGAGTACGAAGCCAAAAAGGCCGCTTGGGAGAAGGCGAAAAAACTTGGCAAATACAGGCCGAAACGCCCCGTTAGCGCACCGCAGCAACCGTCGGCAAATGCTTGCAAAAGTGCTGATGGTTCGTGCCAACAGAATTGAACTATTGCTTTAGACAACTACTTAAAATTAGTAATAAATGAACAATTTAGCATTAAAAATCCGCCTTATTGCAATGAACCTTATGATATACGCCGTTTGGGGCGCGTATCTGAGTTCGCTTGGCATCTATTTGGGCAATATCGGGATGGGCACAAGCATTGGCGCATTTTTCGCCGTGCAGGGCATTGTGTCGCTCTTTATGCCTGCTCTGATGGGCATTGTGGCCGACAAATGGATTCCTGCCCAACGTCTGCTCGGAATGTGCCAGGGACTGGCCGCAATCTTTATGGCTTTGGCGGGAATGATGGGATTGCGTTACGGCGCCGATGTTACTTTCGCGCAGATTTTCCCGTTCTATGCCGCCAGCGTGGCATTCTTTATGCCGACAGTCGCACTGGGTATCTCGGTGTCGTACATTGCGTTGGAGCGCGGCGGGCTTGTCACAATGAGCGCCGATCCACCAAGCCGTGTTTTTGGTACCATCGGTTTCATTGTGTCGATGTGGATTGTTGATCTGACTGATTTTAAGGAAGATTACCGCCAGTTGTTCATTTCGGCGGCGTGGTCGCTTGTGCTGGCCATTTATGCCTTCACACTACCAAACTGCCCCACAAGCGGCGGCAAACGCTCGGCGTCGATAGTTGAAGCGCTTGGGCTGCGGGCGTTCACGCTCTTCGGCAACCGCCAGATGCGGCAGTTCTTCATCTTCTCGTTTATGCTCGGAATGTGCCTTCAGGTGACGTTCGGTTTTGCGGGCACTTTTATGAGCGACTTCGGTCAAAATCCCGACTATGCAGACGCCTTCGCGGTTCGCCACAACATAATGCTGAGTTCGCTCTCGCAGGTTTCCGAGACGCTTTGTATTCTTCTTATACCATTCTTTTTGAAGCGGTTAGGTATTAAAAAGGTGATGCTGATTTCGATGCTGGCATGGGTTTGCCGCTTCGGATTCTTCGGTTTGGGTGACCCCGAAGGCGGAGTTTGGCTTTTTGTCCTTTCGATGATTGTTTACGGCGTCGCGTTTGACTTTTTCAACATCAGCGGCTCGCTATTTGTTGACCAAAACACCACTGATGATATCCGCTCGAGCGCACAGGGCGTGTTTATGATGATGACCAACGGCCTTGGCGCGACAGTTGGCTCGCTGCTTTCGCAGATGGTGGTTAACCGACTCGTTTACAACCGATTGGGAGAACCGTCATTCGATATGATGCAGGGCTGGTCGCAGGCTTGGTACGTGTTTGCGGCGTTTGCATTGGTGGTGGCAATATCGTTTGCTATCATATTCAAATACAAGCACGTAAGGAGTTGATATTTAGGAGTTAGGATTTTCTAAATATCGAAGCATATACGATATGAATAAAGAATGGTCTGAACAGAATAAAAGAATGCAGTCGCTGATCAGAAAGACTGATACTTTTGATCAAGGGAAGGACGTTCTATTCGAATTGCGAAACGAACTTATGAATACGTTGCTTTCATTTAGGAAAGAACTTAATAGAGAAGATTTTGATTCTATGCCATTTATGAATGCAGACGGTTATCACAGCAAGAATATCGCTTATTCTATATGGCATATTTTCAGGATTGAAGACATTATCGCACACACTCTCGTTTGCGGTGATGAAGAGATATTGTTTTCGGGAAACTATCAGAACCGAATCAACTCACCGATAATAACAACTGGAAATGAACTTGTTAAGGAACAGATTCGTGATTTTACGATGCGGTTGAATATAGATGAATTGTATTCGTATATTGCTGATGTAAAGAAGAGTACGGAAGAAATAATACGCCGTCTGACATTTAGCAATCTTAAGATTAAGGTCACGAGTGAACGAAGGAAAAAACTGGAAGCATTAGGTGTGGTCAGCACAGACGAGAATGCTGTTTGGCTGATTGATTATTGGTGCAACAAAGATTTACGCGGACTTATACAGATGCCATTTTCCAGACACTGGATTATGCACATTGAGGCGTGTCAGAGAATAAAGGACAAATTAAACACGAAGCGCTCAAAATTAAACTAAACATTTAAATAATTCGCAGAATTAACAGAAAAACAAAATAATATGAAACTTTCAGTTGGAATCGATATAGGTGGTACAAACACTGCTTTCGGCCTTGTTGACGAGAGCGGACGGATTGTAGCCCGTGGCAACATTAGTACACGTAACAATACTGATTTTCAGGATTATGTGAATCAGGTTTCCGACGGAATCCGCCAATTGCTTGGGCAAACCAATGGCGCCGAACTGTTGGGCATTGGCATTGGGGCAGCCAACGGCAACTACTTCAGTGGCTGCATCGAGAATGCCGCCAACCTGCCGTGGAAAGGCCTGGTGAAGATTGTTGAAGCCTTTGAAAATCAATTCGGTGTACCTGTGTTCCTGACCAACGACGCCAACGCCGCCGCCATTGGCGAGATGGTGTACGGCGGTGCAAAAGGAATGACCGATTTCATTGAGATTACCCTTGGAACGGGCCTTGGCAGTGGTATTGTGACTGGCGGCAAGATGCTCTACGGCCACGACGGATTTGCAGGCGAGTGCGGTCACGTGATTGTTGAGCGTGGCGGGCGCGACTGCGGTTGCGGACGCAAAGGCTGCCTTGAAACCTACGTGTCGGCCACGGGCGTGGTGCGTACGGCAACCGAATTGCTGGCTAAACGCAATATTGATAGCGAGTTACGCTCAATTCCGAACAGCGAACTGACGGCTTTGAAAGTGTCGCAAGCGGCTAGTCGCGGCGATGCCATTGCCAAAGAAGTTTTTGAGTTTACTGGCGAAATGCTTGGCCGTGCATTGGCTGATTTTGTGGCAATTACAAGTCCGCAAGCAATATTTTTGTTTGGCGGTTTGGCAAAGGCTGGCGAGATTCTGTTTGAGCCTGTTCGTCGCTCGATGGAAGCCAATATGCTGAATATCTTCAAGAACAAGACGCAGGTGCTGCCGTCGCAGTTGGGCGACGATGCGGCAATTCTCGGTTCGGCTGCGCTGGTTTCATTCAATCAGTAACGCTATGCCCGAAACTAGCACTTGCCTTTTAAGCACCGCCTATTGGGCGCCAGTTCAATGGTTCACAAAGATTGTCAGTCACAGCAAGGTGCTGATTGAGCAGTTCGAGACCTTTCCGAAGCAGAGTTACCGCAACCGCTGCGCACTCTACGGCCCCAACTGTGTGCAGACGCTGCAAGTGCCTATCCTTAAGAGCGATACGCACAACCCAATGACGCGCGACATTCGCATTGCATACCAAACACCGTGGCAGAAGAACCATTTCAACACCATTCGGTCGCTCTACAAGTCGTCGCCGTTTTTCGACTATTATGCCGACGACATTCTGCCGTTCTACGAGCGCCGTTTCGACTTCCTGCTTGACTATAACCGTGCAATACTCGATGTGTGCTTAAAATGGCTGAAAATGCCCAATAACACGCTTCTGACAACCGATTACACGCGCACACCCGACTGCCCCGACTATCGCAACACAATTCATCCCAAAACATCGCACCAAGCGCCCGATGAGCATTTTGTGGCGCAACCATACACGCAGGTTTTTGACGAACGTTTCGGTTTCATTCCCAATCTGTCGATTATCGACCTTGTGATGAACTGCGGACCGGAGGCGGTGGCGGTGTTGAAGGAATGTTGTATGTAAAATTTTGGTTATAAAATTGTTATAAGGACGCGATTAATCGCGTCCCTACATTTATTATCGTTGTCCCAATTTCTTTTGTGCGCCCCTATGCCCCTGCTCGGCGGCTTTTTCGTACCAGCGGAAGGCTTCGTCGCGGTCAACCGCAACACCATAGCCTTTCTCGTAGCACAGGCCGACATCGAACTGCGATGTATCATCGTCAAGTTCGGCGGCTTTTAAGAACCATTCGAAGGCTTTCTGATAATCGCGTTCAACACCTTTTCCGTTTTTGTACATGATGGCAATGCTCGATATTGCGTCTCTGGCGCATTCATCTTGCTCAACGGCTTTATAATAACAATCGAGAGCCTTCTCGTAATTCTTTTCGACTCCATTTCCGACAAAATAGAAGAAGCCAACACGTGTTTGTGCTACAATATCTCCCTGCTCGGCAGCCTTGGAGTACAATTCAAACGCTTTCTTGTAATCTTTAGCAACGCCTTTCCCTCCTTCATAACACATTCCCAAACATATTTGTCCCGTAGAGAATTCCTGTTCGGCAGCCTTGGAGAACCATTCAAAAGCTTTCTGATAATCCTGCTCCACGCCTTCTCCATCGTTATATAGGAAGCCCAACCTGCATTGAGCGTAGGCGTAGTCTTGTTCGGCGGCTTTAGAGTACCATTCAAAGGCTTTCTTAAAATCCTGTTCCACACCTAACCCGTTCTCATAAAGATAGCCAATGCTGTTTTGTGCGCCAAAGTTTCCCTGTTCGGCAGATTTGGTGTACCATTCGAGGGCTTTCTCGTAATCCTGCTCAACAACGTTGCCTTCGGCATAATAACTGCCTAAAACGTATTGTGCCGTATCGTGCCCCTGCTCGGCGGCTTTGGTAGTCCACTCGACGGATTTCTCAATATCAAACAATTCGCTGTCTTCTAACGAATAAAAGAGTCCTAAATGATATTGAGCTTCAACATGTCCCTGCTTGGCTGCTTTGGTTAGCAACTCAACGCCTTTCTTTTTATCTTCTTTAGTATCAATACCATAATAGATGTTTCTACCCATTTCGAATAGCGCTTCAGCATCGCCTTGCTCAGCCGACTTTTTCTGAGCCGATTTTTTTTTCTGTTCATTATACTTTTCGGTGCAAAAGTGCAAACTTAATTTCGTCATACTTTTCATCAAATCGCTTCCATGCTCTAAGCATTTTGTGTACAACTCAATGGCTTTCTCATAATCCTGCTCAACACCCTTTCCTTCTTCATAACACTGTGCCAAACTGTGAATCGCAGTGTCATATCCCTGTTCGGCCACTTTGGTGTACAATTCGAATGCCTTCTTGTAATCCTGCTCTACAACCTTACCCTCCTCATAAATCCGAGCCAGGTCGTATTGTGCGGAAACATAACCCTGCTCAGCCGCTTTTGTGAGCCATTCGACAGCTTTTTCAGGATTCTTCTCAACGCCATATCCGTTTAAATAGAAAGTGCCCAAATTGCTCTGCGCGGGTGCGAATCCCTGTTCTGCTGATTTAGTGTACCACTCGATGGCTTTTTCGAGATTACGCTCCACACCCATCTGGTCGGAATAACAGATTCCCAACCTGTTTTGCGCCTCGGCATAGCCCTTCTCAGCCGCTTTGGAGTACCACTCAAAAGCTTTCTGAAAATCCTGCGCCACACCGCTGCCTTTTCGGTAGCAGTCGCCCACAACGCACTGTGCGTGGGCATAGCCTAACTGGGCACTTGTCAAGAAGCATTCAAACACTTCCCGTACTTTCTTTTGTGCGAGTTCGTATCCCTTGCTGGCCGACTGTTCAAGCCATTGTGTGGCTAACTCGTCATTCTTTTCAACGCCTTGTCCGTTGGCGTAGCAAATGGACAGATTGTATTGTGCGGTTGCGTCTCCTTGATTGGCGGCCTTGGTGTACCACTCAACGGCTTTCACGTAATCTTGTTCCACGCCAGCGCCCATCTTGTAGCAATAACCCAGGTTGCATTGCGCCGCCGCATCGCCTTCGTTAGCGGCTTTGGTCAGCAATTCGACATTCAAAGGCATACCCAACCCCGTTTTTTGGAAATATTCCAGTTTCGCTTTTGCGGCGGCGTTTCCTTGCGCGGCGGCTTTTCCGAACAATTCGGCGGCTTTCATGTAATCCTGCTCAACACCAGTTCCGAACTCATAGCAACTGGCCAGATTGAATTGTCCCGACGAGTCGCCTTTTTCAACCGCTTTAGTGAACCATTCCACGGCTTTGGCTCTATCCTGAGCAACACCTTTTCCGTTCAAATAGCAGACTCCAACGTTGTTTATAGCCTTGAGGTCGCCTTGTTCAGCCGCTTTGGTGTACCATTCAACGGCTTTCTCCATATTCTGCTCCACGCCGTTTCCTAATTCATAACATATACCCAGGTTGAATTGTGAGGTGATATCACCCTGCTCCGCCGCCTTGGTGTACCATTGGGCCGATTTGGCATAGTCTTTTTCCACGCCCTGCCCGACATAATAAATGTAACCCAATCGTTCTTGCGCCGTCACGTTTCCTTGTGTCGCCGCCTTCTCGAACCATTCAATGGCCTTTGCCATATCCTGCTTCACACCCGTGCCGCTTTCATAGCATACTCCCATGTGGTATAGCGCCATGGCATTGTTTTGTGCAGCCGCTTGGCTAAACAATTCAAAGGCTTTTGCGCTGTCCTTCGCCACACCTTCTCCGTTTTGATAGCAGAGACCCAAATTATTAAGCCCCAAAGAGTTTCCTTGTGCGGCCGCTTTCTCGAACCACTCCACGGCTTTGGCGTAATCCTGCGCCACTCCGCGCCCGTTCAAATAACACACGCCAAGGTTGTTCTGCGCATCGGCGAAGCCCGCTTCAGCCGCCTTGGTGTAGAATTTAACGGCCTCGCCAAAATCAGGCGCAGTGCCTTTTCCTGTTTCGAAGGCCACGCCCATGCCAAAATTGATTTTTGCTTTCAGTTTATCGAAAAGTCCCATATTTTCAATGTTTTAAATGTGAGTACATAGTTATTTCATCTCGAATCGTTCTGATTCATACAAAACTAAAATAATTATTTGAGAATTGGCGGATTAACCTCTATATCTCTTTACCAAATATTCCTGCTCCCATTGTCCTTTGGTTGGGAACAGAATGGCACGGCGGCCGATGCGGTGCAAGTCCATGATGGTTGTGTAGCCCGACCGGGCAATGACGTGCGGCGCAAGTTTGAGCAAACTGTTCAATTCTTGTGTTGATAGATGATTGACAACGAGCGCATTGCCATTGGTTACTTGATATTTTAGATTAGGTTCCGCTCCAACCACCAGAATCCGTTTTGCAACACCGTTCAAGCGGTGCAGCACTTGCTTTGCAAACCGCTTTTTCTGCCTTCCCGGCCCCGACAGCACAACCAGCACTTGCGGCACAGGCAGCGAAGGCTCGTCCATGGTGTCGGCACTGAAGCGTGAGAGCGGCCCGATGTATTCAACCGCAGCATCGAGCGCTCCTCCGTGCGATAACGCGCCCGAGAGCGACTTTTGGGCATCGGCATAGTCGGGAACGCAGATGTGGGCAAACCGGCGCAGCAGACGGGCTGTATATGCGTGCAGCGGCTTTTCAAAAAGTTTTAGCCAGTGCGGCAACTGAATGTAGAGTTGGTGCGTGATGATGGTGCAGTCGGCTTTGCGGCTCCAAAGGCCGTAGCGGTTGTCGGAAATGACGCGGCTCACTCCCATCCGTTTGATAATCCGTTGCAACCGCCAGTGTTCCAGCAAGATGCTGACACCGAAAATTGGCATTTGCAACGCAAGCGCGAGCGGCAACGGCCAGAAATAGCGCATCCGCCAGCCTTTCAGCCGGATATGCGTAAGATTTGGAAATTCTTGTTTCAGGAATGCCGCAGCAGCGCCATCGGCAGCAATGATAACCTTCTCTCCTTTTGCCAGACACTCGTTGATTATTGGCACACAACGGGTTGCGTGTCCCAATCCCCAATCGAGCGGCGCGATGAGAGTCATTTTTTTTGGTGTTATGGATTAGGTGTTGGGGGTTAGGTATTGGATGAAAGTTAAGAAGTTAAGAAGTTTAGACGCTTCGCTGTTTAGAAGGTTTAGCGCTTCGCGGTTGAGAAACTCAACTTCCTCAACTTTCTAAACCCTCTCAACTCTCACATCATAACCCTAACTAAACCAACCTTTTAGGCAGCGTGTCGTGGCGCATTTTGTTGTTGACGAAATCGAACGGATAGAGCAAAACCACACCGGGTTTGATGCCTTTTTTGAAGCAGCCATATTCGTTTTCGATTCCCAATGCGTGAGCCGCACCTATTGTGGCGTTGGCAAGAGCGTCGTCGAACGATGCGCCATCGGTCTGCATATCAAACATCTGATTCACAACCTGTTCCTTAGCGTTGAACTTCAACTGGTTAGGTTCGGTAACGTCGAGTTGAACACCGGCAAGAAAGCGCATTCGCACATATTTTTCGGTCATATCGGCTTTGGTTGAGTCGATGATGAAACCCGGAACCAGAACGCCGTTGTGATACTCAAGTCCTTCTTCTTCAATCAGTTTGCCACCTGTATCGACAATGTCGAGAATTGTTCCGTCGTCGTCAACCACCAAATGTCCGAATTTGATTGGCTTATCGATGCACGGATAAACCACATTTGCTGCTATCTTTCTCATATAGTTGCTAATAATTGCAATAGTTTGTTAAATTTTTTCAGGTGTAAATTTATTATTTCGCGCTTTCGTTGGATTCAACGGCGGCAATTTTATTCCACAATTTTTACAAAATTCAGTGGAATCCGTAGTCCGCGGTGTGCCGCACGCCGGACAAATCTCGGGATTCGACATCCAAACCATCTGATTATGTTGCACTTGCGCCTCGCCTTCGAAAGTTGGAAGACAAATGGCATCGGCTATCGCCTTGCGAATGAATGAGTTCTGAACGGAAGCCGTCAGAAAGCCAACGGCAACAGCGGCCCCCAAAAGCAGATAGGTGGCAGTTTTGAAGTTGTTCACACCAACCACAGCAGCCGCAATGGCTATCATCGCCGCCAGAAAAAGCGCGTTTTTCAGGCTGAAACCATAACTCACAACTGCCTTCGAAGGTTCGGTACGCACACTGATGCTTATGGGCGTCGGCACAAGGAACAACCGGCGCCAATTGTGGATAAATTGCTGATTGCCTTCGGTTTTCAGATTCAAAGTCTCTCCTATCGCATCCTCGCCATCGGGCAACTGAAGGTCGGCTGAATTGTAAAATTCAACATCGTCAGAATACCAGAATGGATGATGAAGCGGCATTTTCAGTTCGGAATCGCACAGATTTTCACAGGTTTTTGTTGCTTATTCCAAGTTTTCCAACTTATAACTTCTAAAACTTAAAACTTATAACTTCCAGAACTTATAACTACTTATTAATGAAATAACTGCGCAACTCTTTCTGCACTACGCAGCCCGATGAATCGTGCGGGTTGTTGACCTCAACTTTCACAAGACCGATGTTCTTGGCGTAATACTCGCGGGTGTTCCAATGGTCGATATTATCCAGACTTTCAATGAATTCGGTAACGCAATAAATGTCTTTGTAAACCGAATCGCCCACAGCCAGCGAGTCGATGGCAACCTCGGAGCGCTTCAGTTTGTCGCCGTTGTTCTCGTCCACAACCCAGACCGAACTGCCTTTGGCACGGAGCAGTTCCTTCATCGGATATATCGGCGAAGGCTGATAAATGCTGTATTTGTAAAGGTAATGGCCGTCCCAGATGGGCACATAGCACTCGTCGGTGTAGTCGGTTGATGTGGTTGACTCGCGGTAGCAGTGCAGTTCGTAACTGGTGGCGCGCACACGGGTGCCATCGGTGTAGTCCCAGTAAGAGCCCGGATAAGCCGGCAGATAGGCCTCGGGAGTGATGTATTTCGGGTCGTTGCCATCGCCGCAAGCCGCAAAAACGGCCAGAGAGGCAGCCACAATAAACGAAAGTCTAAACGGTCGCATTTTTATCTCTTTTTAATGATAACACAATGAATGTCAAGCCCAGAATCACAAACGGGATGCTCAACCACTGCCCCATGTCGAGCGTCATCGACTTCTCAAACTCGACCTGAGTCTCTTTGGTGAACTCGATGAAGAAGCGGAACGAGAAGATGAGCGCCATTGTGAGGCCGAAAATCAGTCCTTTGCGCTTGGGGGCTTCGGTTTTGAAGTACATCCAGAGCAGCGTGAGCCCCATTGTGAGGTAGCCCAGCGCCTCGTAGAGTTGCGACGGATGGCGCGCGAAATCCTCGCCGTTGTTCTCGAAGATGAAGCCCCACGGCTGCGTTGTCGGGCAGCCCACAATCTCCGAGTTCATCAGGTTTCCCATCCTGATAAAGAATCCCGAAAGGGCAATCATTATGGCCAGCCGGTCGAAAAGCCAGAGCGTATCGACCTTGTATTTCTTCACAAAGATGCCCAAGGCGATGAACAGCCCGATGCCCGCGCCGTGACTGGCCAGCCCCCCCTCCCATATTTTCAGTATCTGCAGCGGATGGCGAAGATAGAATTCCGGCTCGTAGAACAGGCAGTGCCCAAGCCGTGCGCCCACGATGGTACCCACGAAGAAATAGAGCAGCAGAGTGTCGATATAATCGAGTTTGACTCCTTCGCGCTTGAAAATGTGCTTCATAAGATAGTAGCCAACCACAAACGCCGCGGCGAAAAGCACGCCGTACCAGCGCGGCCCGAAGGCTCCAATGCTGAAGATTTCAGGCGACGGATGCCAATGAATGTATGCAAGGTTCATTTTGAACGATTTTTCGCAAAGTAAAGCAGAAAACAGTGAAGATACAAGGGAAACAAAAAATCCCCGCCAGAGCGCTTCTGCCTGACGGGGAGTTTTTGTGGCCGCTATTCTTGTTGTTTTTTAAAACTTCTTAATGTATCTTACTTTCTTTTCATTTGGCACCGTTGTCGTATTACTCTTGCTGTCATAGTATGCTTGAGTGGCTGAACTTACAGTTGATGACCAATAACCACTACTCAATGTGGTTTTTCCTAACTTGTTAAGCGAGTTATTGACAGAATTTTTATTACTCAAGAGTGTTGACAACTCATTAATTGCAGGAAGATAGCCTCCGCTCAAAGACGAACCTGTCCAATACATTGCTGGATAATTCTGCTCGTCAGTATACTGGAGTTGAGATTTATTAAACGAACCATCATCTTCAGAATAACAATAGTAGGTCAGGTTGTCATTTTCATTACTAGAGGTTTGAACAGCATATGAATCTGCTGTTGCCCAAATTAAATTGGCCTCATTTAAACCAACACCATACTTGGTTGACTCACTCACATAGTATATCACCGCCACAGCCCCAGCCTTTTGTCTATCATTCAGTTGCAAATCAGACGAGTATGCTTGAGCACTTCCATCGTTGAACACAATGTCGCCCACGGCGTTGGGTTGGGATTTGCTGCCTAATGGACCATCTTTCAAATAACCGTCGTTACCGATTACCCACCGGCCACCTTGAGAATCGTTCGTCACTGCAAACTTGCTGCTTGATTGTTGCAGCAATGTTGCTTGCTGTTCGTCGGTGGTAAGCACTTGCACCCGTACGGTGCTTGTGGGGTAACTTGACGGTGTGATTGTTGCCACTGTGCCTTCGGCTGTGAGTTCGCCTGCAATTGTTATCGACCTGCCGTTAATCAAAAAGACATCGTTGTTGGAATCAATGTTGGCTGCGCCGCTCATACTGAAGCCAGAACTACTGCAATAGATGCCATTGCCAGTACCAGAATCCTGAACGCCATCAATTTTAGTTGCCGTATTGCCACTTATGGTGCCGCCCTGCATGGTGAATGTTGAATTCGATGGGACATACACTCCGCCACCATTTTGCGCTTCGTTTCCTTCAATGATTCCACTCTTCATTGTAAACTCAGCATTGGCACTGTTCATATATACGCCAGCACCATACTTACCTTTATTATTTTTGATTTTTCCACCATCGAGAGTCAATTTTCCAGAATACAAATACACACCACAATGAGTTTCAGTGGTGATATCAGCGCCGTTTCCAGTCACAAGGCTGCCGCTTCCGAGTGTCACATCGCTGTTTTGGCCATTTACAAACACTCCACGTTTGCCGTTAGTTATTGTTAGATTCTTGAAGGTTACCGGCACTGTTGTCTTAATGGCGAACACATCATCATTAGTAGCCGTTCCATTACCAACAATCGAATCCATCGGAGCACCGTTGCGCAAGCCGTGGAAGCCGCAGAATGTGATTGATGTGGCTTCGTCATTGAAACCTTCGGCATCAAGCGTGAAAGAGCCTTTTTGTGTGCCATTTACAAAGACTATGATGTTGCCATCAAACCTGTTTTTTATCTTATGGAAAATACAATTATAATCAGAACCGTTGAAAGTTTTACACGGACTTGCTGCCGACTGCCCTGCATAATAGGAATCAACTCCATTGGGGCTGACATATAGGCTGACACTGTTGCAAATCCAATCAGCGTTTTTGATGGTTTCATCGCTGCTATTGTTCCAAAACGTTTCTTTATCACTTTCAGAGCCTCTGTAGTAAACGGTTTTGAGATTGCTGCAGTCCGCAAAAGCATTATCTCCGATGGATGTGAGCGAAGCAGGAAGAACCACCGATTCAAGATTTACGCAGCCATTAAACGCATTCTCGCCTATAGTTGTCACTCCATCAGGAATGTCAATTAAGGCGATGCTGGTGCCGCGGAACGCACTGCTGCCTATTTGGGTTATGCCCTCCGGCAGAACAATGCCTGCAAGATTATTGCAGTTTTTAAAAGCAGTTTCTCCAAATGTCCCAGATACTCCAACCACATTTGACAAATCCAGCGTAATGTATCTGCTTTTATTCCTAATTGTTTCGGCAAGATTACCAAGCCATGTTGATTGATTATCTTCTTCAATTTGTCCAGCAAGGACAACGGTACCGTCTTCGGACAAATTGCTGACTTCACTGATAACATTATTGATGTCAATATACAATTGGCCATCATCTCCAATAAGATAGGTTGTTTCAATGTCACCGCTAACTGAACATGGCGTTACTTTGAATTTATATTTGTTGTAGGGAATGGATGTTGATGTGATTTCTTCCCATTCACTGGATTCCTCATTATACACTTGTGCCAACTTAACCATAGCCGATCTTGAGCTGTAGTTTTCCGGAGTTATTTTGACATCGTTCTGCAGATCTTCGGCAATGGTGACTTGTGCCTGGCTTACGTACGAACCACTGCTTCCATATGACAAATAAACATCATCATCGGATTGAATTAAAGCCGAACCTCCCATTTTGAAAACTCCTGCGTATCGTTTGGTTCCTGAGACATACGCCCCCACGTACACTCCATGTCCGCCATTGCTACCAATGGTTCCACCTTGCATGTCGAACTCACCATAGTTGATACCAAATTCATCAGCAAAAGTAACCTGACCACTTTGTATAAAAACACCATCGCCTGTGTTTTCCTTAATGGTACCACCGGTCATTGTGAACTCGGAACCCTCTACCAGATACAAGCCATGTCCATCAGTGCCATCTTCACTATTTGTATTGTGACTTATCTCGCCACCATTCATAATGAATTTTCCACTAGGATACTCATAATAATGGTTTTTAACTATTTCAACTTCAACATATTTCACGTACACAGCACCGCCTCCATTAGTGCCACCCTTGCAATACGATATAGTCGCTTCATCGTTCATGATAAATGTTCCGCCCTCAATACATATACTACCATAATACCCTGCAACACAAGCACGCTCTGCTGAACCTCCAATCGTAGATTTACCATTCATAGTAACAGAACCTAACAACATGTGAATTGCACCTCCACCATAATCAGAACCAGTTGCCTTACAACTGTAAATTGAAGAATTATCATTCATAACCAATTCTCCGCCATCAACAAAAACACCTCCTGCAGAACAATATTGATAAGTGCGGTTGTTTGGGGCATTATGAAATTGAATCGTATTACTACTAGAACCTGAAGTAGTGAAACCATGAATGTTTGCGTCACCGTTCATAGTAAGTTTGCCTGCAACAACTACACCGCCTCTAACACTTTCTGAATAACCATTACCATTTATTTCTGTTCCTGCACCAAGTGTTACATCAGCCCCTTTGCCTACAAAAAGTGCTATTGCTTTATCTACTATGTTTATATAATGATCACTAGTAACATAAATCTTAAAATCTTGAAGGGTGACGGGCCTTTTTGTCCTTACCACAAGGGGCGTGGATATATTATTATCATTTTTAATTCCTTTATCACCATTTCCTGCTCCTTTCAACATGATTGATTTAGCCGGGAATTCTTCAGTCTCTGAATCTTCGATAGTAACATTTTCATTATCCCAACCTGTCACCATAATGGTATAGTCTGCTTCTGGATGATTGAAACCTGCAATCGCATCAACAGCATCCTGAATATGTTTGAATGGGTGATTCTCAGATCCATCTGAAACTTCTTCTACTGATGATGTGTTAACATTAATTGTTCTAATCCATTTGGGAGAAAGAGTCATGTTTTCTGTTACAAATTCATTTTCGGGATCGAATACTGTTCCATCTTCTTTTGACCAACCAGCGAAATCGTAGCCGAGTTGCTGCTGCTGTTGTAGTACCGCTTCTGACAAATCGCCTGTAGGATCATCGATTTTTTCACCATACATAACCGTCTGAGAAGAAATACTATTTGTACCCTTACCTACAAAATCCACCGTACATTCGTAAATAAGATAGCCATCCGGGTTAACAAACCATGCGCGGTCATCGCCGGTGACAGAGAAATACTCATAATTGACGGCTGTACAGTTGCCAATAATCGGCAAAATATCATCAAAACAAAGACCATCTTCACTCACTTTTGGAACTGTATATTCTGCCGGAGTAACAGTTATATCTGCACCAGTTCCCAATGCCAGCGGCACAAGATCATAACGCGCATCAGACTCTATTTCAGTATAATGGCCATTAGGCGTGTATTTTTTTTCACATTCAATATATACTACAGTAGGATAATCTCCATACACCTCATCAACAACAGGCGCTCCGCTGACATACATTTCAGATGAGTAATTGATATATACACCTTGCTTTTGCGGGTCATCAGAGTCATCCTCGGGATCTTGTTCAGGCAATAATGTGTTGTCAGTAATGCTACCATTGTTCATGTGCAATTCTCCATCCCCCATCAAATAAACACCGGCTCCTTCCATTGCTTTGTTGCCAGTGACTTGGCAATTATCCAACGCAATCTTATATCCTTCGAAGTATAATCCGCCGCCATCGTTTGTAGCGGTATTGTTGCTGATGATGGTGTTGTTTATGTATGCATTTTCCATATTAAGGAACAGTCCGCCGCCGAGGCCTCCTTCCTCATAACCATCGATGCCTGCCACATTACCTTTGATGATGGATTGGTCGATAGATAATGCACTATGTCCGGAATTATTAAAAATTCTACCTATACCTCCACCGTTTAGATCCGCCGCATTATATGCTATCTTGCACTTGTAAATGTGATTGCTCTCTCCATCATTATAGCCTCCTAAACCAATACCACCGCCGTTGCCGCAAGTGTTGTCTTTTTCCTGAGCGTAGTTGTAGGCAATACCACCTATAAACTCCTCGTCGGGAACTGGGGCATCATCTGAACTCTCGCCAGGTTTGTAACCAATCCACAATTGTCCACAGTTGTTGAAGATACCGCCACCATTCATTGCTATGTTTGAGTGTTGGCTGGCAGTTGCTTCCGTCTTTGGTGTTGTATCACCAATGACAGCCGAGCCATACATATACATCACTCCTTCATTGTAGACACCGCCGCCTCTGCCATAATAGTTCTGATAATCATTTTCAGGACTAACAGCCTCGTTGCCGCTGATTACGCCGCCGGCCATTATAAATGTGCTGCCTACACCAACATAAACACCGCCACCGTTTGCGCCTTGGCCGTTTACGCTGTTTGTGGCATCGTCTTCCGTGCCGGCAATGTTGTTTGTTATCTTGCTGCCTGGCAGCATTTTAAATGTACTGCCTTCGCCATGCACAGATACTCCGCCGCCACCGCCTTCCAACACATAGTTTTCGGTTACAAGCGCACCCGCACCAAGTGTTACGTGGCTCACAACACCATCTTCGCTACTAATCTGTATTCCGCCAGCCTCACGGTTGCGGCCACCAGTGATTGTCAGATTCTCAATAGTTACCGGAATGTTGGTGAATACCTGGAGAGCAATCGGGTCGTTCTCCTCGTCTTTAGTCGCGTCGATAACAGCAGACTGCTGATTATGCTCTTGGCCTACAAGAGTAATGGTAGTGCCTTCAAGGGTTGTGGCCGTTTCGCCATTATCCTCCTCAAAAAAGTCGCCCATCGACTGTCCGCCCTCAAGTGTGCCGAGAACCACAATTCGATAGTCGGTGTTGGTCTTCTTTTCGTCCAAAATGGAGTCAAATGCTACTTGGACAGAAGCAAACGGGTTGTCAATTGTGCCGCTACCGACTTCGCCATCACTTCTTGAAGCCACATAGAACTCTCTTACCCATTGGGCAGTGAGTTCAATGTTACCGTTGATTTCAGTGCTGAAATCGAACGGATTGCCATCAGCATCGAGCCAGTTGGTCAGCGTGTAGCCCTCGCGTGTGGGTGCCGGAATTTGTTCTTGGGCGATTTTTCCACCATTGCTGACATAGATTGTAGTAGATGTAACAGCATCATCGTTGCCAAATTTGCCGCCGTTGGCATTGAAAGTTACTGCCATTTTCTGCTTGAATGTGGCTTGCGCAATTATTTCTGACGTTACGGTAACTTGAATCTCGTTGCTGTGTTTCTGCTCATCGGTGAGCGTATTAATGACACTTCCCAACCATTCGCCAAATTCGTAGTCGGGGCCGTTAGGCTCGGCTGTGAATTTGACAACTGTTCCATGAACATAATAGTCGTTTTCGGGTTCCGGACCTTCTTTTACCGTGACTGTAACTTTACCATTTTGACCACCGCCGGTCTGCACTAAATATTTTTTCAATGCAAACTTGGCCGTGATGTCAAAGGCTTGTTTAACCTCTATTTCAATGGTTTCGCTCCATTTCTGCTCATCGGTCAATTCAAGGTTGTCACTCTCCCAGCCTGCAAATTCGTATGCATCGCCGGATGGTTGGGCTGTAAGTGTGACTTCTGTTCCGTGCTCGGCATAGTTGTTCAGGTCAAGTCCTTCAGTGCTGATTGAGCCGCCTTCTTCTGCCGTGGCGTTGATAAGGTATTTCTTCAAAGCAAATACGGGTCTCAGATTCACATCCGATGTGATTTCGAACTCCAACACCGTATCTTTCTTTTGGGCATCATCCAACTCCATGTCCCTAGCAGCCCATTCCACAAATTCGTAGCCTTCCGACGCGCTTGCGGTAACTGTAACTCTGGTTCCGTGCGAATATTTACCATCGTCGGCATTTGCTGCGGTTTTAACTTTCGCCTCGCCGCCCTCAACCGGTGCAATTGATATTGAATAACTGTTAAGTATCCATTGGGCGTAAACAGTTATGTTGTCTGTAACTGGGGCTGAGAAGTCGAACTGATTTGTGAATTTTTCATCGGTGTACCAGCCGCCAAATTGGTAATTGTCAAGTGTTGGTGCGCCTGGCTCCATGATTGTGGTGTTATAATTCGCATCTATCGGGTCAACAGTGCTGCCGTCGCCGGTGAAGAACGTTACGGTTACGGTCTTGCTTATCTCGTCTTGGACAAACACTGCCTCAAAGGCGGTGTCGCTCACAATGGTGAACTCACGCGGATTGGCGGTGTCGCCATCGGTCCAGTTTGCAAAGTGGTAATTATCTGAAGCAATGGCTTTTAGTTCTATTTTAGTGCCATGATTGAATGTGCCGTCGTCGTTAGATTCACCAACGATTTCAACCGTACCGTTCTCGGCAGAGGTCGTTATATTATAGGTGTTGATTTCGAATTTTGCCGATGCGAAGGCGGTGTCGTGCAGAATTAGCACCGTGCGCGGGTTGGCTGAGCGTTCGTCGCTCCATCCTGCAAAGTGATAGCCCTCAACAATCGGTTCTGCGTGAATCTCAACCTTCGAGCCGTAAACCTTCGGGCCTTCTATCCTAACCTTGCCGAGTTCCTCGTTGGCCGATTTCACATCAACAAGGCACTCAACCGGTCCGTCGGCATTGATAAGTGCCTCAACCGGAACATAGCGGTTCGAAGTGTCGCCCTCCGCCATCAGACCGAAACTGATTCTCAGTGTGTTGGCTTGTTTCAACGGCCAGATAATGAGTTGGGCATCGGGTGTGGAGGCCTTGGTCATGATCACTGCCGCAACGGCATCACTCTGATTGGCGACGAGGTTGCCGGCAGCACTGAAGAACATATATGCATTTTTCTCTGAATCTATATTTTTCGTCTGCGCGAATTTGCCGTTACCGTAAATTTTCAGGAACGCGTAGCCTTTAGGCGCATCCAAGCCAGGAATGGTATCGGCAATTTTAACAGTCTCAATCACTTTGACTGCCGACAGCATGAGCGGCTTAACATCCTCATTCTCAGTAGCATCAACATTTTGTGCCACCTCACCAGAAACCACAAGGTCGTTCTTGACATCCACATTGCCGTTGGTTGTCGAGAGCACCTCTGAGTCGTCGTTTGAGAGCAAACGCAGTTCATCGGTGTTGATTTTGGTGTTATCGGGGGTGATCGACATCATGTTGTTGTTGGTCTTCTTGTCCTGCATGGCCAGATTGGCAGCGGTAATCGTTGAATTGAGGCTTGTGATTCGCATCAGGTCGGGCTCGCCTTCTTTGGCAGCACGGCGTCCGCTCACTGCAAATCCTGTTGAAACCGGCTTGCCGTCGATGTCATCGACATAGGCACGAGTACCCTCCTGGTTGTTCACTTCCAAGATGGTGTTCTGCTCACCGTCTTTGGCTGCACGGCGTCCGCTGACCGCGAAACCGGTGCGCATGGCTTTGGCCTCGTCGTAGTCAACATAGATGCGGGTGCCGTCGGCGTCAATCACCATATATTTAACATTCTGGCCAGCCTTGGCTGCTCGGCGTCCGCTCACTGCAAATCCTGTGCTCACTGGCTTGCCCTCTGTCTCTATATATATTTGTGTGCCGAAACTGTTCACCTCAAAGAGTTTGGGCTCGTTGCCCTTGGCTGCCCTGCGGCCTGCAACAGCAAAGCCCGTGCGGGCGGCCTTCTGGTCATCGTCAACATAGACGCGTGTTCCATCGGCATTGATTTCGAACAGTTTGCTGTCGGCATCGTCTTTGGCAGCACGGCGGCCAGAAACTGCAAAACCGGTGCGCATGGCTTTGGTTGAATCTTCCTCGCTGTCGATATAAACGCGGGTGCCATCAGGGTTGATTTCCAAATATTTATCGCTCTCGCCATCTTTTGCTGCACGGCGGCCCGCAACTGCAAAACCGGTGCGGGCGGCTTTTGCAACATCTTCATCAATATAAACCTGAGTGCCGGTTGAGCCAACAGTGAACAAGTCGGCATTGACATCTTTGGCAGCACGGCGTCCGCTGACTGCGAAACCGGTGTTCATGGCCTTGGCCGAATCCTGACCGGCATTATCCTCATCAACAAACACTTGCGTGCCGTTGGTTGTTACTTCGAAATAGTTGGCCTCCTCGCCTTCTTTGGCTGCACGGCGGCCGGCAACTGCAAAACCCGTGCGGGCTGCCTTGGTTGAGTCAGAGTCATCAACAAAAACGCGAACACCATCGGGGTAAACGGCAAAAACGACATTGCCGTCCTTGTCCTTAACCTCGAAGAGCGCGTCGCTGTCCGATTTCGGGTCGCCAGCCTGAATGGTGCTCACCGCACCTGCCGCCGGAGCGTACATGGCGTACGGTGCGGGCTGCAACTGTATGGTTCCCAAATCGATATAGTTGGTGCCGCCATTGGGGTCGGCCTCAATCTTCATCATCACTTTCATGGTGCTCCATGGCACGGCGGCAAAATCACCGCTGACCTTCTGGCCTTTGCCCACCTCAACCTGCACGTTGCCGTACTGGTTGGTTTTTGGGGTGTGAGTCTCGCTGTAGACAACCTTATCATTGTAAAGGAGGCTGATCTGCATTCCAATCTCTTGGTTACTAACCAATTCGCCTTTGGCTGAACGAATCACCGCCTGATAGGCGAAACTGTTTTGTGCTTCAACATTGGCAATGGCTGCAATGGCAATGGCTGCCGCAAAAAAGAATTTTCTGATGACTCTTTTCATTTTATCATTAGTTAATATGTTTCAATATAATGGTAAATGCACTATTTTTCAACAAGTTAGTTTTGCCATTTCTGACAAACGCACTATGGTTTTCTTTTAAAAACATAAATACAAAGTTAGCGATTTTACCGATGGAGCGAACAGTTTTCACGCGAATTTTGAGCCTTTTTATTCACAAATTACCATCCTTTCGCCCCGCCACAAACCGCCAAAGGCCTTCCGCTCGCGCGAAAGGCCTTCGTCTTTCAAACTAAAAACTAATTAATTAAGCG
>JAEEPS010000143.1 GCA_016284875.1 Salinivirgaceae bacterium | reverse complement strand
CATACAGTGCCCGATAAAGGTTATGAGTCGGTCAGCACCTTCAATATCAATCTGTTCGGCTTTGGAGATGGCTGGCTGCCCGAGGGTTTCGCCAACCAGTATATGGCGTTGTCGTGCCTGTTTGTGGCTTTGGATGGCATCAACGAGAAAGGTTTTGCCATTGCCGACCTTATTGCCGGCGACACGGCTGTGACTAATCAGCGCACCGACAAGCCCGACCTGACCACAACAATGGCGCTCCGCTACCTGCTCACCAACGCCGCCTCGGTTGACGAGGCTCTGGAGCTGCTCAGCAGCATCGATATGCACTCTGATATTGGCGCGGCGCACCATTATGCAATGTCCGATGCATCGGGTCGTAGCGTTGTGGTTGAATATGTTGACAATCAGATGGTTGTCACCGAAACGCAGGCCGTTACCAATCACTATTTGTGCGAGCAGAAACGCAATGTTGGGCTTCTTCCGTTCGACAATCGTTACAATGTTCTGTGCGAGCAGTATAATCAGGCCACTGGCGTGATGACGCAACAATCACTTACTGAGGTCATTAAGTCAGTTTCACAACCTTCGAGCGATAATTTCTGGGGCACAATCTGGACTGCGGTGATGGATTTGTCGCACCCGTCGGTGACTTACTACTCGCGGCGGAATTTCGACAAGCCGTTCAGGTTTGAGCTGGAAAGAAAATAGGCGCGTGAAAGTGTAAGTTTCAAAAGCTTAAACACACAATCGTCGACACCAACCAAATCCAAAATCCCCTATTTTTGCCCCCGCAAAACGGCAGAATTTTGGAACCAACACAACTAATATCGGAATGGGAAGGTCACCGCGGCGTCAAGTCGCTGGTGCAGGCGCTTGCCGAGCGGCAGGCGGTGGTGTCGCTCAAGGGGCTCAAGGGCTCGTCGGTGGCGATGGTGCTGGGGGCGGCGTTCAGGCTGCAGCGGCGGCCGATGGTGCTGGTTGAAGCCGATATGGAATCGGCGGCCTACCTGTATAACGATTTGCAGACCATTCTGGGCACGGCCGACATCGAGTTTATGCCGTCGTCGTATCAGCGGTCGATGGACCACGAGCGCACCGACAGCAGCAACATTCTGCTGCGCACCGATGTGCTGGGCAAGGTGGCGTCGGCGCAAAGCCCGATGATTGTGGTCACCTACCCCGAAGCCGTGATGGAAAGGGTGGTTTCGCCCGAAAAACTGGCGTCGAACACCTTTGTCATCAGCAAGGGCGACACGCTCTCGCACGATTTTCTGGTTGAGTTGCTGCACGATTACGGTTTCGAGCGCGTCGATTTCGTCTATGAGCCTGGCCAATACTCGGTTCGCGGAAGCATAATCGATGTTTTTTCGTTTGCCGATGAGATGCCGTTCCGTCTCGATTTCTTTGGCGATGATGTTGACAGCATCCGCACCTTCGATATTGAAAGTCAGTTGACTAAAGACACGCCCGACCGCGTCACCATCATCCCAAACATCCACGACCGCGAGATGGGCGACGTGCGGATTCCGATTACCGATTTCTTTAGCGATTCTACCGTTTATTTCTTTAATAATCTGGCGGTTGCCATCGAGCGGATAAACACCATCTGCACAAACGCAGCCGAGCGGGCCGACGCCGAAACCATCTCGCAGATGGCGCTCAACGGCGACCAATTCTATAAACTTGTGGCCACGCGGACCTACGGCGAGTGGGGCGGCAAGATGCTCGACAAGCGCGGCGTGCCAATCAAGTTCGACACCACCGTGCAGCCCGTCTTCCACAAGAATTTCGACCTGCTCGCGCAAACACTCGATGACTATACAGACCGCGGCTATCGGATTCATATTCTGTCTGATAATCAGGCACAAAACGACCGCCTGACATCGATTTTCAAAGACCGCGGCATACGTACAAAATTCGTTCCCGTGCTGAAAACCCTGAACGAAGGGTTTGTGGATAACGAACTGAAAATCTGCTATTTTACTGACCATCAGATATTTGAGCGCTTCCACCGCTACAATGTCAAAACGGGTTTCAACAAGCGCGAGTCAATCACGTTGGCCGAGTTAAATAACTTGCACATAGGCGATTACGTGGTTCACATCGACCACGGCATCGGACGTTTCGGCGGACTGCAGAAAGTTGAAATCAACGGTAAGTATCAGGAGTCTATCAAACTGATTTACAGAGACAACGACGTGCTTTTTGTGAGCATTCACTCGTTGCACCGCATATCGAAATACAAGGGCAAGGACGCTGAGGTGCCCACTGTCCACAAACTGGGCTCGGGCGCCTGGCAGCGGCTCAAGGCCACCACAAAGAGCAAGGTCAAAGACATTGCCAAAGACCTTATCAAACTCTATGCTCAGCGCAAGGCGCAGAAGGGCTTCGCTTTTTCGCCCGATACGTTTATGAATCAGCAACTTGAGGCGTCGTTTATGTACGAGGACACGCCCGACCAAATGAAGGCCACGCAAGCCGTGAAAGCCGATATGGAAAGTCAGATGCCGATGGACCGCCTAGTTTGCGGCGATGTTGGTTTCGGCAAGACCGAGATTGCCATCCGCGCGGCGTTTAAGGCAGTGGCTGATAATAAGCAAGTTGCGGTGCTTGTGCCCACAACCATTCTGGCAATGCAGCACTACAAAACGTTCAAGTCGAGGCTGGCCGATATGCCTTGCACCGTCGATTATCTGAGCCGACTGCGCACCACAAAAGAGCAGAAAGACATTCTGGCGCGGCTCGAGAGCGGCGAGTTAAACATTGTCATCGGCACGCACAAACTGATTGGCAAGAGCGTGAAATTCAAAGATTTAGGTTTGCTGATTGTTGACGAAGAGCAGAAATTCGGCGTCGGTGTGAAAGAAAAACTTAAACAATTGAAAGTCAATGTGGATACGCTGACCTTGACGGCCACGCCAATTCCGCGCACTCTGCAATTCTCGCTGATGGGCGCCCGCGATTTGTCGGTCATCAGCACGCCACCGCCCAACCGCCAACCTGTTCTGACAGAGGTACATACGTTCGACGAAGGCATCATAAAAGAGGCCGTCAGTTTCGAACTGAACCGCGGCGGACAGGTTTTCTTCATCAACAACCGCATTGAGCAGTTGCCGAAAATCGCGGGAATGCTGACGCGCCTTGTGCCGCAGGCCCGAGTGATTACGGCTCACGGTCAGATGGACGGCAACACACTGGAGCAGATTATGCTCGATTTTATGGAGGGCAAGTACGATGTGCTGGTTTCGACTACAATTATCGAGTCGGGACTCGACATTCCAAACGCCAACACCATCATTATCAACGACGGCGAGCGCTACGGATTGAGCGATATGCACCAGTTGCGCGGCCGCGTGGGGCGCTCGAACCGCAAGGCTTTCTGCTACATTTTCTCGCCCCCGCCCGAAACGCTCACCGACGAGGCGCGCCGCCGCCTGAAGGCCATCGAGGACTTCAGCGAGTTGGGCAGTGGCCTGAACCTGTCGCTGCAGGACCTTGACATCCGCGGAGCGGGCAACCTGCTTGGCGCGGAGCAGAGCGGCTTCATCGGCGATTTGGGCTTCGAGACCTACCAGAAGATTCTCGACGAAGCGCTTGTCGAACTCAAAGAGTCGGAACTCGAAAGCGAGGTGAAGAGCGGTCAAGCCGATGGCTCGCCAGCCGACACATCGGTGTTCGACGAGATTCAGTTTGTGGCTGATTGTCACGTCGATACCGATATGGAACTGCTCATTCCCGACAGTTACGTCGAGAACGTCTCAGAGCGCATCAATCTCTATCGCCGCATCGACTCGCTGCAGGACGAGTCAGCCATTGCAGCCTTT
Source organism: Salinivirgaceae bacterium (assembly GCA_016284875.1). Lineage (GTDB taxonomy): Bacteria > Bacteroidota > Bacteroidia > Bacteroidales > SZUA-534 > RUG13583. The sequence continues at coordinate 318 of JAEEPS010000143.1, read as the reverse complement.
GTGTCGGAACTGACCGACCGTTTCGGCCCCGTGCCGCAATCGATTCTCGAATTGCTTCAGGTTGTGCGCCTGCGCTGGATAGCCGTTGGACTTGGAATGGAGCGTATAATGCTGAAAAACGGCAAGATGACCATCAGTTTCGTCAGCGACCAGAATTCTGTTTTCTACCAGTCGCCGCAGTTCACAACCATCATCGGCAACGTGCAGCGCTACCGCAGCACCTGCCAGATGCAGGAGAAAAACGGCAAACTCGTGCTCTCATTCGAAGGCGTGCGTACCGTGGAGAAGGCGCTGGGGCTTTTGCAGAAGTTGGCGGAG
>JAEEPS010000142.1 GCA_016284875.1 Salinivirgaceae bacterium | reverse complement strand
GAAGACGTGCAACTTGAGAACGCATCGGAAAACAAGATTTTCTTCATCAACAAAAACAGCGCAACTCTGTTCGACGACCTGCGCCGCCACCTGATTAAGTATCTAGGCTATGGCGATTTTCTGTTCCGAACCAAGGACGGCAAGGACATTGGGGTGGCCCACTCGCTGCGTGAGTTTGAAATGCTCATCCACGACGTGCCGCAGGACTCGTTTGTGCGCCACGCCATTAAGAATCAGTACTCTATCTGGCTTATGGCGCGCGGCGAAATCCAACTGGCGCGGACCATCAACGCTATGCGGCTGGAAGACCGAAACGACATTGAGCAGTCGCGGCAGGACGTGCTGAACGCCATCCGCGTCTATCGCGAGCAGAAAAAGAAGGGCAAGGTGCTCTCGTACGACGAGACTTCGACCGTTGACGAGCACAACATTGTGCGCTTTGCGGGCGGCACAATGGGCGGCAAGGGGCGCGGCCTGGCCTTCATCGACGTGCTCATCTACAACCTTGATTTGGGCGACCTGGCCAAGCGCATCAACCTGCTCACGCCGACAACGGTCATCATCGGCACCGACGAGTTTGACACTTTTATGGAACGTAACAAACTGTATGTCAAGGTTATCGACCCCGAAGTATCGTATCAGCGCCTGCGCGAATTGTTCTACTACAGCAATTTGAGCCTGGAACTTGAGCGGCGCGTGCGCGATTTTGTGAACCATATTGACAAACCGCTTGTTGTGCGCTCGTCGAGTACATCGGAAGATTCTATTAATCAGCCGTTTGCGGGCGTTTTTGATACTTACATCGTGCCCAACGGCGAGAACAAGGAAAAGACCTTCCAACTGGTTTGCGACGCCATCAAACTGGTCTATGCGTCAGTCTATTCCGACCAGGCGCGGGGCTATTTCAACGCCATCAACCACAAGATTGAAGGCGAGAAAATGGCCGTTATTATTCAGGAACTTGTTGGAACTCAATTTGGTAACTACTATTATCCGCACATCAGCGGCGTGGCGCAGTCGTACAATTTCTACCCCATTGCCGATATGAAGCCCGAAGAAGGTTACGCCGTAATTGCAATGGGATTAGGTAGTTACGTGGTCGACGGGTGGAAGGCTTACCGATTCTCGCCGCGCTACCCGAAGGTGTCAATGTACACCACGCAATCGCTGCTGCAGACCACGCAGACGCAGTTCTACGCGCTCGACCTGACCAACACCGACCCCGATTTTCTGGCCGACGGCGAGTTGGCGGCCGTTAAAATGGTCGACATCTACGACGCCGAAGAGCACGGCTCTCTGAAGCATCTGGCATCGGTTTATAATGCTGATAATGACACCATTAGGCCTGGAACCGACGGCTATGGGCCGCGCGTGCTGAATTTTGCTGATATTCTGCAATATAACTACTTCCCGCTGGCCGAAACCATCGACACCATTCTGGCCACCGTCCGCGACGCGTTCGGCTCGCCTGTCGAGATTGAGTACGCCGTGAACCTTACGCCAGGCCTTGACGGCAAGCCATCGTTCTATCTGCTTCAGATTAAGCCACTTGTGGGCGCAAACACCATCGAGACCGACTGCAACATTTTTGAGCAGAAAGAGCGTCTGTGGCTCTACACGCAGCAGAGTCTGGGCAACGGCACGCTAAATGACATTGAAGACGTGATTTACATTGATAACGAGAAGTTTAACAAGTTGGAAACCATTGAAATGGCCGAAGAAATCAATCGCCTGAACACAATGATGATTGAAGAGGGCCGCAAGTATATCTTGATTGGTCCTGGGCGTTGGGGCTCAAGCGACCGTTTTCTGGGCGTTCCTGTCGATTGGTCGCAGATTTCAAACGCGCGTGTGATTGTGGAAATCGGCCTGAACGACTATCCGCTCGATTTTTCGCTTGGCTCGCATTTTTTCCACAATGTCACGTCGATGAACATTGGCTATTTTGCAGTGCAGAACCACTCGGCAAAGAGTTTCATTCGTTGGGAAGTGCTTGACAATCAAGAAACAATTCACGCAACAAAACATTTCCGACATATCCGCTTCAGCCACCCCGTCACCGTTGTGATGGATGGAAAAGAGAAGGTGGCGGGGATTTTATAGATACATATCAGCATAAACTTGAATTTGCAAAATGAATTTCTACCTTTACAAAATCAATCTTACCGCTTTAATTTTATGGTGATTACATAAACCTTTTTGATATGAGAAATACTTTTGGAAAAGTGCTAGGATTATTATTGTTGTTGTGCCTCAGCAACAACATTTATGCGTGGCAAGGTAATTATGTCGAAAAAGAATGGGATTGGGACTTCAAAAAGAACCCAACAATTACAACGACAATTGAGTCTGCTTATTATAACAATAGCAGTCATTCTATTACCGTATATGCTCTTCCTAAATTGCCAGAGGAATGTGATAATACATATTATAATGGTAATACATATGTTGTCGGAACCGGCAGTTTTTCAGATAATGCGACCAAAATAAACGTAAGCATAGCAGATGGCAAGTATTACTCGGATAGGTATTACTGTGTAGTTGTTCGTTGGACAACGGTTGCTGGTAACATAAACCATTATTATCATTGCGACAAAACACATGAAAAGTCATTTAAGACAAAAATATCTAATGCAAGTATATCAAAACCTTGCGAATCAGATTTTTATGCATCAATAAGCGCATCGGTAGAAGGCGGTTCTGGCGATTATAAATATACTTGGTCATCAACTAACGGCGGATTATATACGGGACAAGGAACATCAACAATAAATGTTTGTCATGTAAATCAAAATGGCGCCCCACACTGTTACGATGATGTGACCGCAAGCAAAAAAATAACTATAACTGTTACAGACAGGGTTTGGAAAAAGTCAGATGGTACCGCTGTTACGGCCACTGCCTCGACTACGCTTGGCGCGTTAAGATTTACCCCTAATAGTTTTTATGGCTCTAGTTGTGAATTCGACAAACCCAATGGATGGTATGGAAGCACTGTCACAGGCAACTCTACATCAATAGTGAGTGTCACTGGTTTAGGACATGGTAATAGAACATATAAATGGTATAAATCAACTTCATCCGATGGCAATTATAGTGAAATACCAAATTCTAATTACCTGAATTTAAGTATTACCAGACCTGCCAACACAACTTTTTACAAGCAGAAAGCCACCAATAGCAGTTGTCAGTCAGAAACGTATCATGAGGGTTATACAACATATCCATATTCATCATCGTATGGGAATGACTATTTCGTATGCATTGTCCCGATAGTTGCTACAGCAAGTCCGTCATCAGCAAACACGTATTATGGTGGAAGCGTGAGCCTTTCGTGCTCATCAACCGGCGGCCGCGTCAGTGGCAAGACTTACAAATGGTACAGCAGCACTTTATCCGGGGGAACATATTCGGAAATACAAGGAGCGACAAGCGCAAGTTATACCCCGACGGGTTTAACAGCAACCCAATACTATAAGTGTCTGGTTGTAGATTATGATCATCAAAGCGGAGTTTATAGCAATGTTGTTACGGTTAGTGTGAGACCGCAGTTGGTTGCAGGCGCCATCAGCGGTGGCGGCGGAACCACCTATAGCGGCAACAATGTAGATCTTACAGTCAGCGCTGCTTCGGGAGGCAACGGCACTTATTCCTACCAGTGGCAGGAAAGCACCGACAATGGCAGCACGTGGAACAATGTGGGCACTAATTCAACATCGTACACTGCCACAGGTTCTGGGCAAACGAAAAAATACAAAGTGGTCGTAACCGGTGACAGCCAGACAAAATCAACAAATATCGTCTCTGTAACTTGGCGCTCACCAGTGGCTATTGGCAGCATCAGCGGTGGTGGCGGCACCACCTACAGCGGCAACAATGTGAGCCTTTCGGTTGGTGCGGCCTCGGGCGGTAACAACTCGTCTTATTCATATAAATGGCAGGAAAGCACCGACAATGGCAGCCATTGGACCAATGTTGGCACTAATTCAACATCGTACACTGCCACAGGTTCCGGACAAACGAAAAAATACCAAGTGGTTGTAACCGATGGCGACGGCCGGACAGCGACAACTGATGTCGTTTCTGTAACTTGGCGCACACAGGCGCCTATTGGCAGCATCCGCGGAGCAGCAAC